>JACMLX010000185.1 GCA_014379355.1 Gemmatimonadaceae bacterium
GGCGGTGCGGCTCATGTGCTTGACCCAGAAATCCACCGATGCATTCGCCCACCACAGCAACTGAAGGCAGAAGGCGCCGATCGTGAAGATCCGGAGCCACGTCGGCAGCGTCGTTCCCGACATCTCGTACAGTCCGGCCACCGTGATGCCCATCGCCAGCATGTACATGCGCGAGGTCTTGCGCGCGAGCATCAGGAACAGGTCATCGACCCACGTCTCGGTGCTCGCCGCGCCCTCCAGTCGGCGCACGATCAGGTGGCGCAGCCCCCAGAGAACGACGACCGTCGCTGATGCGACGCCGAGGGCCTTGAGCCATTCGAGATACGAGATGCCGAGCAGATAGCCGTCGCGCAGCGTGGTCATCAACATCCGGTTCTGGGGTCGCAGTCGTACTGGGAGTGGGAACTTTACGGCAGACTGACGGCTCGTTGCTCAGCCGGAGCGTCCGCTCCGCCAAACTTATCTTCCTTTCGATGCGCCTCCTTCATCCTGCCGCCGTCGTCGCGCTCCTCGCCCTGCCCACGCTGGGTTCTGCACAGGACCCCACACGTGTCCGGCCCGACAGCGCGAGCTGCGTCGCGAGACCCGCCGCCCCCGGATGCCGTCGCTGGCGCGACTCCACGGCCGCGCAACTCTCCGTCGTCAGCGTCGTGGCCGACAAGCCGCGCCGCTTGCTCAACACCAGCACGGCGACCGTCGGCGGCACCGTCGAGCGAAAGGAGTTGAATGCGCTGCCGACCGACGCGCGCGATCCGATCTCGCTCGCGTACTCGCTGCCGAATGTCGCCCAGGCCACAGGCTTCTTCGGTGATGCCCCGCGCCTCACCATCAATGGCAGCAATTCGCTGTACACGTCGTACACAATCGATGGTCTCGACAACAACGAGGGGTTTCTCGGCGGGTCACGCGTCGAACTGCCCCTCTCCGCACTCGAGCGCCTGAGTGTCGCCGCGAACACGTACGGTGCTGATATCGGCCGCAGCAGCAACGGTGTCGTGCAGTTCGAGACGCGGGCCGGCAAGGCGAAATGGGGCGGCGATGTGTTCGTGTACAATCGTCCCGGCGTGCCGTTCGACTCCCGCGCGAAAATCATCCCCGGCGGCAACCCGGACGCCTTCAACAAGGCGCAGGATGGTTTTCGACGGACGCAGGCCGGGGCGTCGGGCGGCGGTCCGCTGGTGAAGGACCGGACGTTCGTATTCGGCGCGCTCGAATACACGAACGAGAATGAGGATCGTATCGCGTCGACGACCAGCGTGCCATTCGTCGGTCGTGAGCTGCGCCAGATCTACAAGGCGTTCGGTCGCGTCGATCAGGGACTCGGCAATGCCGGCAGCCTGACGGCGAAGTTCGCGTTGACGAGCACCGATCGCGCCGGACAGGGCAGCGGCATCCTCGCTCCCGAGGCGGATACCCGCACGCAGCGCATCGGCTCACTGAGCAGCCTTACACACCGCGCGTCGCTCGCCAACGGGCGCGCCAGCCAGATCACCTCACTGCAGTTCGGCACCTTCCGCTGGAACTTCCCACCTACGCGCAGCAGCTTCACCACGCCACAGGTGACGATCGTGGCCGACGATCCGGCGCGCCCCGGCAACACGATCACGCAGGCGGTGGTCGGCAGCAGCAACTTCGTGTTCGACGAATCGGAAAGGCAGCTCCAGTTCCGCACCGAACATCGCCGGCAGTTCGGCGAAAGGAATACGATCAGCGCCGGCGTCGACGTCGCGCGCAGCGCCTTCGAACTCACGGGATCGAACACCAACCCGATCGGCAGCTACACCGTCCTGAACGAGGGCAACATCACTCCGTCAGGCGGCAACTTCTACACGTTCGCCGACGTGCCGCAGAATGTGAGGGTGTTGCGCTACCAGATCGACGCGCGCCAGAAGCAGGTCAACCTGTCCCAGCTCGTCACCAGCGCCTGGCTCGAAGATCGGTTCACACCGACGGCATCCCTGACACTCAACGCCGGCCTGCGATGGGACTACGATGATCTCACATCGCGCGGTGAATCGAAGCCGGACCTGAACAACTTCCAACCCCGCCTGAGCGTGAACTGGACGCCGACGGACAGGAGTGTGATGCGAGGCGGTGTCGGTCGCTACACCGGCAAGTTTCCGTACGCGATCTACTCCGACGCCGTCCAGTTCGGCCCTGAGGGCAACGCCACCATCACGCTCGACGGTGCGCAGGCGCCAGCCTATCTGCAGGGTCCGCGCGGGCCGACGCTCGCGTCGCAGACGAGCACATTCCCGCCGCGTGAAATCCGCCGGCTCTTCGCACTCGGCCTGGAGAATCCGTACAGCGATCAGGTCAGTCTCGGGTTCCAGTACCAGCTCTCGACATCATTCGGTGTCACGGTCGATGCAGTGGCGACGCAAACCAACAACCTGCCGCTGTCGTGGGACCTGAATGCGAACACACGTGGCATCGGCCCGAACGACGTGACGACCGTGCCCGTGTCGGAGGGTGACACGTTCCGGCCCGTCGCACCGGCAACCGGCAGCTATCGTCGCCTCACCACATCGGCCTCGCGCGGCGAGGCGAACTACGTCGGTCTGACGACGGCGCTCCGCTGGCAGCCGGAACGCACGATTCTCCTCGACGCGAACTACACGCTGAGCCGGGCACGCAACAACACGGAGGACATCAACTTCAACGCCACGCAAGGCAACAACTTCGACGCCGAGTGGGCGGACGCGGTGAACGACCGGCGGCACAAGATGTCGTTGCGCGCCGTGTACACCGGTGTGCGTCGCCTGTCACTGAGCACCGTGTTCGATGTGCAGTCGGGCACACCGATCAATCGGATCGCCGGCTTCTGCGGCGCCTCGTACTGCGATCTCGATGGCTCGGGTGATACGTTCGGGAATGGTTTCCTCGGCAACCAGGACCGGTTCCTCGGTGTGGGTCGCAATGGCGAGCGGCTGCCCGCAGCCACGTTGCTCAACGTCGGCGCCGCGTACACCATCGGGCCGATCGAGGTGCGCGGTGACGTCTTCAACGTCTTCAATACGCGCAATGTGAGCGGCTACGCGAACGGCCTGCCCGGCGGTGGCGCGCGTACGCAGGTGGGACGCCCAGGTGACGCGCTGGTGTTTCCAAGCGCGGCGCCGGCGCGGCAGGTGCAATTCTCCGCCCACTACACGTTCTGAATGTTCGCTGACGTGCGGCGCGTATTCGTGTTCGGTGCGGTGTGTGCCGCGGCACTCGTCGGCGGGTGTTCGCGCGCCGCCCCCGCGGCCGCCGCACCCGATCTCGCGAAACTGCCGTGGGACAGCATCGTGCGACGCGCGCGGGGGACAACCGTGATCTGGCGGATGTGGCGCGGCGATCCGTCGGTGAACGCGTTCGTGGACCGGTGGGTCGCACCACGGGTGCTCGCGGAATACGGTGTCACACTGCAGGCGGTGAGTGGGCAGGGCAGCGAACTTGTCGATCAGCTCACCGTCGAGACACAGTCCGGCGCGAAGGTGGGCACCGCGAGCCTGCTCTGGATCAATGGTGAAACGTTCGGCGCCCTGCGCTCCCGCCAGTTGCTGGCTGGGCCGTGGAGTGGCGTGCTGCCGGCCGGGGCGCTGGTGGACAGTGCGTCGCCGATCATCAGTCGCGACTTCGAACAGGATCCGGGAGGCTTCGAATCGCCGTACGGCACGGTGCAGATGGCGCTGATCCATGACAGCGCGCGCACACCGCAGCCACCGCGCACCGTGGATGAACTGACGCACTGGATCCGCACGCATCCCGGTCGCTTCACCTATGACCAGAGCTTCACCGGCATCACCTTCCTCAAGGGTGTGATGTACGCGCAGAACGGCGGCGTGGGCACATTCGCGGGCGGTTACGACTCCACGACGTACATCGCGGCGCGCACGCGCCTCTTCGCGTGGCTCGATTCACTGAAGCCGTATCTCTGGCGCAAGGGCACGCAGTACCCGGCTGATGTCGCGGCGATGCATCGCCTTTTCGCCAATCGCGAGATCGACTTCAGTCTGTCGTACAACCAGAACGAGGCGGTCACGAAGGCGCTGCAGGGTGTGTTGCCCGCGACCAGTCGTGCGCTCGTGCTGCGCGACGGCACACTCGCGAACGCGCATTTCCTGGGCATCCCGGCCAACGCACCCAACGCCGCCGGCGCCATGATCGTCGCCAACTTCCTGCTGTCGCCGGCCGCGCAGCTCGAGAAGCAGCGCCCCACCGTGTGGGCGGATGGTACGGTGCTCGATCTGGCCCGGTTGCCGGCAGAATGGCGTGAACGATTCGATTCGATCGTCAACGACCCGCGGCTCGTATCGGCCGACACATTGCGCCGATACGCCCGTCCGGAAGTCTCGCCACGCTATCACGAGCGCCTCACCGACGACTGGCGCCGGATGATCCGCTGAGATTGCGCGCGGCGGTCGACTCGTCCACTCTCCGCTCGTGATCCCGCCCCATGTTTCCGCGCGCCAGCACCTGCTGACGCTGTCTGCTGCCGCGCTGCTGCTCGGCGTGCCGATCGTGGTCGGCATCGGATACCTGGTGGGCGGCGCGATCGGCGTCAGTGGCGACGCTGACGGCGTGTCCCTCGGTCGTGTGCTGCGCGATGGGGCCGTCTGGCGCTCCGCGTTGTTGTCACTGTGGATTGCCGGCGCAGGTACGTCACTGGCTCTCACCGGGGCGCTGTCCATCGCGCTGCTGCTCGGAGGCGCCTCGAAAATCGAACGATTCGCACGAACCGTCGTCGCATTGCCACTTCCGGTGCCGAACGTCGCTGCGGCCGTCGCGGTCCTGTTGCTGCTGTCGCAAAGTGGCTGGCTGTCGCGCGTTGCGGCACAGCTGCATCTCATCGCCACGCCAGGCGAATTCCCGGCGCTCGTGCTCGATCCGTGGGCGATCGGCGTGATCGCGACCGTGGTGTGGAAGGAGCTTCCGTTTCTCGCGCTCGTCGCCGTGAGCCTGCAATCGTTGCGTGGGCGCGCGCTCACCGACGCGGCGCGCACGCTGGGTGCATCACCGTCGCAGGCGCTGCGCACCATCACCCTGCCGCTGCTGTTGCGCGGAATGGCGCCGAGTGTCATCGCGGTGTTCGTGTTCGTACTCGGCTCGCTTGAATTGCCGCTCGTGCTGGCACCGAGTTCGCCGCTTGCGCTACCACTGTTGATCCAGGAACGGCGGCAGTCGCTCGACGCGACATCACATGGCGAGGCGTACCTGATTGCGCTCCTCGCGACCGGGCTCGCCGTGTTTGCAGCGCTCGTGCACGAGGCGTTGCGGAGAGACGAGGCATGACGCCACGTTTGTCGATGCGTGCCCTGTCGGTGGTGGCGTTGACGCTGTTCGCGAGTGCTCCCCTGGCGATGCTTGTCGTCACCTCGATCGCGCGCGGCTGGTTCTATCCATCGGTTGTGCCGTCGTCGGTCGATGGCGGGGCATGGGCCGAGCTGTTTCGGGATGCGTCACATCGCACGGCGCTGCTCAACAGCGTGGTGCTGGCCGTGAGTACAGCACTCGTGGGTACGGCGCTCGCGTTGCCGCTCGGTCGTGCCGCGGCGCTCAGTACGCGCGGCGTCCGTCGCTCCGTTGCGCTGCTTGCATTCACTGCCGTGGCGTTGCCGCCCGTGGCACTGGGAGCGGGTCTGCAACTCAGCGTGCTCACCCTCGGTCTCGGTGGCACGGTCGTCGGCGTGTTTCTCGCGCATCTCGTCCCAGCACTCGGCTATCTCACGCTGGTGTTCCTTGGCGTGTTCACACGATGGGACCTGCGACTGGAGGAAGCGGCAGCGACACTCGGTGCCGGTGGTCTGGAGCGGTGGAGGCACCTGATGCTGCCGCTGCTGCGGCGGCCGATCACGGAAGCTCTCGCGCTTGGATTTCTCGTCAGCTGGGCGCAGGTCGCGCTGACGCTGCTGGTGGGTGGCGGCGCGGTGCGCACATTGCCACTCGATGTGTTGGCGATGCTGCAGGCCGGACAGGATCAGCGCGCGGCCGCTGGAGCGCTCGCACTCGCGATTCCCGCCCTCTTTGTGCTCGGTGTCTCGCGCGTCGCGGCGGGCAATACACCGGCGGTCGTCGCATGAGTGCCGCACTCCGCGTGCAGGATCTGGATGTCCTGTTCGGCAATGACGAGCGGCCGTCGCACCGTGAGATGAAGGCACTGATTCTCCCTCGCACGTTCGATGAACCGCGCGGATATCGGGTCGGACTGGCAGATGTGACCTTCAGCGTGAACGGCGGGGACTGTCTTGCCGTGCTTGGCGCATCAGGTGACGGCAAGTCGTCGCTGCTGCGCACGCTGGCTGGACTGCAGGTATTGCGGCGCGGCCAGGTCGTCGTGAATGGGCGCGATGTGACGGCACTGCCGCCCGAGAAACGTGGCGTCGTGTACCTGCATCAGGAGCCGGTGCTGTTTCCGCACCTCGCGGTGCATGAGAACGTGGCGTTCCCGCTCACCTTGCGCGGTGTACCGAAGCGCGATGCCGTTCGTCGCGGCCTCGAATGGCTCGAGCGACTGCAGGTCAGCGACGTGTCCGGAAACATGCCGGATGCGTTGAGTGGCGGGCAGCGCCATCGCGTGGCACTCGCCCGCGCACTCTGTGCGGAGCCGGCGGTACTCCTGCTCGACGAACCGCTGGCCTCACTCGATCCGGCGGTACGGCGCGATGTGCGTGCGGCACTGCTCGAGGCGCGCGCGGCGAGCGGCGCCGCGATGGTGCTCGTCACACATGATCTCGATGATGCGCTCGCCGTCGCGACGCACATGTCGTTGATCGACTGGATGACACTCACCACGCCGCGAGAGCCGGCCGCGCTGATCCAGGCGCCGCCATCGCTCGAGGCGGCGCGGCTCGTGGGCATATTCTCGGAGATCACGGGCGAGGTGGTCCAGGAGAATGGCGGTCGATGTTTCCACTGGATCGGCGGAACCTTGCCGGCCGGCGAGCTGGATGCGGGTCCCGCAGTGGCGTGTGTCCGGTCGCACGAAGTGACAGTCGAGCGCAGCGAAGAGATACACCCGTCGACCTTGCTCATCACCGATCGCCGCGACGCTGCGCACGATGTGGTGCTGACGCTGTGCGATACCGCCGGTGGCACGGTCACCGTGAGCACCAGCGGCAACACACGACTTGGCGTCGGCGATGGCGTCGTCGTCGCCATCGCGCACGCCCGTGTCTTTGCGGATCGCGGACGGCCGCGTGTTTGACCACCTGCTGCGCGGAGTCAAGGATCGCCTGCTCGCACCACTTGCGACGATCTTTCGCGGCGTTGCGCCGAATGTGCTCACGCTGACGGCGTTCGTCTTCGGGATCGCGGCCGCGCTCGCAGCGTGGCGGGGTGCCTGGCTGGCCGGCCTGTTGTTGTGGGGTCTCAATCGGATCACTGACGGGTTGGACGGCACCGTCGCGCGTGTCGCGGAACGGCAGACCGATTTCGGTGGTTATCTCGACATCCTGCTGGACTTCATCGTCTATGCGGCGATTCCGGTCGGCTTCGCAATCCAGTCGGCCGATCGCGGCGTTCTGGTCTGGACGGCTGTTCTCGAGGCGACATTCTTCGTCAACGCGTGCAGCTGGATGTACCTGTCGGCCGTGCTCGAGAAGCGTGCATCCGGTGCCCGTGTCACCGGAGAGCTCACGACCGTGACGATGCCGCCGGCGCTCGTCGCCGGATTTGAAACGGTGGTGTTTTTTGGGCTGTTCTTCGTATTTCCCGCACATCTCGTCACGTTGTTCGGTGCGATGTCGGTGCTGGTCGGCATCAACGTGATCCAGCGGCTCATCTGGGCGCGTCACGTGTTGTAATGTTGAAACGCGTTGCACTCGACGCGGCCCACCAGAACCCTGCAGGGATTCCCCGGTCCATGCGCGCACACTCATGCTGATTCGCAAGCACATCGAGCCACCGTCATCCGAGATCACACCGGAGCGCGAATACCTGAATCGCCGCCAGTTCCTCGGTATGGTCGGGAGCATGGGTGCCATCACCGCCGCCGGCGCGCTGACCCAAGCCGTGCTCGGCGCCGTGCAGCCCGCCGGTGCGCAGCAGGGCGAGGAATTGACCGACGAGGAGAAGGTCACGAGCTACAACAACTACTACGAGTTCGGAACCGACAAGGAGGATCCGAAGGCGAACTCGCAGCGCTTCCGCACGCGCCCGTGGACCGTCAAGGTCGAAGGCCTGTGCCGCAACAAGGGCGACATGCCGCTGGACGGATTGCTGTCGCCGAGCAAGGTGGAGGATCGCATCTATCGCTTCCGGTGCGTGGAAGCGTGGAGCGCCGTGATTCCGTGGCGTGGCATTCCGCTGGCCGATGTCATCAGGCGCGCCGATCCCCTGCCGGGCGCGAAGTTCGTCGAGATATACACGCTCCTCGATCCATCGCAGATGCCCGGTCAGCGCAGCGGAAGCATCAGCTGGCCGTATGTCGAGGGGCTGCGGCTCGACGAGGCGATGCATCCGCTGGCCCTGCTCGCCACCGGCATGTACGGCAAGACGCTCCCGAATCAGAATGGCGCGCCGCTCCGTCTCGTCGTGCCATGGAAGTATGGCTTCAAGAACATCAAGGCGATCGTGAGGCTGAAGTTCACCGACTCGCAGCCGACCAGCACCTGGATGCGGGCCGCGTCGAACGAGTATGGGTTCTACGCCAATGTGAATCCGACGGTGGATCATCCGCGCTGGAGTCAGGCGCGTGATCGCAAGCTCGGTGACCTCCTGCGCAAGCCGACGCCGATGTTCAACGGCTACGAAGCCCAGGTGGCGTCGCTCTACAGCGGCATGGATCTGCGGCGCAATTTCTGATGCCGTGCAGCTGAGTCGTCGCGCATGACATCCGTCGCCGCGACACCCGCCCCGCGTGCGCGTCCGCGCGGTCCGCGCATCGGGCGCGCGCTCAAGCCGGTCGTTTTCGTCATCCTCCTCGCACCGGCCGCGTGGCTGACGTTCGCGCTGCTCACCGATCGCCTGCAGGGCGACGTGGTGAAGATCATCGAGATCGATACCGGTACGCTCGCGTTGCGTTCACTGGCGTACACGCTCGCGATCACGCCGCTGCGTCAGCTCACCGGGTGGAGCTGGCTCGCCACGTATCGGCGGATGCTCGGTCTGTTCGTGTTCTTCTATGCCACGCTGCACATGCTGATCTACTTCGGCCTCGACCTCGAACTGCAATTCGGCGAGATCTGGGCCAGCATCGCGAAACGTCCCTACATCACGATCGGCATGGTCAGCTGGCTCATCCTGGTTCCGCTCGCGATCACGTCGCCGAACGCGATCGCGAAGAAACTCGGCGGTGCGCGGTGGAAGCAGTTGCATCGGCTGACGTACCTGGTGGCGATCACCGCCACGACGCACTATCTGTGGGCGGTGAAGAAGGACACGTTCTGGCCGCTGGTGTATTTCGGGTTGTTCGCGGCGCTGTTGCTCGTGCGGTTGGTGCGCTTGCGACGGACGGCCAGCACGACACGCTCCTGAGCGAGCGTCACGGCCGCTGCTTCGCGGCGATCTGCGCGCGCAACGTCGTCAGCATCGGCAGGTTGGCATCGGCGCGCGGCCAGCGTTCCATGAACGCCCCGAGGGCGCGTCGCGCGTCGTCGTCGCGACCCAGCTGCAGGTCGATGCGTGCCACGGCCAGCGGCGCGAGCCGCGCCATCTGCTGTCCTTCTGCTTCCACGCCGCCACGCAGCCGGGTGCTGAGCGCCGTGTAGACGGCGCGCGCGTCGGCCAGCGCGCCTGAGCGCTCGAGTGCGTACGCATGTGTCTCGACCAGCATCGTCAGGCTGTCGTCGAGGGCCAGCGCCCGTGCCGCCGAAACCACGCCATCTGCGGCGTGACCGTCGGCCACCTGGATCTCCGCCTCGAGTGCGGTGGTTGCGGCCTGCTCCGCCTTGTCCGATGCTCGTGTTCGCGCGCGCGCAGAGTCGAGCAGTTGTCGCGCGAGAGTCAGATCGCCGAGTCGCGCCAGCGGCTTTCCGGTCCAGTACAACGCTTGCGGCGGCGTGCGGTGCGTCAGGCCCCGCTTCGCGGCGGCCAACAGCTGTTCGCGCGCCGCTGGCAGCTGCCCCACATCCATCATGGCATTCGCGAGCAGGTCCCGATCGCGTATCTCACTCAGCGACACGTCGGACTCCAGCGCATTGATCGCGATCGCCGTCCTGAGATGGTCCATCGCGCTCGTGTATCGCCCTTCGTACAGGTCGACGTACGCCAGCGCGCGGTGTCCGCGCGCCTGGTCCTGTCGCGCGTGCAGCAGCATGACCGAGTGCACGGCTCGCGCGGAATCGGTGTGGCCGAGGGTGAGCAGTACCCGCCCGATCTGCTCGTTCTGCATCGCACGGGCAAGGAAGGCCGTGTCGAGCTTCAAGGCCGCGACATGTGCGTCGCGCGCTTCCCTGAACTGCCCCAGCTGTGTCCTCACACTCGCAATGTTCAGGAGGTCACCGGCCTGCAGCGAACGGTGCGCCTCGAGTGAGTCGAACGCCTCGAGCGCTTCCTTTCCGGACGGTGCGCGCATCAGGTCGTATCCGAGCAGCGCGTACATGTCGTAGTCTTCCGGATACCGGATCAGGTACGCACGACGCAGCGTCGCCGCGCGTGACCAGTCGTTCGCGCCACGCGCCGCCACGGCCTGAATCAGCAATCGCTCGCGCGACGGCAGGCGATCGGAGAGCGCGAGTGCCCGCTGCATGTGCGGGTCGGCGGCACGCGAATTGTTGTAGACGTAGTCGATGTAGGCCAGGCCCGCGTGCGCCGCGGCGAAACCGCTGTCGAGCACCAGCGCGCCTTCGTACAGCGCCCGCGCATCCCGGTATTGCGCGCGATTGAAGGCGGCCGTGGCGCCGGCGTACAAGCGCAGCGCCTCGAGCGACGGTGTGGTCGCACGCGGTAGCGGGATCGCGCTGCCGACCTCCTCACGCGAATCGCCCAGATCGCGTCGCAACATCCTCGCGACGCCATCGATCGCCTCCAGCAGATCGGTGCCGGTCGGTGTCTGCGAGTACGTGCGGAGCGATGCCCGTGTGGTCGGGTCCAGCACAGTCAGCGCCACCACGCGCCTGCTGTCGGTCGGCGTCACCGACAGACTGATCACGTAGCGCGCACCTTCACGCTCGGCGACTTCTGCGGCCGTGGAGTCGGGCAGCGCCGCACTGGTCGCGTCGCGTCCCATGCGTCGCAGTGCATCCGCGATCGCGGCAGGGCTGACGAACTGGACGCGCGCCGATTGTTGCAACGCACTCTGGAGCGCATACGACAGCGCGCGCCCGTTCGCGGAATCGGCGGCGGGCAGCTGCACATCAGCCAGCATCAGTCGATCGCCGACGGTCATCTCGAGCATCCTCGGCGTCCCTCGCACCCACGCGAGCGCGCCAGCCGCGGCGCCGGCCGCGACCACCACACCGGCGAGGACGCGCCAGGCCCGTGTTCGACCGGGAGCGATGCGCGAGGCGA
>JACMLX010000186.1 GCA_014379355.1 Gemmatimonadaceae bacterium
CTCCAGCAGCGTGCCATCGAGATCGACGAAGTACGCCCACTCCGGTTGCGGCGATGGGACGCCTGCTCTCCCGCGCGTGTCATGTGCGTTTGCCGTCATGCCCGCGCCTCGCCGAGTTCAGCGCATTCCACGAGCGTACTGAGGAAGCGAAGGGAGAGTCGCATGCAGTTCGTGAGGTGTTTCAAGAGAGACTTTTCGACAGGGTGGCGCAGTGCCGTGCTCGATCGACGGGCTCACGACTCGGCGCCACGCTCCCGCCTGGCATTGCGGGATGGCGCAGGCTGATGAACGATCACGCGTCGCTCCTGCACGCGCCCGTCGTTACGAGGCAGGCGAGCAGATCACCGTTCGAGAATACCGTTTGTGTACCCGACAGCGAACGCAGCGGGTGGTCTTCGACCGGATTTTCCGAAGGGGTGGCCGCGGTTGTGACACATAAAGGGCGCGCGACTACCTACGACTACGCTGTTCAGCGCTCGGCGCTGTCCGTGATGTCCCGCTTCGCGGCGAAATCATACAGCGTCACACGGCGCAAATAGTAGAACGCCGTCCAGTACGTCCGCAACGCCAGCACATTCGCGAGCACGGCCGCGTCCTTTTCGTTTTGTGCGTTGTACAGATCGGTGTTGCTGATCTTGCCGATGCTATAGCGATTGCGCGCCACCTCGAACTGCTTGGCCGCAACCGTATCGGCCTTCGCCGCAATGACCAGATTGCGCTGTGCCTGCTGCAGCGCGAGGGCGGAAAAGCGCGCGTCCTCCACCAGTGCCTCGCGCCGTGCACGATTGTTGGCCGACGTACGCCGGTCGATCGCCGATGCCTCCTGTACATCCGCACTCCCCGCGCCCCACTGCAACACCGGCAGGTTCACGAACACGTTCAGCGTCTGCCTGGCGAGCGGACTCTGATACGACTCGCTGAAGGCGCGTGCCGTCTGATTGAAGCCGACGCTGGCATTGATCGAGGCATTGAACCGGTTGTTCAGACGCGCCTGGCTGATGCCGCGCTTGGCCTGCACATCGTCGAACACAGCCTGCTGGACGACGCTCGAGTTTCGAAGCGCCTGCAGCACCGCGACGTCGGGATCGGCGGCGATGTCGGGAATCGAGTCGGGCGTGACGATGCTGAAGGACTGCCCCGCCGGCAATGCGATGATGCGGCGCAGCGTGGCTTCGGCGCGGTCGCGGGCGAGCGCCGCATCGGCCATGGCAGCTCGCGACCTGAGCAGTGCGAGCTCACTCTTGAGCAGGTCGTTCTCGCCGATCTTGCCCACCTCGAAGCGCCCCGTGTTGAGCGTGAACAGCGTGTCATTGACGGCCACGTTCTTCGCCGCGTTGGCGAGCGTGATCTGCTGCGCGTACAGGTCGAAGAAGGCGCCCGCAGTGGTCCCCGCGATGTCCTCACGCACCTCCAGGTAGCCGCGCTGCGCGACGGTCGCACTGAGCGACTGCACGCGCTTGTCCCACACGACGTTGCGCGGCTTGAACAGATCCTGCTGCAGCGAGATCACGAGTGGCGATGCCTGGTACAGCCGCGTGCCCGGAATCCCCGTGGTGGGATACTGGTCGACGCGACTCAGGGCCGATCCGACCGAGACGAGCCCGCCGGTGAGGGGCAGGCGCTGGCTGAACCCCATCTGCAGTGACGACTGGTTCTGCGATTGCCCGACGTACTGCGTCGACCCGTCCGGAAGGGTGATTGGATTGATGCCGCGGTTGTAGTTCGCGGCGTTGCCAGACACGAACAGCTGCGGTAGCAGGCGCGCGTTGAACGCGCGGTCGCGCTGTTGCGCTGCGTCCCGCACACTGCGCGCGACTTCGGATGACGACCCGCTGGCCAGCGCGAGCGCGATGGCTTCCTGCAGCGTGAGCGAACGGCTGCGCGGTGCCTGGCTGCGCACAACGTGTGGCGCGAGCGCGGCAGCCGCGACACAGAGCGCCGCACGTGAGAGGTGACGAAGCACGGGAGTCCTCTGCGGGCGTCTCATTCGTAGCGGAGGCAGACGATCACATCCTGCTTCGCAGCATTGCGTGCCGGCACGATTCCGAAGACCAGACCCACCGCGACCGACACGCCGAACGCGAGGGCCACCGAGAGGAACGACACGATGGTGTTGATGCCGGCAGCGCGCTCGATGCCGAGGCTTAGCGCAACGCCGACGACGATGCCGGCCACGCCACCCGCAAGGCTGATCATCACCGCCTCGCTCAGGAACTGCGCCAGGATGTCACGCTGCGTCGCCCCCATCGCACGCCGCACGCCGATCTCCTTGATGCGCTCGAGGATCGACGCGAGCATGATGTTCATGATCCCGATGCCACCGACGATGAGCGAGATCGAGGCGATCGCGCCAAGCACGACGTTGAAGATCGTCTTGGTGCGCTGCTCCTGCTTGAGCAGCAGTTCGGGCACCGAGATTTCGAAGTCGGTGACGTCATTGTGCCGGCGCTGCAGCATGCGTCGCGTCACCTCCGCCACCGACGACACGTTTTGCGACGACGTCACCTGCACGACGATCTTGTCGAGCTGGTGGTAGTTGCGCTTCTCGGCGCGCTGCTCGTCCGTTTCCGACGAATCCTGCGCGCTGTTGCCCTCGCGCGCGGCGACTTCCATCTCGTGCTGCGTGACCTCGCCGCGATTGCGATAGCGCAGCAACATCGATGGCAGCGGTACGAAGACATCCATGTTGGCGTCACGGATACCGAGGCGCTTCGCGGTTTCAGTGGAAACCTTGCGATCCTCGAGCACGCCGACGACCGTCAGCCATTGCGTGCCGACCTTCACCGCATGTCCGATCGGATTCTCCGTCGTGAAGAATCGCGCCTTGACCCCCGGGCCGATGATCGCAACGGGCCGCGCATGTTCGTAGTGCGAACCGGAGAAGCGCGCGCCTTCCGCGAGATGCAGGTTCATGACGCCGAAGTACGAGGAATCGACGCCAACGAGTTTGCCTGAGCGGTTGTGCCCTTCACGCGTGATGACGCTGTTGACGACGATCTCGCTGCTCGCGGCGGCGACATCGGGAATCGTGCGCGCGATCGCCAGCGCGTCGAGGTACGTCAGGCCCGGCGTGAAGCGCCTCGACTCCTTCCTGCCGCTTTTGTCATCGACCTTGCCCTCCGTCTGGTCGACGATGGGCGTGACGACGATGTTGTTCGCGCCGAGCAGTTTCATCTGCTGAAGGATTTCCTGCTCGGCGCCATTGCCGATTGCGAGCATCGCGATCACGGACGCGACGCCGAAGAGAATGCCGAGCGACGTCAGTCCCGCGCGCAGCTTGTTGTGGCGGACCGCGTCGATCGCCGTGCGTGCGCTGAAGAGGATGTGCGCCGTCACAGCCTGCAGCCGCGACGTGGTGGGCGAATGCTCGCCCGGCACGTCCGTGACGCGCGCGCCTGTGGCGATGCCGGGCATCGTTCAGCTTCTGGCTGCGCGAACGCGCGTCTTCGCCGGCGCTACGGGTGTGGATGCACCCGGGGCCTTCTGCGCCGGTGCAGGCGTCGGCACGGTGACACTTCTCGATGTGTCGGCACCGGGTGAAACGGCGGGCTTGCCACCTGAAATCGACACCATGGTGATCCCCGACGTGTCGCCGGGCACGGACAACATCACGACGTCGTCCTTCGCAAGGCCGCGCCGCACGATGATCTCGACGTCGTTGGCCTGGCCGGTCTCGATCTGCTGCTTCACCACGCGTCGCCCGTCCTTCTTGTACACATACGACAAGCCCCCCGTATTCACGAGCGCTTCGAGTGGAATGGACAGCGCGTTGGGAATCGCGGCGGTGAGGATGCTGTTCGCGGTGGTCATGCCGGGTCGAAGCGTCGTGTCCGCCTTCGTGATCGCGATCTTCACCTCGAACACCTTCGAGTCCTGATTCGGCTTCTGTTCGCCGACATTGGCGACGTGCGTGACGGTGCCCGACAATCGCTTGGTCGCATCGGCATCGAGCGAGACGTCCACCGCCTGCCCGACGGCGAGCTTCCGCACGTCGACTTCGTTCACGTACGTGTCCGACTCCATCTGCGCGAGGTCGGGGAGTGTCGCGACCGTCGGATCCCACGGGCTCCAGGTGGATCCGACGCCCTTCTTGCGGCCGTTCCATTCGCGCACATAGATGACCATGCCTGCTGACGGCGCCTTGATCGTGAAACTCGCCTGCACTTCCTGGATGTTCTTGAGCTGATTCTGCTGTCGTGCGAGGTCCGCACCGACCGACGCCATCTTTGCTTCGGCCTGTTTCGTCTTGGTAGCGAGATTGCGCTTCGATTGGGCCAACGCGCGGGTCGCCTTCTCGAAGTCGATCTCGGCCTGCCGCTTCACGGTCGGCGCTTCGTATCGCGCCTGTTCCAGCGCGATTTTTTTCTCCTCGAGCGTGTATTCCGCCGTGCGCGAGTCTTCACGCGCCTGGGCCAACTCGAGGGCCGAGTCGAGTTGCGCGCGTGTGAATTCGGCCTGCGCCTTCTGCAGGTTGAGCGCCACGTCGTTGAGTTTGGAGGCGATTGGTCCGAGATCGAGTTCGGCGACGACGTCGCCTGCCTTCACGACGGAGCCTTCGGGAACCATCGTCGAAATCTTGGTCTGATAGACCTGAACCGACTGCGCCGCGGCCGGCCCCTGCATTTCGACGAACTTGCGGGCCCGCAGCTCCCCGGTCGTCGTGACCTGCACCTTGAAGACGCCGAACTTGACCTGGGCGGTGAGCGAGGACTCGACGGCGGAGGCAGTGGCGGGCCACGCGTACCACATCACGGCGCCGCCGACCATCACGACCGCAACGATGACAGGCATCAACCGCTTGCGGATCAGCTGCATGAACCACGGCCCTCAGGCGAAATGGGAGCTGGCGGGCTTGTGCGATGTGACAAACGGTTCGTGCGTCAGGAGGTCATGTGCACGTGACCTCCAGTGTGTGGCAAGTGCGCTCCGCCGCAATCGTGGCGCCCGCAGTGGCACGTCAGAATCAGCAGCGCAAATGCGTCCGGTGATAGTACGCAATTCATTACGATATGGTGAAATTCATCCGGCATGCAGTTCGTGCAGCTTCCCGGGTTTGCGTCGCGCATGCCGACCTTTCGTCCTCGAGGCGGCGACGGCGCGTCCGAAAAGGCGAACCAGCAGAGTTGCCGATTATCAATACGCTCGGTATTGTATATCGATACCATTCGAATCGGACCCATGACCTCGCCCTGATGCGCCGCAGTTCACGCCTCACGACCCTCCGGACGGCGCTCCCCTATCTGAACGCCATGTATGGCGCCGCGATCGTCGCCCGCCTCGGTGGCAGCGGGGCGCAGCTGCGCGCTGACCTCGAAGGCACCGGCTGAGCATGGCGATCATCGTCAGGCTGGATGAGATGATCTGGGCGAGGCGCATGACGCTGACGGATCTCTCGGAACGCGTGGGCGTCACGCTCGCGAACCTCTCCATTCTCAAGACCGGCAAGGCGCGAGCGATGCGATTCTCGACACTCGATGCGATCTGTCGAGCGCTCGAATGCCAGCCGGGCGACCTGCTCACGCATGATCCGGATGTCACCGCGCCTGAGAATTGAAGACATGCCACGGCCCACATTCTTCGCGCCCGATCACGCGCGCTACGATGCCCCGCCGCATCAGCGACGGGCAAAGGTCGCGCGCGCCGTTGCGAACCACGTCAGGCCGCCGTCTTCCGACCGCAATCCTGTCGCCGCGAATCGGCCGTCAACGGGGCGCGTCAGCACCCATCGCTCGTGAATCCACCGTCCGCGAACCATCGCCGAGTCGCGCACGACGAGGGAGTCGCGGCCACGGCTCCAATCGCCCGACGAGAGCCCCATCACTCCATGCTGCGAGTGCACGAACGTGCGTTGAATGGCGTTGGCGCTGTCCCCGCTGGCACCCCAGAGCGCGAGATAGGAATACGGGCTGCCGTACCGGCGTCCGGCAAATCTTTCGACGATGAGGCATGCATCGAGATCAGGAGCGAAGCTGGCCCGGCCGCTCGTTGAATCCCACGACGTCGGTCCTGCCCGGAACGCGATCGCCACGTCGAACTCGCCTGCAAAAACCCCAAGGGCGGCCGGTGTGGTTGCGTTGCAGGGTGGACCCTGCGCGAATGCCGTTGTCCCGGCAACAAAGAGGACGACGAGCGTCGAACGACTGAGATGAGGCATGCATTCCTCCTACGGGTGTGCTGACAATGACGAGTAAGCCCACATCGCTCGTCGCACAAGACAAATCACGGCCGCACCAGCACCACGTCTTTTGGGGGGACCTCATCGCGGTGGCGCTGCTGACGACGAATGGTGGCAGCCGGTGTCGGTGCGCCACACCGTCGCAGTCCCCGAACGTCAGAGTCCTGTGAAACGAACCGTGCTCGGCGTCAGTATTCCTCCACATTGATCGAGCGGGCAATTGGCCTGCCGCACACCGACCTCCCTCAGGAAGGCCGCGCATGACCCGCGTTCTGATCGTCGAGGATAACGCTTCCATCGCGCAGGGCGTTCGCACCGCGCTCGTGTCCGAGGGCTTCGAGGTCCGGATCGCCGGAGACGGCGTTGAGGGGCTGGACCGCGTCTGTATGTGGCAGCCCGACGTCGTCATCCTCGACTTGATGCTACCGCGGCTCGATGGCCTGCAGGTGTTGCGCACCATGCGCAGCGATGGATTCGACACGCCGGTGCTCATCCTGTCCGCACGCGGTGATGATGTCGACAAGCTGCGCGGCTTCCGCACCGGCGGTGACGACTATGTCACCAAGCCGTTCAGCGTCGCCGAGCTGCTGGCGCGTGTGGAAGCCCTCGCGCGGCGGCGCGTCGTGTCGCGGGCCGAACTGCACCGCGGTGGGCAGGTCGAATCGTTTGCGGGCCTCGAGCTCGCGCTCGGTACGCGAGAAGCACGACACTGCGGTGCGCTTGTGGAACTCCGGCCGCGGGAATACGACTTGCTGCTGGCGTTGGTACGACGGCAGGGTGAAGCCGTGTCGAGGCGCGACCTGCTGCGCGAGGTATGGGGCTACAACGATGACGTCGAGAGTCGCACCATCGACAGTCACATCGTCGAGCTGCGGCGTCGACTGCAGACGTCGTCGCCCGCCAGCGTCCAGATCGTGACCACGCGGAAGGTAGGCTATCGCCTGGTGGCGGCCGCGCACGCCGACTCTTCACGGGTAGCAGCGGAAGTGAATGACGGCTGAGTCTCGCCTTCGGTGGCGCGACTGGTCCGCCGGTGATCGACTCGGCGTCGGCTACCTGCTGCTGGTGATCGCGGAGCTCGTCGTGCTGGGGCTGGCGTGGTACGGGTTGGCCGCGATCGACCGCCAGCAGCGCACGGTGCAGAACAACCTCGAACAGTTTGCGACGTTCGGCGCCGCAAATTTCGCCTACCGGGCCGGCGCGCTGGTATTCAATCACGCCAACATGGTGAATGAGGACGCCAGTCGAACTGCGACGCTCGGCACGATCGACCTCATCGCACGCGAACGCGCGCTGACCGATTCCCTGCTCCTCTGCGAATGCGAAGCCGGCCTGCGTGTGCGTGCGCTGGCCGTGCTGGACGATTCAGCGCGCGTGCTTGCACAATCGTCGCCGGACCGGGTTGTCCTGCCGCAACGCACGGTGGCGGCCATGTACGCCAGGATCCGGCAGTTCACCGAGGCCGTGCTGACGGTCCGCATGACGGATGAAACCGGCGCGCCACAAGTGATCGCACTGTCACGCATCGGCACCGTCACCGGCGCGTCGGAGCGATTTCTGCTCACGTCGTACGACCCTGACGGTGTGCGCGCTGCCTATCAGGAGTACATCTACCAAAGCCGTCCGCCGCTGCTTCCATCCGTGTACGGGTGGCGAAGTTCGAACTCGAGTGTGATTGCGATCCGGGTGCTGATGCCGGGCGGTACGGTCTTCTACGAGAGCCCGCAGGCACCCGACGCCGGTTATTCATCGGTGCCGTTCGGCCCCGATTCACTGGTGCGGATCGAGGCCGCACTCACGCCTGATGCGGCAGTTCGTGTGCGCGGTGAAACAGTCGGCACCTATGCGCGCAGCTCCGTGACGCTCATGGCAGTGATCGCGACGCTCGTGATCGCACTGATCGCGCTGGTCTTGCGTCGTGCGACCGAACTGGCGCGATTGCGTGGTGATTTCACGGCGGCAGTCAGTCATGAACTGCGCACGCCACTCACCGAGATCATGCTCTATGCCGAATTGATCCAGACGGGACGCACGGCAGGCGCGCTAGCGACCACGGACGCGGCGCAGGTGATCCTGGCCGAGGCGCGACGGCTGCACAACCTGGTCGAGAACGTGCTGGTCGTGGCGCGGACGGATCGCCGGATGCTGCGTGTGCGCGTCGCGTCGCACGATCTCGCGCCGATCGTGCGCGCGACGGTGGCGACGTTTGCCCCGCTGGCGGCGAAGCGCCAGATCCCCGTGCAATGTGAGCTGCCGGAGTCACTGTTCGGCCGGTGTGATCCCGGTGCACTCGCCGGGGTGCTGCTGAATCTGCTCGACAACGCCGTGCGCTACGGCCCGCCATCACAGGCGGTGATCGTGCGAGGGCGTGAGGTCGGGCAGATTCAGGTGTCGATCGAGGTCGATGACGCAGGACCGGGCATCCCTGCCGCAGATCGCGAGCGTGTGATGCAGCCGTACGTGCGACTCGATCGCGATGTGGACGCATTGACCAGTGGCAGTGGCCTGGGCCTCGCCGTCGCGCGTGCACTGGTGGATGAGATGCACGGGACGGTGCGGTTCGATGATTCCACGCGAGGTGGTACGGTGGCGACGGTCCTGCTGCCTGCGCGATGAACACCACACATTGCAAGCCGATGATGCCCGAAAGTCCGCATTCCGCCATTGAATCCGATCGTCCGCGCGAATTACGGCGGTGCCACGAGTCGGACCAATGCCTGTCAGCACGCCACCCGATTCCCCGACCGGAGCCAGAATGACCAACGCCACATGCAGGAAGTTCGCTCGCCTCATCGTGTGTCTGGCTGCAACAACGATCGCTGCAGCGTCGGCACACGCACAATCTGCGCTGCATGATGACGTCCGCCGCGCAGCACTCGACTATCTCGAAGGTTTCTACGAAGGTGACACGGTCAAGCTGATTCGCAGCGTCCGGCCGGATGTCTCCAAGTATGGCTTCGACTTGCCGCGAAATTCGGCGACGTACGTCGGGGAGACCATGAAGTGGGACGAGTTTCTCAGCTATGCCAGGCGGATCAAGGCAGGTGGACGCGCCACGCCGGCCACTGCGCCGAAGGAGGTGCTCTTGCTCGACGTGCAGGACCAGACGGCAGCAGTGAAGGTGACCGCGTGGTGGGGTACGGACTATCTGTTGCTCGGTCGGTACGATGGCCGGTGGATGATCAGTCACGTGTTGTGGCAGTCGGCGCCACGGAAAGCGCCGTAGCGCGTTGCGTCATGCGTGCTCCAACGATCGTCTCATCGTTCTCTGACCGTTCACTGACACGCCGTCGTGACCTCACGGCGCATCGAGAGGCTATCGTGGAGGGCCGCGGCGGCATCACCGTGACCGTGCCGACCATCGTGACCTTGAGGAAAGAGCGCGATCATGCTCGCCAATCGATTGGTTCGCTGCAGACTCGGCGCTCAGGCCATTCTAGTAGCGCTCTGCCCGTTGCTGCCCACCGTCGTCGCCGCGCAATCGACGACAGCCGCCGACTCGGCGTTCGCCCGCGCTGACTGGCCAGCAGCCTCGCGCGAGTATCGCGCGATCGCCGTCCAGGATACGACGAACATTCGCGCGCGATTTCGGCTCGGCGTCGCGCTGTTCCAGCAGCGAGAGTTCCGCGATGCGATTCCCGAGTTCCGGCGTGCGAGTCTGGCCGGGTTCCAGAGTCCGCAAGCCGAGTTCCGACTCACGCGATCGTTCGCACGACTCGGGGAGGCAGACAGTGCGGTCGTGCACCTCGAACGTGCCATCGCTGCCGGCGTGAGCCTTCAGCTGATAGCGTCACAGTCCGACCTTGCCACGATTCGCGACGATGCGCGCTACCGGTCGATCGTCCAGAAGCTTGAAGACACGACATTCCCATGTCGTCGTGGCACCGAGGCACACCAGTTCGACTTCTGGCTCGGCGACTGGGTCGTCACACCGTGGGGCACACCCGCATCCGTGCCAGCCATCGGTCGCAATACCATCACCGCCCAGCTCGAGCACTGCATGTTGCTCGAAGAATGGACGGCGGCCAATGGCTCGACGGGCAAGAGCTTCAACTTCTGGGACAGCAACCGAAAGGCCTGGCGCCAGGTGTGGACCGCAGGCAACGGACAGTCGCTGGACTACGAGGGCCACTTCTCGGAACACGCGATGCGATTCACTGGATGGAGCCTGAGCTCGAACGGCACGCGCGTGCTCCAGAAGTTGACACTCTCCCGGATCTCAGCCGACACGGTGCGTCAGCTGTTCGAGGCGTCATCGGACGGAGGTGCGACGTGGCAGAGCACATTCGATGGTCGCTATGTGCGAACAACTCACGCGCCAGAGAAACCATGACTACGGCGTCAGTACGCTCGTGCCATGCGCGATCTCCTGCAGCCGCCGCACGACGCGCTCCGGAACATCCGTCAGCACGCGATTGTCGACGACGGCCTGCGCCGGAAGCAGCCGGCAATCCTTGAAAGTGAATCGCTCATACATCACCAGCGCGGCGAGATACGTCCCGAGCGGCGAGGGATGCAGTCCATCGCCGTCGTAGAGCGGAATCGTCGCATCCTCGGCCAGCGCGACCTGCCACGCGGCGCCGACTGGAAGGTACACACCGCCAACGGCGGTCGCTGCCAGCTGGTATGACTCGATCGCGCGCGGAAACGTGGCCGCGTTGCCAGTCTGTGGCCAGACGCTGAACAACGATGTTCGTGCACCGGCCCGCCTGATCGGCCCGTCGAACAAGCGCGTCATTTCAATCAAGCTGTCGCGATTGACCTGCACCGACGACGGTCCCTGCTGCAACACGACGAAGTTCCACGATGTCCCCGCGATCACCTGCACTGCTGAGCCCTGCCTCAGGTGATCGACCAATGCGTAGTCGGGGAACGCCACCACCACGGAATTGATCGTGTCGCCGGTCGTCAGCGCCAGATCGATGAGCGTACCGGGAAGATTGTTGAAGTACGTCAGACTGTTCCCGACGAACAACACGCGTATGCCGCCGTCCGGAAGCGGCGCGAGCACGTCGGCCTTCGGGAGACAGCCCATGAGTGACACGATCGAGAGCATCGCCACGCAGGACGCGCGTCGGGCCGAGCTGAAGAGTCGCCGTGTGTTCGCCAGCATGGAGCCTCCGCCTTCCCGGTGTGAACTCCCGTCAATCATGCGAGCGCGCCGGCGATGTGGACGGCGCGCCGTCACCGGATTCGGGAGCATACAGCGCGCTTCGAGGCCTGACCGGCGTCTCATGACGGCTGGAACCCTCTTGGTCAGAGTCTATCGCACGACGCCACGGTTGCCGGCTGCTTCATCGTTTTCTGACACTGGCCAGGTGACCGCCTCGCCGGTCGCCATGATCAGCGCCTGTCAGAGTTCTGCGACCTGACGGATTGTCCCTTCCGCCGGATGGGTGCAGCGCCTTCCCTTCTGCATTCAGGCGAAGGTTTCGCTCACTCGCACCTCACCGGACACTGACATGCGCGCACGGCTCCTCTGTGTCGGACTGCTTGCAGTGGCGCCGTGCGCTCTGGCGCAGTCCTCTGGCCGCTTCCCCCCGGACTCGCTGGTCAACACGACCATCATTCCCCGCGGCACGCCTGTGCAGGCCGTGATCGGTCGCATGCGCAACTTTTCCGTCGACCTCGGCGTGCGTTGCACCCATTGTCATCTCGGTGAGGAGGGCAAGCCGCTTGCGACCTTCGACTTCGCCAGCGACGAGAAGCGCACCAAGATCGTGGCGCGTGAAATGATGCGCATGGTCGACGACATCAACGCGCGACTGCAGACACTGCCCGGACGGAGCGCGAACGGACTGCAGGTGACCTGCGCGACCTGTCACCGAGGTCTCAGCCGACCCATGACGCTCGCCGCATTCATGACCGAGGCTGCAACAACCGTCGGTGCGGATTCCGCCGTCCGCGCGTACAAGGTGCTGTGGCAGCGGTACTACGGCAGCGACGCCTACGACTTCCGCGAGAACTCGCTCAACGGCGCCGCCTTTCGCCTCGCGCGTGCGCAAAAGTTCGAGGAAGCGCTGGCGATGTTGCGGCTGAACGAGGAGAAGTATCCGGCAGGTGTCGCGATGTTCGTGACCCGCGGGACCGTGATGCTGCTCAAGGGCGACACGACCGCCGCCGAGGCAGCATTCCGCGAGGCCATCAGGCGCGATCCGGCGAACGATGAGGCGAAGGGACGGCTGCGCGAGATCGGACGGCAGCCATAGGCCGCATGGCTCTCACACCGAACTCAGTCGACCACAACCGCCTCACGCTCGCGTTGTCGCTCGCGCGACTCTACGGAATCACATTCGGCGACCCCGACTTCGGCCCCACCCATCGCGCCGTGAACTCACACGGCGGCTGGACGCCGGCTTGCACCGTCGTCGTCGCATCCATGGCCGAGAGCGTGAACTGGCCCACGATGCCGATCTGATACGTCACGCCACCGATGACGAACGGTGCCGCTGGTGTCCGGAAGGACGCATCGGAGGACACCGTACCCGTGTAGACGCTGCCGGCGTGAGTCAACGTCAGCGTCGCCGCGCCGGGCGTATGTGTGACGGTCGTTGGGAAGGTCTGCACGACGGTACCGACACATGTACTCTGCAGCAGAGTCACCGCGGTCTGATACGTTCCGGCCACGCTCAATTGGGGAGCCGCCGTTGGTCCGGGCGATGATCGCCCGCAACCCAGGATCGCGACTCCCGCGAGACAACGCATGCTCATGACCACCGCTGTGTAATGCATGGCACTCCTGGCACCCTGCTGGTGCGACGAAGGACGTTACTGCTTCGCCGACGACGGACGGCCGAGCGGCACGGCGGACGATATGGTCGCGCCGACAGCGATCGAGTCGTTTGTCCGAATTCGCACCATTCTCCTACAATTCTCTGGCTGGCAGCGGGTTCGCTCAGCCTACCGCTCCTTGCGAGGGCACAATCCGCTCGAGCAATGCGCCGATCGGCGCGAGGAACAGCACCAGGGCCGCCGCACCAACGACGTTGAACGTCACATGTGCGGATGCGATCTGCTGCGCCGTCCCGCCGCCGAGCGACACCACGAAGTTGACCAGTGGATTGAGCAGACTCACGCCGACGATCACGGTCAGCACATTGAACAGCAGGTGGAAGATCCCCGCGCGCAACGCATCACGGGATCGGCCGAGCGTGGCAAGGAGTGTGTCGGCACATGTGCCGATTTCGGCGCCCAGCATGATGGCAACGCCAGCCGGCAGCTTGAGCAGATCCTGCGACGCCAATGTGATGGCGATACCGACGGTCGCAGACGATGACTGCAGCACCACGGTGATGATGGCACCGGCCAGCACTCCATAGGCTGGATTCTCGAGCTGTGTCATCCACGCCGTGAAGCGCGCGCTGTCCTTGAGTGGCTGGACGGCTGCACCCATCTGCGACAGTCCGAAAAAGACGAGGCCAATGCCGAATACCGCCATGCCTGCATGCCGCCAGCTTTCTGACCGTCCAGCAAACATGATGAGACCGCCGATGCCGAGCACGATAGGCGAGTATTTCTGCACGTCGAGGGCGATCAGCTGGCTCGAGATCGTGGTGCCGATGTTGGCGCCAAGGATCACGCCGAGTGATGCCTGAAAGGTCAGGAGGCCCGCGTCGACCAGCGCGATCACCATGATGATCGTGACCGACGACGAATCGAGGACGGTGGTGGCGATGGTGCCGGTTGCAACACCTGCGAATCGATTCGTCGTGGCGCGCGCAAGCATTCGTTGCATCCGCTCACCAGCAACCGCGCGCATCCCGGTCGCCAGGCGGGAGACGCCGTACAGAAAGAGCACCAGTCCGGCGACCATGCCAAGCACGACTTCAGTGTACTGCACTCATCGACCTCGTCGTGGGAACAATCCGTCAGGGCGTTCATCAAGCTTGTGTGAGCCGACATCCTGAACGCGTGACGGTTCTGTATGGATCGCGTATCGCGGGGGTGGCGGTGGTCTGCCGCTGTACGGCAGGCCGAAGCGCGCAGGACATCGCGTCGCGACGCTACTTGTACCGACATCGGCGCACAAGCCTTGCTACTCGACACGCTCGACATCGCTATTGTGAAGCGCACACCGCGGCAGTCTGCACCCGTGATGCCAATGCCAGCTGCGCTCGTCAGGATCAGTCCCACCTGTGCCTGCGGGCGAAGAGCATTGAAGCGCTCTGGCACAAATCTCGCTCACCGAATAAACGAGCACGTCGCAATCGCGTCGTAAGCAGGCTGGAAGTGCGATGAACGGAGGCGCGAGGTTCATCGAGTCTCAAGCGCCGATGGTGCCATATGGCGTGCATCGCTGAACCTGCTCACAATCGTGCTCAAGAACCGTCCGTCAGCGGCCGACACTTTCGGCCAGAGAGACGCGATAACAGCGGCGCCAGAGCGACGCGCTTTCCCACCGAGAAACGCACAATGGACTTCACACAGGACGACATCCTGGCGCTGCTGGATGGCGTTGGCGATGCGGACGCCGACGAACTCGATTTCGGCGTGATTGGATTCGACGACAGCACCATAGTGCGTCGGTACAATGCCTGGGAGGCGAAGGCCGCCGGGCTTTCGACCGCCAACGTCCTCGGCCGGGAGCTGTTCAACGTGGTCGCACCGTGCATGAACAACTTCATGGTCGCGCAACGCTTTGAAGACGCCGCGGCCCAGGGCAGCGTACTCGATGCCACCATCGACTACGTGCTGACGCTCAAGATGCGCCCTGTCAAGGTGAAGCTGCGGCTGCTCGCGGCTCCCGGTGTCAAGTATCGCTACCTGCTCGTCCACCGGCCGTCCTGAGCGATGGACAGGCCGCACAGCGTCGCCGAAGAGAATGAGGCGCTGACGCAGTTTCTCTACCTCGCACCCGTCGGGCTGACCCAGCTCTCGATGAGCGGCGAGATCCTGATGCTCAATCCGATCTCCGCGCAGTTGCTCATGCCGCTGTCACGCGATGGCGGACTGGAGAATCTGTTCACGGCGCTCGAAGGGGTGGCGCCAGAACTTCGATACCTCGCCAGCAACTTTGTGCTGCCTCATGGTCGGATCTGCGACGGCATGCGCGTGCAACTCAATGCCGGTGTACGCGGCGTGTCAGATCCGCAATTTCTGTCGCTGACCTTGCTCAAATTGGATGAGAGTCGTCTCATGGCCGTGCTGAGCGACATCACACTGCAAGTGAAGCGCGAACGATTGCTCCGCCAGAATGAGGCGTGGTTCAATGCCATCCTGGCGGGCGTCACCGACTACGCGCTCGTGCGTCTCGACGGGGTGGGCCGCGTCGAAGCGTGGAACACAAGCATCGGTCGCGTCACCGGATTCTCCGAAGCCGACGTGATCGGCCGACCGTATTCGATCTTCTCGCCTGATGACGCGACCACGGCGGACCGGGACCTCGACCGCCTGCACGAGGCCGACGCCAGTGGATGGAGCATCGACGAAGGCTGGCGCGTCAAGGCCGACGCCACCCGTTACTGGGGGAGCGCGGCGATCGTACCGCTGATCGATCGGGCGCAGCGAAATGCCGAAGATGATTGTGCGCTCGATTTCCCGGACGATGCACAGTATTGCATGGTCATCCGTGACATCACGGAGCGGCGCGCGGGGAGCGAGAAGCACCGCCTCGACACGATCTGCGACCACCTGACAGGGATCGCCAATCGCCGCACCTTCTTCGAGGCCGGCGAACTGGAAATCGAGCGTTACCGGCGCTCGCCCCGCCCAGTGTCGCTGTTGCTCTTCGACGCCGACAATTTCAAGCGGGTGAACGATGTGTTCGGGCACGCGGGTGGCGACGCCGTGTTGCGCCATCTGGCAACACTCCTCGCATCGACATTCAGGCAGGTCGATGTCGTCGCGCGGCTGGGAGGCGAAGAGTTCGCCGTGCTCCTGCCTTCGTGCGACCTGTCGCAGGCCGTCGCACTCGCCGAGCGCTTTCGACGCAGCATCGAGGCGGAGGGTGTGGAAGTGGATGGCGAGATGATCCACTACACCGTCAGCGGCGGTATCGCCGCGATGGACGACAGCGTGTCAGGGTTGGACGCACTCGTCAAGCGTGCCGACGACGCGTTATACGCGGCAAAGGCTGCGGGACGGAACCGGCTGGAACGCTGGCCGGTACCAGCGCCTGCCGCACAGGTGACGTGATCGACCATGCCTGATACGGACATGGATCGCCACGAAGCAATCATGCAGTTCCTCTATCGGGCACCAATCGGGTTGGTCGAGGTGGCGCTGGACGGCACCATCGAGATGTTGAACCCGATGGCGGCCAGATTGTTGTTGCCCTTGGCACCCGATGGCGAGATGGAAAATCTCTTCGCAGTTCTGGCGCGTGTTGCGCCTCAACTGGGGGAGATGTCGGCGGCGTTTCTGGCGCCGTCCGGCACAGTCTGTGAGGGAATTCGAATTCCGCTCGACGCCGGCACAGGCGGGAACCCGGCGGTGCAGGTGCTGGCGGTCAGCTTGCTGAAACTCAGCGCGACGAAGCTGATGGCCGTGGTCAGCGACGTGACCCTGGAAGTGCAGCGTGAGCAGCAAGGGCTCGACCGTCGACTGAATGCCGCTGAACGGACCGACACACTGACCCGCATGCCCAACCGGGCCGCCGTTCGCGAGTGTCTGCAGGCGACGATGGATCGTGAGCCTGCTGCCAAGGGCCCTGGCTTCGCCGTGCTGTTCCTGAACTGCGATCGGTTCAAGCAGATCAACGACACGCATGGCCACTCCGTCGGCGACCGTGTGCTCGGCATGATGGCGGAACGCCTCCGTGCCGCGCTCCGGCTGCGCGAACGCATCGGCGTCGCGACGGACGTCAAACCCATCGCCGCCCGTGTCGGTGGCGATGAATTCGTGGTCGTCCTGAATGACCTGCAGCATCAGGATGATGTGTTCGCCGTCGCCCAGCGTCTCCTCGACGTCCTGACGACGCCGTACGGTGTCGATGCGCTCCAGCTGACGCTTGGCGTCAGCATGGGGATCGTGCTCGAGGCACAGGCCACCGGTGACGCGGATGCAGTGCTTCAGGTTGCGAGCGTAGCGATGACTGAGGCCAAGCGTGGCGGTGGGATGCGGTTCGCCGTGTTCGAACCGGAAATGCAGCTCCGGGCCGCGCGCCGCGGCGACATCGAAGCCGATCTCCGGAGCGCGCTTGCCGAGTCGCAGTTGTACGTGGTGTATCAACCGGTGGTCGGACTTCGCACACGCGGCGCGATCGACTGCACCGCGGGTGTCGAGGCATTGGTGCGCTGGCTTCACCCGACCCGTGGGGTGGTGGTGCCGGTGGAGTTCATCGCGGTTGCCGAAGAGTGCGGGTTGATCGGCGCGGTCGGTGACTACGTGCTCAACGCCGCCTGCCGTCAGTTCGTGCAGTGGCAACGAGACCTCGGCCTGCGCGCGCCACGCACTGTCGCCGTGAATCTGTCGCGCGCGCAGCTCGAACAACCAGGGTTCGTTTCCTCGGTGGAGGCAATCTTGCGCGCGACGCACATGCCGCCCGCCAGTTTGCAGCTCGAAGTGACCGAAAGTCTTGCAGCGCAGCACGAGCAGGTGCGAGCGCAGCTTCGCCAGCTCAAGTCGCTCGGACTCACGCTCGCACTCGATGACTTCGGGACCGGCTATTCCTCGCTGTCGAGCCTGCACCTGCTGCCGGTGGACACCGTCAAGATCGACCGCTCGTTCGTGAGTCAATCGGACAGCAGTGCGCACCATCGCGTGCTCATCGAAGCCACGGTTCGTGTCGCCAACAGCCTTGGCATGAGCACTGTCGCCGAGGGGATCGAAACGCACGAGCAGGCCGTCGTGGTCCGGGACCTCGGCTGCGACAAGGGGCAAGGCTTCCTGTACAGCGCCCCGCTCCTGCCCGACGATGTGGCGCACTGGTTGCGTGCGGGCACGGTGCGGGCTGCGTAGAACGATTTGCAACGCGGCGCGCCGACGAGTCGGTGAAAGATCACGGTGGAGTCCGGACGGCCAAGGTGCCTTCGATACCAAAGAGCGCACCAGAGACCGGCGTGCCGGATGAACCACGTGAAGAAGCACGCCGCGCTGCTCTGCCCGCTCCGATCCCGCCGCTCAGTCCTCGTCCCCCGCCCGCTGCTCACTCACACTGATCTGATAACTCTTCAGCTTCCGCCACAGCGTCGTCCGACTCATCCCCAGCAGATCCGCCGACCGCGCCAGCACACCCCCGGTCTGCGCGATGGCGGCCACGATCGCCGCACGTTCGGCCGAATCTGCCGTTCCCGCCCGATACCGTTGGTGAGCCTCGCGCTGGTCCGCCGACACGCGTACCTCGACCGGCAGATGTTGAGCCTCGATCCGGTCGTTGCCAGCGTGGATCGATGCGCTTTCAACCGCAGCGAACAGCTCGCGCACGTTGCCGGGCCAGTCGTACGCGCGCAACAGCCGCATCGCAAACGGCGAACAGCAGCTCATCGTCGACGCGTCACGTCCCGTCCGCACCAGCGCTCGCTCCACGAGGATCGGAATGTCGCTGCGTCGATCGCGCAGCGGCGCCATCACGAGCGGAAACACATTGAGCCGATAGAAGAGATCCTCGCGAAACCGTCCGGCCTGCACCTCGGCGCGCAGATCGCGGTTCGTCGCCGCGATCACGCGCACGTCCACCTTGGTCGGTCGGACGGCTCCCACGCGAGTGACCTCTCGCTCCTGCAGCACGCGCAGCAATCGCTGCTGCAGCGCGAAGCTCACGCCGCCGATTTCATCGAGGAAGATCGTCCCGCCCGCAGCGACTTCGAACAGACCCGCCTTGTCCTTGATCGCACCGGTGAACGCCCCCTTCACGTGACCGAACAACTCGCTCTCGAGCAGGCTATCGGCCAGCGCCCCGCAATCCACCGCGACGAACCGGCCTGTCTGTCGCGCCGAGTACTCGTGCACAGCCGCCGCCGCCAGCTCCTTCCCGGTGCCGGTCTCTCCCGTGATCAGGACCGTGGTGTCCGTTGGCGCGACCTTGGCGATTGCCCCGAACAGCTCGAGCATCACTGGCGCGCGCCCGACCATCCGGCCTTGAGTCCGGATCGGCATCCGTGCGGTGCTGGGACGACGCTCCAGCAACTCGGCGATCCGCGCGAAGAGCAGGTCGGGTTCGACGGGTTTCGTGAGGAAGTCGTCGGCGCCGACGTGCAGCGCACGCACCGCGTCGCTCACCGTGCCGACACCCGAGATCATCAGCACGGGAATGCCATCGCCCCAGAGCCGCAGGGCCTCCACCACGGTGATGCCATCCACACCCGGCATGCGAACGTCGAGCAGCATCAGGTCGAATTGCGAGGAGCGCAGTGCTTCCACCGCCTCCTGGCCGCTGGCGACGGAGTGCACCTCGTAACCATCCGTCTGCAGCAGGGTCGATGTCGAATGCCGGAACACCCGGTCGTCATCGACGACAAGAATGCGAGCCGGTCGCGTCTCGAGTGTCATTTCTCCTCCGGCTCAGACGTCTCATCGCGCACCGGCCCATCATCGCGCCCGGTGTTGCCGCGCAGGCGCCGTGGTGAGGCGACCACGTCGACCGCCGTCGAGGCAGGAAGCTCGATGTGAAAGTGCGCGCCAACGTCGTCGGCCCGATTCGTCGCCGTGAGCCGTCCACCAGCTGTACGAACCAGTCCCTGCGCAACGAACAGGCCAAGTCCGACACCATCTACGGCGCCCTTCGTCGTAAAGAACGGGTCGAACACACTCGACAGCACGTCGGCAGGTATCCCCGAGCCGTTATCGATGACGTCGATACTGACCGTGCCGCCGCTCTGGGAAATTGTGATGTCAACTTTACCGGGCCGTCCCTGCTCGGCGGATCGGTCTGCCAGAATCGCCTCGCGCGAGTTCTGCACGAGTGTCAGCAGCACCTGCTTCAGTGAATCCGGTGCCAGCGCGGCCACCGGATCACCCTCGGACGCCACCGTGACCATGAACGCATCCGGGTGCATACCCGCCGACGCGAGCGCTGAGACTTCACGAGCCACGATTTCCACGCGACACGCCAGCTCGGAAGGATCGCGGGGCCGGTTCAGATAGAGCATCTGCTCGGCCAACTCATGCATTCGCAACAGCTCGTCGATGGCGAGATCTGTGAACTCGCGACCCTGTGGATCATGCTCGATGCGGCGACGAACGATCTCGAGGCAGTTACGCAGATTCGCGATCGGGTTGCGAATCTCGTGCGACAACTCGGCGACCAGACGCGCGCTCACCGCCAGCCGTTCGCGCTGAAGGAGTTCCGACTGGAGCGTTTCGAGCCGCGCCTGTCGCTCCGCGAACTCGCGATTCGCGCGCTCCACGTGCTCCATGCGCGCGGCGAGCGCGGTTCGCATCGCGGCGAACGCGACCGCGAGCCGGTCGATCTCGCGGATGCCGGATCGCATCAACGGCGCGTCGACGTCGCCGCCGGCAAGCCGGTCCGCCGCATCGGCGAGCACGCTGACCGGCTGCGCAACACGAAATGCCGCGAATGTTCCGAGCAGCAGGCCAAGGAGCAGCGCCGCCACGCCACTCAGGACGATCGCTCGGCGGAACATCGGCAGCACCGCCAGGTCGCGCGTGAGATCCCGCACGAACACCAGCGTCCCCGCATCGCCCACAGGCGCTGTGACCATGAGATACCGCTGCGCGCCGTCGGTCACCTCGCGGACCTGCTTATCCCGCGGCCAGCGCAGAGCCTGTTGCGCGATCAGGCGGGCGGTCGCGTCCGTCGTGGTAGCGGTCGTGAGCGCGCCGCGGGAGCCGAGTATCAGCACATCCGACCGCGTCAGCGCAGCCAGCACACCGGCCGCCGGTCGGCCCAGGGAGATCGTGATGCCGGCGGCACCCAGCCACTTGCCCTGCCAGATGATCGGGGCGATCGCGACGGACTTGAGCCCACCGCTGTCCGACAGCACGGACACTGGCGTTTCGCCTCGCCGGGTTGCTTCGAGAAGAGGCGCGCCCGGCGCTGGACCGTCCAGGACACGGCCGGCGCTCGTCACCAGCACGGTGCCATCACCGAAAGACCCTCGGGCCGCGCGCACGATGCGCACCGCGGCGGCGCTGTCGCCTTTGACCATCGCCGCCACCAGACCGGCGGCGCGCGCCACGTCCCTCGCGTGCATCACCAGCCCTTCGGAACCCGCTTCCTGACGGTCCGCCACCAGACGCGGCGCTTGCGTGAGCTCGTCTCGCGCTCGTGACTCGAGCTCACGGGCAAGGCGCCGGTCGATGATCAGACCGGCCGGCACGATGCCCGCGACCAGTGCGGTCGCAATCAGAAGCAACAGGGCGCGCTGAAGTGACAACTGTCGCGATCCAGTGAATGAGGCGGGCGACATTGCCCGTACTTCACGCTCTGTGCAAGTCGCGGCCCCCGACATCACAGTGACCGCAACGCGCCCTGTACCAGCGAACGCGGCCGATCGGTCTCAGGGCTGCTCCCGATCGCAGCGCCGACTTACGGACGCATCGCACCCATCGATGCACCAACCGGCTGATCGGGATCGTTGGTGTTCGTCATCGGCGAGAACATCAGGCGTTCGGTGTACGGGGCCGGCTTCATGGCCGTCAACGCCACGATCTGCTCACCGTACATCTTGCGTGCGTCGGCCGCACTCCGCTTGCCGCGCACAATTTCGTCGGCAAGGTTCAGCGCGAGGAAATTTGCGCCTTCCTTGTCACATCGTGCGGACATTTCGCCCGACGTGCGCTCGAGCACGACGCTTCCGTCATACATCGCGAGTTCGTCGTACGTGCTTGCCGGCGCCTTGTAGTCCACCCACTGCTGCATGACATCGGTGTGGTGTGCCGGGAACTCGTGTGCATACTCGGTTCCGTACACGACCGTACGCTTCCACGGGCCGGTCTTGCCCCACATCGCCATTTCGGACGTCATGGCCGCCGGCGCACCATACTTCTTCGTCATGAACATGACGGCGTCCTTCGACGCCATTGGCCAGGCACTCATCATTTTCTCCATCTGCGGCATGGTCATGGGCGACGCCATTTCCGTGGACTGTGCCGAGGCGCGGACGGCCATCAGCGACAGGCTGCCGACAATGAGGGTCTGACAGGTGCGGGACATGTACTTCATCGGAATACCTCGGATATCTGAATGTGAATGCGCGCGCGGTGCGACGCACCGCAGCGGTGGAGCAGAACCGTCAGCGGGTGGTTGGCCGTGGCGCCAGGTCTTCGACAGGCGCAGTGTCTGCGAAGCCGAGCACGGGACAGTTAACCTGGAAGTTTGCCGAGCTCAGCGGAGCTCCTCCCGGATTCGTGATCAGTCCGCGCGCGGCGAGTTGGAGAATCGTGTTGAAGTCCGGCTGCGCGAAGTTTTCACCGCGCGCGACCACATCGGCGCTCCACTCTGCGATCATGAGATCCCACATCGGCGAGTACAGCCGACGCAGGCGCGCATCGCGCAACGTCGGAAAGGTGGCAAGCACGTTGTGCGCGTCGCCGCCGCGCGCCAATGACCGCAGGATGTCCGGCCGGCTGAGACTCAGGTTACCGGCAGGGTTATCGAGAATCACATGCGCGAGACCCTGGGCGTCGGGCGAGAACTCACCGCGCTTGCCGTTCGTGAACGTCACGATCCCGGAGCGAGCACCCAACGGATTCTGGTCGTCGTTCGGGAATGGGGTGGTGCCCATTACCGGCGTGAACGTCGCCCGCTCGAGCGTCGACGACAGCGCGCCGGACGAACCGAACGTGAGATAGAAAATGTCCTTGCCGTGTGCGAAGGCGCGGATGAATTGCAGGTCCACGGTCATCGCGACGGTATCGATTGCCATGACGCGGTCGAGCGTATTGGTATGGAGCTCGCTCACATCGAACGGACCGTTCCCTGTCGCGACGATCGGCGCGTTCCAGACGATGGTACCCGTCCCGATACGTACCAGGTCGCTGTAGCCGGGGCCGGCGACTGAGCCCGGCTGCGCGGCCAGCGTCGGGAAGCCGGTCGGCCCAGGAGTGACGACACGCATCGGAGCGAAGTCGACCGTGCCGGCGAACTGCACTGCTGCGTCGCCAAGCATCGCATTGGTGGTTTGCGCCGTCTGCACGCACGGCGGACATACCGGCGCGCCAGCGTTCGCAAGTCGCGGCGCGAAGTTGATGCCCGCTGCAACAGACGTGGCTGAATCGGAAACGTCGGTGCGAACGAACCAGACCCGCGCACCATTGTACGTGCCCCGGAAGAGTGGGAGACGCGCAATGTTCTGATCGAGATTGACGCTCACGGCACTCGTGATCGTGAGCTTGCTTCGGTCGAGCTGTCCGGTGAGTGGCTGGAACGCAGGGAACTGCTGCGGGCGGGCATAGCTCCCGTCAGCTCCGGTAGCGTCATCATCGTCACACGCGGAGAACGAGGCGAGCGCCATCGCACAGGGTGCGGCGAGGCGCAAAACGGAAAGAGTGAACGGCTTTCGCATAATGGAGTCGGATCATCGGCACGAGGATCGAACGGCGGTGCGAGATGTCGGACCGCAGATTGACGTCATGCAGTCCCCACGCCGCTGGCCGTCGATAGGCAGTGCGCGCCCTAAACCATCCTGTCGCTTGCGTTTATGTCTGGTGTTCCGACGGCCGCGTGGACGAGGCGCCGTTCACGAAACACTGAAAGGAGAGGCGCGATCCGTTTCGTGAAACAACCACGACGGCAACGCAGGCGGACTCGACGCACCGAGATATGAATGCGCGAACGGCGCTCATCTCGAACTCGGCCGGAGCGCGGTCGAATGTGCAGCAGCAACTCGCATTCGTGCAGCTGACGCAAGCCACGTCGTAGTGTCTGAATCTCAAACGGCGGCCGGCCTCGCTGCCTACCTCGTCGTGATTACGCTCTTGATCCCGGTACCGACACAATTCACTTCCGTTCCGAAAACACTCCGGCGTCGTCGCACTACATCAGCACGGCCGAGCCGCCACACCCTCCGGCGTGAACCGAATCGCATGTCCTCCGGCCTCGCGCAGGCGGGCGTGGATCGTGTCGCGTGCCGTCGCGACGCGGCACTCGTGATGCGGCGACGCGAGGACCGATGCCAATGAAGCAGGAGACGTCGGCGAGGCGCCGAGCGAATCGGCAAAAATTTCGGCATTGAAGCGACCGGAGCCGAGAAACCGCAGCGGGATCGCAACGCGTCGCGCCGACGAGTCGGTCATTGATCCCACGTACCAGGTACGGCCGCGCCGTCGCGCCGCCGTGATCACGTGCCCAATGTCGCCCGTCAGGATCCGCGTCTCATCCCAGGCGGTCGGGATGCCCGCGAGAAAATCGAGACCAGTCTGGCCGCGGTACGATGACGGGGCATCGGCCATCATCGGCATGTAGTCCTCGTACACGATATATGTCGCGAGCGTACGCGCACGCGTGCCGATGACGCGAGGTCCGGTGTAGGTGGTGCGGAAATCGGCGGACGTCGCGTACCGGAATCCCCCCTGATGAAAGTCCAGCGGACCGGCGAGCATGCGTACGAACGGAACAATCAACTCATGACTCGGTGTCACACCGCGACTGTCAGAGAACTTGTCATACTCCAGTCCCAGCACCGCCTCCACGGTCATGAGATTGGGATAGGTACGACTCAGGCCCGTCGGTTTGTACGCGCCGTGAAAGATCACGGTGAGATGATGCGCGGCGGCTTTCGCGAGGACGTCGTGATAGAACCCGACCATGTCCTGATCGTCGTGATCCATGAAGTCGACCATGATACCTTCGATGCCCATGCGCTCGTAGCGCGCCAGCGCCGTGTCGAGCTGCGGTCGGAGCGCCCGCCAGTGCATCCATGCACGGATCTTCACGCCTTTGCTCTTCGCGTAGCGCAGCACTTCCGGCAGATCAAGGCCAGGTCGGGCGCGGGTCACGTCAGGGATCGAGTCACCGGGGTCGATGCGGCCGCCGTACCAGGCGAGGTCCTCGAAACCATCGAGTGTGTGATACGCAATGCCGTGCTCCGCACAGAAGTCGATGTAGTATTTCGCGGTCTCGGTGTTGAGCCCGGAACGGAAGGTGGTATCCGGCATCACATAATCGTTCCACCACGGAAACGTCGTCTTTCCCGGGTGAATCCAGGACGGGTCGGCAATCACCGACGGAGGATTGAGCAGCGTGACGAGATTCGACTCGATCATCCGTGCCGGGGCGTCGGCGATCATGAACAGGCGCCACGGCGTCGTCATCGGAAGCGCCGTGCGCACCTTGACGCGTGTGTCGCTCGACCACGGGGCGAGGCGACTCTCGAGCGTGCCTGCCGCACCACGCAGCGGCGTGAGATAGAGGCCCGCGTAGTTGGTGAGATCGGCCTCGGTGACGGCCACCCACGGACCGCGCGGCGGATGCACGAGGATCGGCAGCGCGAGCAGCGTGTCGGCGGGGAGCACGCCGATTGGCCCAACCGTGTAGTACCCCTCGTACGACGTGGTGTAATTCACTCGCGGCAGGACATACGAGTCGCTCTGCGGATCGAGGACCAGGCGCGTTCGCTCTTGCGTGATGGTCACTGCGGTCAGACCACGCTGTTCAGGGATGCGGTAGCGGAATGCGACGCCGTCGTTGAACGCGCGCACGATCACGTCGAGTCGCCGGTGCCGGCCCGACACTTCCTCGAACGCGACGACGGTCTCGTTGTAGTGATCGCGGGCACGGCTCGTCTTGCCGATGAGCCCCGTCACGACACCGTCGTGCGTTCGGCGACGGACCGTTTGCAGACGCAGGCCGGCACCCAGCGGGCCACCCTCGTCGAGATCGAGCCCCAGTGAAGACGCCGCCACGATCGTCGACCCACGTGCACGAATGCTCATGGTGAGATGGCCGTCATCGACGCCGCGCGCTGCGATGTCGAGAGTCAGCACGATCGCGCGGTCCGGGGAGCGGGTCGTGACCGAGACGACCTGCGACTTCGTCTTCGTGGTGACAGCACGCGATGCCTGGGCCTGTGTCAGCTCGACGGAAACCAACTGCATCACCACCGCGACACACATCGCGGAGCGACGGTGCTCCGCGATGTGATGTAGAAAGTGCACGGAGTCTCCGAGGCGTGGGTGCCGGAAAATACCACATCGTGCGCTTTACAACGTGGACGAAATTCCGAACGCGGATGCGCCGAGACGCGTTGGTGGCGCGATCGCGCGGCGCGGTGACTGGCGTCAGCGTTGCTTCCCGATTGGAACCACGTCGTTGGGCGCAGGTGATGCCCAGCTGCGCGGCCTGCGCAGTGCAGCGGTCGGAGCTGTTGATCCGAACTGGACAGCCGGCCAGCGCGCGTGGCTTGAAGCGACGAATTGTGGGTTCCGATGCTGATCGACGGTGAACAGACTCAATCGCGCAGCGCAGTCACTCTCACGGTGGCCGGCGCAGCGCACGGACCCACGCATGCCGATGAGTATCATCATTCAGCAGGAGTCAAACTGATGGCGACCGGAACCGTCACACTTCACCGCGTCCTTCGCGCGCCGCCCGAAAGAGTCTACCGCGCATTCCTTGAGCCTGAGGCACTCGCAAAATGGCTACCTCCGCACGGCTACTGCTGTTCCGTGCAGCGACTCGAGGCGAAGGTCGGTGGGGAGTATCACGCATCATTCACGAATTTCAGTACCAAGCAGGTCCAGGGATTCGGCGGCGAATATCTCGAGCTCGTTCCGAATGCTCGGCTCGTCTATACGGATGTATTTGACGGTACGGAAATGCCTGGCATGATCATGACTACCGTGGAACTGAAGGCAGTGTCCGTCGGGACCGATCTGCGCATCATTCAGGAAGGCATTCCTGAAGCCATTCCCGAGGAGATGTGCTACCTCGGCTGGCAGGATTCGCTCGAACAACTGATGCGGCTCGTTGAGCCGAACATTCCCGACACGCCGTAGCAATTTTCGTATCGGCATCGCCGACGGGTCGCGTCGCAGCGGGTTTGCGGCCGCGACGGAGTGATCGCTCGACGCGCTTCAGCCTTTGATACTCGCGCGTCACTTCGATCAGCACGCGCGATCCGCGCGGCGCGCAGAGCATGAGACGCCGGTCGCACAGCTCGGCGTGGTCTTCCTGTCCGAAGTACGCCGGCGCCGAAAGCCACGCACGGCTACCGAATACGCGCGATTGTAAAACGCCCACGTCGTGACGCCGCTCGGTAGTGAACCTGTCGCAAGGGTGACGACGGCGCAGATCGGCGCGCTCCACCATGGCCTCGGTGAGCTGCCGTACCAAGTGAACCGCGCACTGGTGCTGGTTGCAACATTCTTCACGTTCTCTACCAGGGAGCGGCATATCGTTGCCAACCCGGCTACGCGTGTCGAGCCGTATCCGGAAGCGTCGCATGAGCGTTCTCTCCAGAAGGACGAACTGGTACGCCTCATCACGGCGATTGATGCCGCCGAATTGGTGGGACTTCCGCCTGCGCCCAAGCGGCAGCGCGACGAACCCGATACCCGGCATGCGAAGCACGCACCACCACCGAAGCCCGACAAAACGAAACGCGCGCGCGGATCGGCAGCGCCGGCGAATCCCATCGCGATTGCGGCGCTGAGATTCCTCCTGCGGTCTGGGTGGCGAGAACAGGAGGTGCAGTCAACACAGCCGAGGGCATCGCGGCCATGCTGCCGACACTGGCACACGTATCCCTCCGCACCGCGTCCCGTCTCGCCGGCAGGCCCGCTCATGCTCACCACGCTCGCGCACGCCAACTTCGGTCCGTTCGTCGCCCTGCTCCTTGCCGCAGGCGTCATGGCCGCGATTTCCGCGGGGATCGAAGATGACAGATCGCTCAGCGGGTGGTGCGATCAGGTGCGCGCCACGCGACGGTTCTTCGTCATCGCAGGGCTGCTGGGTATCGCGAGTCTCACACAAGGCGTCGATGCGAGTGTCGCCTGGACGCTTGGCGTGGGCGTGGCGTTCGGTGTGGATGTGTGGGGCGAGGTGCGTCAACTCGCGACGAAGGGTCGCTGACTGGATCCGTGCCGGCCACGAGCGCGAATTCGTCGATCAGAGACCGTCATGCACGTCGACAGCGCCGATGTGCATGAACGGCTGATGGATGGAGTGAACGGCGTGGGTGCGTCAGGGCACGCGGCCCCGTGCTCGCGCTGAATGCCGACCTTCACCCGGCCAGCGAGAACGCGCATGACAGTCTCGCCGAGGCGTATGAGGCCGTCGGAGATGCTACGGCGGCTTTGCGAGCGTATCGCCGGGTACTCGAACTCAATCCTGCGGCGGGTCATGCCGCGGCTCGTGTCGCCGCGTTGACGTCTGTGAAGGCACCCTGATGTCCGACGAACGGTGCCGAATCCGGCGCCGACGCCGCCCCGCAACGACTTCGCCCTCACGAGCCGAAGCGCATGAGGGCGAGGAACGACCAGGTGGTGCCGACGACAACTAGCGATGCCAGACGAACCCGACGCGCGCCGTGCGCATGCCTGACGTGCCATCGACGTCGCTGATCTTGCCGAGCCCAATCGCGACCGCGGCCTCGAGGGCATACCGCGGCGACAGGAAGTAGTTCAGGCCGAGCCCGGCCTTCACGAAGCCGGCGTTCTTCCCCTCGATGCGCAGGTACGACAGGCCACCGTCGACGAATGGACGCAGGCGCACGTTCTCGTCGTTGAAGACGTAGCGGGTCTCACCATCCAGCTGCAGAATGTCAGCGCTGCTCTCATCAAGCCGTCCGAACTGCAAGCGCGCGACGTGCGTGATGTTCTTCCGGATGCCGTAGCCGACAGCGACACCGCCCATCCCGCCGTTCAGGTCCGGCGCGCCGCTGGGGAGGTCCAGCGTGATGCCAGAGCCCACGAGGCCGATGGACAGTCCCATGTTGTGTGACAGCCCTTCGCCGGCATGCCCGACGCGATGCGTGTCCTGGGCGGCAGCGACGGTCGGCAGGCCCACGAGGGCAGCGACGGCGAAAGTACGAAGCGAACAAGAGACAGCGTGCATTACGATCCTGGAGAAAGTGTGTGGCATGGTGCGCCGCGGATCCGGAAAGGTCCGGGGCATCATTGCCTACAACAACGCGACCCACCTTGTTCGCGCCCGCGGTCCACAGCACACCCGACACTGAGGCCAACGATCACGCGAGAGTGTCGAGGGCGAGGTCACCCTTGCCGTCGAGAGACTCCTGGCGTTCCTCTGCGCAACAGTCGGAATCGTCCATGGCGCCATCACGAGCGCCGGCACGGTGACACACGCCGCACCGCGCGGCGACACCCTCACGGGTTGAATTGCGAGGCGCGCGCAGCGCACCTCCTGGCCGCCGCGCGCGACGTCATGGAGCATCTGCGGACGACGTTCGTGGCCGACGGTGAGGCGATATGTGCGTCCACGCTGACCTGGTCGCGCGTCGAAATCTGCGCTTGGACTCCAGACCCACAGGGCACGGTCATGACGACAAAACGTTGCGCAAAAACGCTGCAGACCCGCTGAGTACGAGATTCAGCGGGTCTGCGAGTCGTTCATTTGCAATCAGTTACCCATCGGGACGACAGGATTCGAACCTGCGACCCCCGGTAACCGCATGCTCCGGATCTAGTTGCAATTGGCGGAGAGGTTGTTCAGAGGGCGTCGCGGTTGAAATCTGGGGTTGTCGAGACACTCAACCGGCAACTAGCCGGAGGCCCTGTGAACACGCACACCAATGCACGACTGACCCCGGGTGGGCGACTCGCCGTGCTCCTCCGTGTCCGCGCCGGGGAAAGCGGCGGAGGTTGCGCGAGGGTCGCTCATCCAGCCTGCGTGCAACACGTGCGCTGCCGGCCATGCGCGTGATCCTGCGACTCACACCGTAGGTATCGGTTTCTCGATAAAGACGCCGACCGCCAAAAGAAAGCGTTGCACCCACGACTCCGCCTCCCGTGCAGCCGACGGGCGTCGTTCCGCCCCCGCGCTGGCTCTCCGGGGGCCCAAGTCGTGTCACTGGCACCCAGATGGCATTGGCGGCAACTTCATGGTGGCCTGCCGCGACGGGGTGGCGTATGCCGTCTCGCTCTCGTCCCAGGCGATCCCGAGGTATGGCGCCACAACCCCTCGAACATTGACGGGATGACATGCCCCGTGGCCGACCGGTTCGGCTCGTTGAAACTGCTGCGATGAATCATTCACCATCCTCGGCCGCTTCTAGCTACGGCGTCGCATTCGTCGCCCTCGCGGCAGCACTGCTGGTTCGATGGCTGCTTGGTCCAGCGCTTGGCGAAACACTCCCGCTCGTCACGCTGTTCGCGCCGATTGCCGTGGCCGTGCACTTCGGCGGGTATCGACCAGCGCTGCTGATCGTCGTTGTCGGCTACGTCGCGTGCGCGTACCTGTTCATCGCACCGCGCGGACAGCTTGGATTGAGTGAGCCGCGAAATGTCTTCGGGCTCGTTGCCTACCTGCTCACCGCAGGCGTCATTGTGGGATTCGGAGAGGCGTGGCGACGGAGCGAGCATCGCGCCAGCGTCGAGAGTCTGGCGGACGGCTTCATGCGGTTCGATCGGAAGTGGCGGATCACGTACGTCAACGCCGCGGCAGAACAGATCACACAGCGGCTGCGTGCCGACCTACTTGGCAAGTCGCATTGGGACGTGTTCCCTACCGCCGTCGGCACGCCGTTGGAGGACGCGTATCGCAGGGCGGTTGACGACGGCGTGGCGGTCGAGTTCGAACATCACGACGCGCCGTCTGGTCGCTGGTTCGCGGTCAAGGGATCCCCGTTGCCGGACCGCGACTTCGCGGTCGCCTTCCGCGACATCTCCGATCAGAAGCGGACGGCAGATGCCCTGCAGCGCGCCGAACAACAACTCCGCACGATCACCGATACCGTCCCGGCGTTGATCGCGTACGCAGACGCTGACTGCCACTACCGCCTGAACAACCTGGCGTACGAGCGGTGGTTCGGGCGACGCCGCGGTGAGATCACCGGTCGGCACATGCGGGAGGTGCTGGGCGACGACGCGTGGGCCCTTGTGGGACCGAAGGTTGCGGCGGCGCTCGCTGGAGAGACCGTCCAGTATGAGGCGCAAGTGCCCTACGCAGACGGCGGAATGCGGTGGATCGATGCCACCTACGTCCCCAGCTTCGGCCCGAGTGGCGATGTGATCGGGATCGTGGTGCTGGTCCACGACATCAGCGAGAGAAAACGGTCGGAAGAACAGCTTCGTCAGAGTGAACGGCGGCTCGAACTGGTCCTGCGAAGCATCAACGATCACTTCGTCACCTACGACCGAGAGTGGCGATACACCTTCGTCAACGACCGGGCCGCGGCGATCCTCGGACGCCGCCGCGAGGAATTGCTCGGCCGCTGCATTTGGGACCTTTTTCCGGATGCGGTCGGCAACCAGTATTACGTCGCACTGCACCGTGCTCTCGCCGAACAGCAACCGAGCAAGTTTGAGCACTTCTACGAACCGTTCGACGCGTGGTTCGACAATCATGTGTACCCCACGCCGGACGGGGTGAGTGTCTTCGCGGCGGACATCACCGCGCGAAAGCGCGCCGAGGAGCGGTTGGCGGCGGCCAACGAGCGGTTCGAGCTGGCGGCGCGCGCGACGCAGGACGGTATCTGGGATTACGACCCGGCAACCCAGGACAACACGTGGTCGCCGCGCTGTTTCGAGTTGCTCGGACTTCCCATCCCGACCGTGCCGCAACGCGTGACACAAGCGTGGCTGACCGACCGGATGCATCCCGATGACTACGCGCCGATGTGGGCCGCCGCAGACGCGTATTGGTCTGGCCGGGTTCCGCACTACGTGACGGAAATGCGGCTGCGGCACGAGGACGGCTCTTATCGCTGGTTCCTCAGCCGCGGCGTCGCGATCCAGGACGAACACGGCCGCGTCGTGCGCATGACCGGGGCGCTGTCCGATGACCATGACCGCCGCGTCGCGGAGTTGGCGCTGCGCGACAGCGACGAGCGGTTTCGGACGGCTGTCGCCGCCACGAGTGACATCCTCTGGACGAACGACGCCAGCGGGAAGATGCTCGGGGTACAAGCCGGGTGGGGCGGCTTTACCGGTCAATCGTTCGACGAGTATCAGGGATACGGCTGGGCCACTGCGCTACACCCGGACGATGCCCAGCCGACGATCACGGCGTGGGATGCAGCTGTCCGCGAACGGCGCCGGTTTACGTTCGAACATCGCGTGCGTCGACGGGACGGAACGTACCGGCTTTGTTCCGTTCGTGCCGTTCCACTGCTGGACGTCAACGGGTCGGTTCGCGAATGGGTTGGTGTCCACACCGACGTCACGGAACAACGGGAGTTGGAGCAGCAACTGAAAGATGCCGACCGGCGGAAGGATGAGTTTCTGGCCACACTGGCGCACGAGCTCCGCAATCCGCTCGCACCGATTCGCAACGGGCTGCACATCCTCCGCCTTGCGGCGGACAATGTCGAGGCAGTCGCGCACACACGGGAGATGATGGAGCGGCAGCTGGCGCAGATGGTGCGACTCGTCGATGACCTGCTGGACGTGAGTCGCATCACGACCGGCAAGTTTCAGCTGCGCATGGAGCGCGTCAACCTCGCGATCGTCGTGAGGACCGCCGTAGAAACGAGTCGACCGCTGATCAGCGCCAACGGCCATGACCTCAGGGTCACCGTGCCGCCTATGCCGGTGCTCGTGGATGCCGACGTCACTCGGCTCGCGCAGGTGTTCGCGAACCTCCTGAATAACGCCGCCAAGTACAGCGACAGGGGCAGCCGCATCCTGCTGACGGTGGAGGCGGGGGACGCGGATGTGGTGGTGAGCGTCAAGGACGCTGGGGCCGGCATCCCGCCAGAGATGTTATCGCAGGTGTTTGAGATGTTCACCCAGGTCGATCGCTCACTGGAACGAGCGCAAGGTGGGTTGGGAATTGGGTTGACGCTGGTGCGTCGCCTCGTCGAGATGCACGGCGGCAGCGTGGAAGCACACAGCGACGGCGTGGGACAAGGCAGCGAGTTTGTCGTGCGGTTGCCGGTGGTGGCGTCGGCCGAACGCAGCGTGACGCCAGACGTCGATGGCGAACCTTCAGGTCGGCCCGGTCGGTACCGTGTGCTCGTCGCGGATGACAACAGCGATGCCGCAACGAGTCTTGCCTCGCTGCTCACGTTCCTGGGGCACGAGGTTCGCACCGCGAACGACGGACTGGAAGCAGTGGATGTGACGGCGGCCTTTCGACCGGACGTAATCCTGCTGGATATCGGGATGCCGAAACTGAACGGCTATGACGCCTGTCGACGAATCCGTGAACAGCCGTGGGGCGAAACGGCATTCGTCGTAGCCGCGACCGGCTGGGGGCAGGACGAGGACAAGCGACGCTCGGACGACGCAGGTTTCGACACGCATCTCGTCAAGCCGGTGCAGCCCGCAGTGCTGGAACGGCTGCTCGCGTCTTCCGTTGGGCTCACGCGGTAGGTGCGACTGTGTCGCTCGCGCGCGCATCGCGTGTCCAGAGATACTCGGCCTGCCACGGGATAAGGCTCACTGCAGGGACGTGAAGCGATACCGCGGAGCGAACCGTTGATCGCGTTCCGTGAGAAAGCCGCACAACTGAGCGCACGGAGCGCGGTCCACGCCTCGCATACGTCAAATGATGTCGTTTGCAGACTGTGCTTGGCCGGTCCGCGCGCTTTGACCACGTGTTGCATGCCGGTCATCGTCGCCAGCGCAGCAAAAAGAAGGGTACGCGCGGATCGGGCCTTACCCCGACCGGTCGATTCGTGGGTCTCTCAGTTCGGCCACAAATGCGGACAAGACGCTCGCGAGCGAGACACGATCTTTTGCGCGCCTGATCGGGGGCGGAGCCATGGGACCGCTAGGTCTCCTGCGGCGCACGGCGGCTTGAGGAGCGTGAAGAGGCGGCCGGTGCGCGTCGTGGTGACAAGCCGGGTGGCGAGCGGCCCGGTGCTCGCGCATCCGGTAGCTGTTACCGCAGTGCCAAGTCACGGTGAAGGCGACTTAATGCTTGGCCTGGAAAGCTCTGCCATCAGCACGCACGTCGAACGCACGACACGCTGCATTCTGCTTCTGCACTTACCGCGTCTGGCCGCGCATGCGACGGTCGCGCGGACCGCGGCGGCGAAGAATGGACCACCACTCGATGGGCGTGGGGCTGCCGCCGTGCGGGATGTCGCTTGCTTACCCGCCGCATGTGAAACGTTGCACACCCCTCTCTCTTGGGGTCAAATCCACGGCACCTGACTGTCTCCCAGGAACGGGTTACTCCACGTGTGAGCCACAAGATCCACGCCGCCGCGACCGTCGCGCGAAAGCGCAGCCAGCTGTCTTTCAGTTAGCTTCTCGGCTCAAGCATCGGAATCTCCGATAGATGATTAATGGCTTTGAAGATCCTTTTTCCTGGATTCTGAACATGCTCGATGCGCTGTCGCTCGACCAGCTTCGGACGTTTGTCGCTGCCGCTGATGAAGGAAACTTCTCGGCTGCAGGGCGTCGACTACGACGTTCGCAATCGGTGATCAGTCAAACGATCATGACGTTCGAAGCGCTCTTGGGCATTGCCTTGTTTGAGCGCAGTGGAAGGTATCCGCGTCTCACATCCGCCGGGCAGAGCCTGTTGCTCGACGCCAAGGCGATCCTCGGCCACGTCGATTCATTCAAGGCCAGAGCAAAGGGCATCTCGACTGGGGTGGAACCTGAACTGAGCGTGGTGATCGATGTCATGTTTCCCTTGCGAGCGGTCACCCACGCTGCCCGTGCATTTTCCACGGCGTTCCCGGCGGTACCGCTCAGGATATTTGTGGAGGCACTGGGTGCAGTTCTGGACCAGGTAGTGAACGGAAACGCCAGCTTTGGCATCATCGGCTCATTGCCTGATGCTCCTGACGATATCCGCACTGAACCGCTGCTCAGCATGCTCATGGTGATGGTTGCCTCGCCGCAGCATCCACTGGCGAGCATACGCGGTGTCATTCCTCAGGTCGAGCTCGCGAAACATACGCAGCTGATCCTGACAGATCGCACCGCTCGGTCCGAGGGGCGTACGTTCGGCATTATGTCGCCGAACGTCTGGAAACTTGGCGATCTTGGGGCCAAGCACTTCTTCCTTCTCGACGGCTTGGGATGGGGAGCGATGCCGATGGCAGCCGTCGAAGACGATCTCGCGGCACACCGCCTCGTCAGGCTGCGGATCGAACACGATGAGCCCGCAGGCGTATCCCTGCCCATCTCGGTCGCTTTCCTGAAGACCGCCCCACCGGGACCTGCAGGCCGTTGGTTCATCGACAAACTGCAAGTCTGCTCACGAGGCCATGATATGTCTAAGGACACCAAGAACCAGAACCTCTATCACAACGCAGGGACACCCACCCGTCCATCGCTGCAGCCGATGGATTCCATCGAATAATAGCGTCTTCCAGACTACTTCAGATCGTCCTACGTTGCGCTCAGTTCTTTGGCTGTACGCGCAATCACCGAGCGTCACGACGCTCCATCAACGGGACACGGAGTTATGACGGATCTACAACTGCTGGGTGTGTGGAAGCGCGAAGACGTCGCGCTTTTGCTCATCGACTACCAAGAAGAAATGTTCGCGAACATTCGATCCACCACGCCAGCCGATCTGGTCGAGTTGAACGTGCGTTTGCTGATCAGGACTGCGAAGGCCTTCGACATTCCCATCATTCTGAGCACGGTGGGTGTCGGCATGGGTGTCAACAAGCCGACCCGCGCAGCGATCAGCGACGAGTTGCCCGGCATCACGATCATCGACCGCAGCTCGATGAATGCGTGGGAGGACGACGCGTTTCTCTCCGCGGTGAAGGCGACCGGCAAGCGCAGGCTTGTCTTCGGTGCTCTCTACACCGAAATCTGCTTGGCATTCCCCGTCGTCGATGCCCTCAAGGACGGATACGACGTCTCGTATGTGGTCGATGCCGTCGGCGGAATGTCAGCGCTCGGGCATGACACGGCGATCACCCGGATGGCGCACGCGGGCGCTGTCCCCAATACCGCAGTCGCGCTTGTCACCGAGCTGTTCCGAGACTGGAAGGACCCCGTTTCCGGCAAGGTCCGCGAAATCGTCGGCTGGTATCTCTCCGAACATGCCCGTCTGACGGCCTGATCGCGCGCGAGCCCTACAGGGACAGAGTCGCACAACTATCGCACCTTCGCGCGATTCGGCGCGATAGTTGTGCAGCTGCTGCCCGCCTCTCTTGACGGGACGACCATTGGAAATCGGTATCGACAGTTTCGCGATCATCATGCCCGATGTGGCGACCGGCGTGCCGCCGACCACGGGCGCGCGTATGGCGCAATTGCTCAACGAGATAGAAACGGCAGATCGAGCCGGTGTGGACGTCTTCGGCATCGGTGAGCACCACCGGGAAGACTTCGCCGACGCATCACCCGCTGTCATCCTCGCAGCGGCGGCCGGCAGGACGGATCGCATTCGGCTGACGAGCGCTGTGTCCGTCTTGAGCGCGAGTGACCCAGTGCGCTTGTTTCAGGATTTTGCCACGCTCGATCTCGTATCAGCCGGGAGAGCGGAGATTATCGTCGGGCGCGGCTCGTTCACGGAGGCTCATGCACTGTTCGGGATACCCC
>JACMLX010000187.1 GCA_014379355.1 Gemmatimonadaceae bacterium
AGCATTTCTTTGCGGCCTCTCGATTGTCGTGGCGTCTCTGCGTTGATGCACGTGAAGCAGTTCAGCGTCTGTTGCCGTTTTGCAATTCAGCAGTTCGTTTCAAGCCATCTTGGCCTGCAACCGGCGGTCGATGGCGTCGAGGAAGTCTTCGGTGGAGAGATACGGAGAGTCCTTGCTGATCAGGATCGCGAGATCCTTCGTCATCTCCCCCGACTCCACCGCCTCGATACAGACCGACTCGAGCGCGTTGGCGAAGTCGACGAGCGCGGGCGTGCCATCGAGCTTACCGCGATGGGCGAGGCCGCGCGTCCACGCGAAGATCGACGCGATCGGGTTGGTGCTCGTCTTGTTGCCCTTCTGATGTTCCCGGTAGTGACGCGTCACGGTGCCGTGCGCCGCTTCCGCTTCCATCGTCCTGCCATCGGGCGTCATGAGCACACTGGTCATCAGGCCGAGTGAGCCGAACCCCTGCGCGACGATGTCGGATTGCACGTCACCGTCGTAGTTCTTGCACGCCCACACGTAGCCGCCTTCCCACTTGAGGGCCGCGGCCACCATGTCGTCGATCAGGCGGTGTTCGTACGTCAGCCCCCTGGCGTCGAAGTCCTTCCTGAACTCATCCTGGAACACAGTTTCGAAGATGTCCTTGAAGGCGCCGTCGTAGGCCTTGAGGATGGTGTTCTTCGTGCTCAGGTAGACGGGATAGTTGCGCTGCAGGCCGTAGGTCAGGCTGGCGCGGGCGAAGTCGCGGATCGAATCGTTGTAGTTGTACATGCCCATCGCGACGCCGCCATCGGCACCGTACTTCGCGACCTCGAACTGCAGCGGCGCGCTGCCGTCGGCCGGCGTATACGTCATGGTCAGCGTACCGGGACCATTGACCTTGAAGTCGGTGGCCTTGTACTGGTCGCCGTGCGCGTGGCGGCCGACGACGATCGGCTTCGTCCATCCCGGCACGAGGCGCGGGATGTTCTTCATGATGATCGGCTCACGGAAGATCACGCCGCCGAGGATGTTGCGGATGGTGCCGTTCGGGCTCCGCCACATCTTCTTCAGGTTGAATTCCTTCACCCGGGCTTCGTCGGGCGTGATCGTCGCACACTTCACGGCGACGCCGTACTTCTTCGTCGCTTCCGCCGAATCGACGGTGACCTGATCGCCAGTGGCGTCCCGATGTTCGATGCCCAGGTCGTAGTAGTCGAGCTGCACGTCGAGGTACGGGAGGATCAGCTTGTCCTTGATGAACTGCCAGATGATGCGAGTCATCTCGTCGCCGTCCATCTCGACGACCGGGTTCACCACTTTGATCTTGGCCATGACGCTGTAGTCCGGAGCGTGGGTCGGGCACACCGCGCGACGCGCGGCAGCAGAACTTCTGGCGCGGATTCTAGTGGACGCGCGAGCTCTCGGCCAATGGTAGAGCCCGTTAAATGCGTATGGATGGAGAGGGCGGAGAGACCGGGGAGCTCGCCGCGTTCGTGAATTCTCTCACTGCGCAGCTGGCCGAACTGCTTTGGGTGAGGAGCGCACGGACCTCACGGAGTGCTTCCGTTGCAAAGACGCGTGTCGTGAGTGACACCCCTGACTTTGTGGGAGAGGAGCACAACGAGCTCACGGAGTGCGCCAGTTGCGGCGACCGGCGTCGCGCGCCACATCGCTGACTTTTTGTTGGAACTGCTGTTCACAAATAGTCATCGGTGCGCGATGCGGGGGGTCGCAGCTTACGCACTCTCCGGCCTCCCCGCCCTATCGCCACATCGCAGTTCAACAATGATGGAACGTGTAGAAGCCGTCACGATGTGTGACGGTTTCGTAACATGACAGCGACAACTCGCTCGAATCCCGAAACATCAGCGCGAGCACGTCGTCCGTGCGCACATGTTGGCTGCACGCAGCGCGAACTCGTCGGGACGGGTGACGCGCGGAATGCGCGGACGCACATCACGTGAGCTGGCGCGCACGGGTGTGGATCCCGGCCATCACTGTCCAGCCAACACTCCCCATGAAGAAGTTCGCATCACTCGTCACCGCCGGCCTCGCGGTGGTCGCGATGACCGCGCAGGCGCAGACGGTCAGCAACGCGTCGTTCGTCAACGGCATGACGGTCGCCGCCAATACACTCGACAAGTCGACGGGCTCGGATTTCGATCGGCGCGTCGGCATGTTCTCCGGCCTCTTCTACGATCCGCTGCGCGGTGAATGGTGGGGCGTCTCGGATCGCGGTCCCGGCGGCGGCACGCTCCCGTACGAGACACGCGTACAGCGATTCACGCTCGATGTCGATCTCGCGACGGGCCGCATCAGCAATTTCCAGGTGCAGGCGACGATCAAGTTCACGAGCCAGGGCGCGGCGCTCAATGGAATCGCGCCGAACCCCGTCTCGACGCTGGGCAAGGCGTTCGATCCGGAAGGCATCGTCATCAATCCGGTCAACGGCAACATCCTCGTGTCGGACGAGTATGGCCCGTCGATCGTCGAATTCAATCGCGCCGGTGTGGAGGTGCGTCGCTTCACCGTGCCCGCGAACATTCTTCCGCGCAACGCCGCCACCGGAACGCCCAACTTTGCCGGTGACGCAGGCAACACCGCGGGCAAGCAGACCAACCGCGGTTTCGAGGGCCTCGCGATCAGCCCGGATGGCAAGTATGCGTACGCCACCCTCCAGAGTGCGATGCTCGACGAAGGCGCCGGCAACGGGCAGTATGCGCGCATCGTGAAGTACGACATGGCGACCGGCGAGGCCGTCGCGCAGTACGCCTACAAGTTCGAGACGACGGGCGCCGGCCGCGGAGTGTCGGAAATCGTCGCACTCGGCAACGACAAGTTCCTGATCCTCGAGCGCAACAACCGCGGCGTCGGCATCGGTGCCACACTCGCGACGGCCGACAAGAGTGTCTTCCAGGTCGATCTCAATGGCGCCACGGATATCTCGACCATCTCGATCACGAATGGTGCGCTGCCAGCTGGTGTGATCACCGTGGCGAAGAGCGCACAACTGATCGATCTCGATGCCAACACACTGGCCGCTCTTGGCGGCAAGTCACCCGAGAAGTGGGAAGGGCTGGCGATCGGTCCTCGCCTCACCAATGGCCAGTTCCTCATCCTCGCCGGGTCCGACAACGATTACAGCGTCACGCAGAATGCGCAGGGAACACAGCTCGACGTGTGGCTCAATTTCCTCGACGCCGATCCGTATGCGACGTCGATTCAGTGCCCGCTCGGCGCCACGACCGGCTGCGTGCGGACGACGGATGGCTCGGCCGTGCAGCTGACGAATGCGTACGCGCTGCTTCCAGGCGTCCTGCATGCGTACTCGGCGAACATCGATGGCTACGTGGCGGTCGTCCCGGAGCCGTCGCAGGTGTCGCTGATGGTGATCGGGCTCGGGCTGCTGGCGCTCGGGGCACGACGCCGACGCACGACCTGATCGGTAACTCACGGGCCTGAATGAGCGGGGCGTGTGCGAAGGGTCTGCACACGCCCCGTGATCGCTTTCAGCGACGACTACGGTACGCCGGCAAGCTGCCTTGCGAGTTCCTTCGTGAATGCCGCTTCGTACTCCGCCGTCACGCGCGCCAGGGCAGTCGGGTCCACGAATGGATTCGCCTTGTCCGCCGCCATGCGTGCCCGTTTGCCCTGCAGGTCGAACAGTTCGGTATGCGCGGCGAAGAACACGTCGGCGTCGATCGTGCGAAGACGCGCGAACGTTCGTCGATAGTCATTGACGACGCCCGCGTACTGCGGACGTGGCGCGAGCCGGTTCGCGGCCACCGACGCACTGCAGAAGAAGATGGCGGTGTGTCGCGCGCCATCGGCCATCACCGGCAGGGTCCACGACGTGCAGCCGGCGGTGTGCCCGGCGGTGATGTTCGCGGTGAGCGTCACCCCACCGAGCGTGACGGTTCCACGATCAGCGATCACGCTGTCCACCGGGACAGCCGGGAAACGCCACGCGACATTCTCCTCGGATCCCGCGTACACACCCTTCTCCAGTGCCTCGCGATCACCGGCGCTCGCAAAGAGGCGTGCGTGTGTGCGACGCTTGAGTGTCGCGAGGCCGCCGGCGTGATCGAAGTGTGCGTGCGTATTGAGCAGGATCTTCACGTCGCGAAGATGGAAGCCGAGGCGACGGATGTTCCGCTCGACCAGCCTCGCGTTCTGCGGGAGGCCGACGTCGAGCAGGATGTGTCCCTGTGGTGTCGTGATGAGCCACGCCGTCAACCCTGCGCTGCCCACGTAGTACACATTGTCGATCACGCGGAACGGCGCGATCGTGTCGGTCCAGTTGGCAGGCGACTGGGCCACGAGCGGCGCGACGGCGGGGAATCCGAAACCTGCCGTCACGAGCGCCATGCGCACGACCATCGAACGGATGGTCATCGTTGCGTTCCGCCCGGTTTCATCTGTACGAGGTCCCATCGATTTCCGTAGAGGTCGGCGAACACCACGACCGTGCCGTACGGCTCCTCGCGTGGTGCCTCAGTGAATCGTACGCCGCGCGCCTGCATCTCTGCGTGGTCGCGGTCGAAGTCGTCGGTGTGGAGGAACAACCACACGCGTCCGGCGCCCTGTCTGCCGACGCACGCTCGCTGCTCGTCCGTCACGGCGCGCGCCAGGAGCAGGGACGCTTCTCCGCCGCCTGGCGGCGCCACCAGCACCCAGCGCTTCTCTGCGGTGAGCGGCGTGTCGCCACGCAACTCGAATCCGAGCACGGTCGTGAAGTACTGGATTGCTTCGTCGTAGTCGTGGACGAGGAAGGCGACATGCTGCAGGTGCTGAGTCACGCGCTTCGCGTCACGACGACTGTTTCTCGCGCAGTTTCAGCATCGAACGCTACTTGCCGGGATGATATGTGCGTTCGGTGTGCCCTTCGAGCTGAGACCGGTAGAAATACACATCGCGCAATTTCCCCGATGCGTACTGCTCGGCCTGATCGCTGAAATGCTTCGATGCCGGATTGCCATTCACGCCACCGGCCGTCACGGCCTTCGCGCGCACGCTGTCGCCGAACTCGACCACCGCCACGAAGCTGTTGCCGCTCGTGCCATACCACTTCTTCGTGCCCGGATAAGGACGTGCGCCGAACGACGCGAGTGAGCCCCAGCGCGACGACGTGAACGGCACGGCGATGCTCGGCGCGACGTCGTTGAACGGCTGCACGATGTCACCCGTGCGACGCTGGAAGCGGTTCACGTCGCCCCAGAATGTCTTCCAGGTGCCGAAGTTCGCGGTCAGCGTATCCGATGCCGCTGCAAGCATCTCGAGTTTCACCTGCGGCGTGGTCTTCCTCGCCATGACGTCGTACATCGACATGTCCTCACTTTCCGCATCGGCGCGCGACTGCCGCCACAGCTCCTCACCCCAGAACACCGCCAGCGTCGTCGCCACCGAATTCTCCGACCAGCGATAGTCCCACGTGCGCAGTGCCGATACCTGCTCGCCAAGCCGTGCGCGCAACGGGTTGTTCATCGGCATGTTGTCGTACGCCTTGACGAGCAGCGGCACGAGATCGGCGAAGGCGGGCAGGTAGCTGTCGTACGCCGCATCGCGAAGCGTCTCGAGCGTGAAGTCCTTGCGGGCACCAAGCACGCGCATGGCATGAATGCCGCGCGGATTCTCGAGGTACGTCTCCATGTAGCGGGGATACGCCGCCTGCCTCGGGCTGGCCGCGCCGGCAACCGAGAAGGGCCAGTTGTTGGTGTTCTGGATCCAGCCGGTGCTCGGATTCAGCACATTCGGGCTTTCGTCCAGCGACGTCACGCCGCGATAGGTGGTCGCCGTGTCGCTGCCATCGACCGGCTTGCTCCAGTCGAACTTCGGATTGCGCTTCGGCACGTGGTTCGCATGGAAGTACGCGATGTTGCCTTCGTGATCCGCGAACACGGTGTTGTTGCTGGAGTTGGTGTGCAGCTCCATCGTGGCGCGGAATTCCGTGTAGTTGTTCGCCTTCGTGCGCGTGAACGACTGTGTGAGTGCCTTCACCGGCTCCTGCATGAGTGCGACGCTGATCCACTTGCCGCTTGCCTGCCGGATCACCGGCCCATGTTCGGTGCGATACACCGTGAACTCACGCGTCGTCAGCCCGGCGTCGCCCTTGATCGCGACCGTGACCTTCGTCGCCGTCACGGGCTTCTGCACACCACCGGCCAGGTACACGTATCCGTCACCCTGCTTCGTGACGGTCTCGGCGTACTCGTCGATCACATCCGCACCACTCGACGTGTGCATCCATCCCGCGTGTTCGTTGAAGCCCTGATAGATGAAGAACTGACCCCACGTGGCCGCGCCATACGCATTCAACCCGTCCTCGCTGACCATCTGCGCTTCCTCACGGAAGAAGAAGCTGGTGTGCGGATTGATGAGCAGCAGCGCGTGTCTGCCGGCAGTGTTCTGCGGTGCGATGGCCATGCCGTTCGAGCCTGTCGGTTCGTTCGCCGGTGCGAACCGTTCCGCCGCCGGACGAGGAAACATATTCGCGACCGGCTTCGTCGCGCTGTCTGGCGCCGCGCCATAGAACGCTTCGAGCTCCTTCAGGTCAACGTCCTCGATGTCACCGCCGATGCTGCCCTCACTGAAGGCCAAGGCCATCCACGGCTCGAAGTGTGTGAGTACCTTCGGTTTCGTTTCCGGATGCATGTGGATGTAGTAGTTCAGTCCCGAGGCCCAGGCCGCGCAGAGTTGCTGCAGCCACGGCGGGCTGGCGGCGTACTGCTTCTGCACCTCGACCGGATCGATGAAGAGCTTCATGCGCAGGTCGCGCCAGAGCGCTGATTCGCCCTCTGCCTCGGACAGTCGCCCCAATGCGTTCAGGTAGTTCACTTCGATGCGGTTGAAGTCGTCCTCGGCCTGGGCATAGATCATCCCGAACACCGCATCCGCATCGGTCTTGCCGTAGATGTGCGGCACGCCCCAGTCGTCGCGCACGATCGTGATGCGTGCCGCCTGCTGTTCCCATGCCGCGACGTCGGCATGTGCGGCGTTGGTATCGCTTCCGGCGTTGCCGCCGGGCGCTGCAGGCTTCGACGAGCAGCCGGTGGACAGGAGCAAAACGAGCAACGCGGTCTTGCGCATTCGAGCCTCAATTTTCGGGAGGAATTTCCAGTGCGGATGCTCGCCACGCGGCGGAGGTTCTGCAACCGTCAGGCTCGGCCAACGGTCAATACCCTTTCGCCCCATGCAACGACCCGGCACGTTTCGTTGCACCACTCACCGTCTTCCCCGCCATCGATGCTGCCCTTCGCTGCCACCACGACCGTCCGCCGCCTGGTCGGCTTTCTGTTCACGACAGTCACGGCCACCCTGTGCGTCGTCCGCCCCGCAGCCGCGCAGATTCCGCAGCAGGAGTACGCCGCCCGCCGTGACTCGCTGGCGGCGAAGATCGGGGACGGCCTCGTGGTCGCATTCGGCGGCCGAACGCCGGTGTCCGACTTCGGGCCATTCTTCCAGCTGCCCGATTTCCGGTACCTGACGAACTACACTGAACCGGACGGCATCTTCGTGATGCAGGTCAAGGGTGGCAAGGCGCAGTCCACACTCTTCATCACGCCCGCGGGTGCACGTCAGGCTTTCTACTATGGCCGACGCCCCGATTCGCTGACGGTCGTGACGACGCTCGGCATGCAGGCGCGCTCGGCTGGTGTGGTGGAAGCGGTCATCGACTCGATGGCCGCTGGTGTGACGACGGTGTTCACGGTCGCGGATTTCGCGGCCGCGGATTTCGCCACCCAGGACTCACTCACGCGTGGCCAGCAGTGGGAACGTCGCTTCGCCGCCGCACATCCGGCGATCACGATGCGTGACGCCCATCCGTACATCTATCTCGTCCGCGCGAAGAAGACGCCCGCTGAAATGGCGTTGATCCGCAAGGCGGCCGAGATCAGTTCGGAAGGTCATCGTGCCGCGATGCGCCTGCAGGGCGCGACGAAGGAGTATGAACTGCAAGCTGCCATCGAGTACGAGTTCATGCGCGGCGGCGGTGCGCGACCGTCGTACGGCTCGATCGTCGGCAGCGGCATCCGCGGAACTCAGCTGCATTACATGCGGAATCGCGGCGACCTGAAGCCAGGTGAGCTGGTCGTGATCGATGCGGCGACGGAGTACGAAGGGTACGCGGCCGATGTGACGCGCTCGATTCCTGTCAGTGGCACGTACACGCCGGAGCAGCGAGAGATGTACCAGCTCGTGCTGGATGCACAGCTCGCCGCGGAGCGGAATTCCAAGGTCGGCATGTCGTCGATCGCGGCGCAGGATTCGTCGGAGGATGTCCGCGCCCGCGGACTGGCGAAACTCGGCCTCATCGAAAGCGTCGACGCCACGATCGACATGCCGTGGCGCACCGACTGCGTCAACGCGCCGCGCTCGTGTCGCCAGTCGATGTTCTGGATGATCCACGGCATCAGCCACGGCATCGGCCTCGCGGTGCACGATCCGGCCCAGTTCTACTCCGGCAAGCGCACGTTCCAGATCGGCGATTCGTTCACCATCGAGCCCGGCATCTACATCAGCGCGACGATGCTCGACGCGCTGCCGGACACTCCGAAGAATCGCACCTTCATCGCGAAGGTGAAAGCCGCGGTGCTGCGCTACCAGAACACCGGCGTCCGCATCGAGGACGACTACATCGTCACCGACAAGGGCACCGAACGTATCAGCAACGCGCCGCGCGAGATCGAGGAAATCGAGGCTCTCATGCGACGCAATTCGCGCCCGATTCCATAGTCTCGTGCTTCGCGCCTCCCGAGTGTTCTACAAGCTCGGAAGATCGTGAACACTTTTCACGCGGGGCTCGCGGGGGACGCGGGGAAGTGCAACTGCAAATGCTTGTGGAACTGCGCGCCCGTGACGGCAGTTCCTACGAAGCTTTTGAACGTCCCCGCGTTCCTCGCGAGCCCCGCGTGAAAAGTGTGAGCGATGCCAAATGCCGGACAGTTGCCGGCTCAGCGCACAGACGTTGCAACGATGATGGAGTTGAACCCGCCGGACGTGGCGTGCGAGCGCGTCCTGTGGACGGCGACGGACAGGCCGAGGCGCTTGAGGGCGCGCACGAAGGCAGGTTCGCTGTCCACGGACCAGTAGGCAACCTGTCCTCCCGGTTTGAGCGCAGCGATGGCGGCGCGAATACCGGACTCGTTGTACAGCTTGCGGTTGCTGCCGGTGGTGAACGACTCGGCGCCGTTGTCCACGTCCATCATGATTGCATCGTACGCGCCGATGCTGGTGCGAAGGACGTGAGCCACATCCGCGTGCACGATCCTCACGCGTGGATCGACCAGCGATTCGCCGGCGAGTGCCCACTCGGGGTGTCTGTTCCACGCGATCACATCGGCCACCAGTTCGGCCACGGTCACCGTGGCGTCGGCAGGCAGCAACCGCAACGCGGCCGCGAGTGTGGCGCCGAATCCGAGTCCGCCGATCAGCACGGATGGCGCCGGCGCTGTGCCGAGAAGCGCACAGACCAACTCGGCCAGTCGCACCTCGGAGTGCGTGCGGCGTGTGGACATCAGCTCGATGCCGTTCACCACCATCAGATATGCGCCGTCATGCCGATACAGCGTCAGCCGCGAGCCGTCCGGCGCCGTGGCCGTGGCCAGCGTCTCGGTTGGTTTCACTTCAGCTGATCGAGGTGCTGCATCAGCTGCGAGAAGAAGGTCACCGCTGTTGCATACCCCTTCACCGACATGCGCTCGTTCACGCCGTGAATGCGCGACACGTCGCCCTGCTCGAGCGGCACCGCCAGAAAGCGATACACATTCGACGAATGCGGGCCCCAGTACTTCGCATCCGTGCCGCCCCCGACGAGGTACGGCAATACCGGCACCGACTGGCCGGGTACCATGCCGCGAATCGTCGAGGCGATCAGCGCGAAGGCCGGTGATGCGGGATCGGAGATCGGCGACGGATCAGTGCGGGCGCTGTCGGTCGGTACGATGCTGATCATCGAGTCCGCAATCACGTCGCGCACACGAGCCATCACCGTCTGCTGCGTTTCGCCTGGCCGGATCCGGAAGTTCACGACCGCCGTCGCTTCGGGCGGCAACACGTTGTCCTTGATGCCCGCGGAAAGCATCGTCGGCGAAGTCGTCGTATGCAACATCGCGGCACTCGTCGGCACCCTGGCCATCATGCGCGCCACGAGCGGCCCGGTGAGCCACAGATTCGCCAGCACCATCTTCTGGCTGAACGGCGAGTACGGTGCCATGGCCTCCACCATGCCACGCGTCGGGCCATCGAGCGACAGCGGGAACTGATTCGCTTCGAGCGCCGCGATCGCGCGACTCAGTGCGCCCACCGCCGTGCGCTCCGTCGGCATCGACGAATGACCGCCCTGCGCGCGCGCCGTGAGGCGCAGCGACAGATACCCCTTCTCCGCGATTCCGACGACCGCCGCCAGGCCGCTCACGCCCGGGATCGCGCCGGTTGCCATCACACCACCTTCATCGATCACGAGCGCCGGCTTGACGCCGCGACGGACCAGTGAATCGACCATCGCGCGTGCGCCGAATCGGCCCCCGACTTCCTCGTCGTGCCCGAACGTGAGGTACACGGTGCGCGCCGGCCTCTCGTTGCGCGACAGCATGTCCTCCACTGCCTCGAGCACGGCCAGCACCGTCACCTTGTCGTCCATCGTGCCGCGGCCCCACACGTATCCGTCGGCGACATCGCCGGAGAACGGACCGTGCGTCCATTCCCGCAGATTCGATTCCGGCACCGGCACCACATCCATGTGGCCCATCAGCACGATCGGCGCGAGCGTCGTGTCGGCGCCGGTCCAGGTGTACAGCAGGCTCAGTGCCGACACCTTCTCGAGCGTCAGGGACGCGTGCACACGTGGAAATGCCGTGGCGAGAAAGTCGTGGAAGCCGCGGAACGCCGCCGTGTCGATCGGTCCGCCTGATGCCGTGGACACGGTCGCGAACTTGACCGCGCCGGACAGTCGCTGCGCCGCAGTCGCTTCATCCACGGCCACCATTTTCGTCGCCGCCGCCGGGCCGACCGGCGCCGGCAACATCAGCGCGCGAGCGGCCATGACACCGAGCAGGCCGACGATCACAACGAGCAGAAAAGCGAAAAGGCGCTTCAATTCCGTCTCCCAACGATGTCGTCGATGGCGGCCGCAAGATCCTCGACCAGCGCGTCGATCTGCGGAGCGTGTGTGCGGAAGCTTAGCACGCAGACGCGACCCACGTATCGACCGCCGGCGACCGCCCCGCTGATCATCACACGCCCGCGTTTCGACACATCGGTCATCAGGGCACGCGTTGCCGCATCCTCGTCGGCACGCGACGCGCCGGGCCAGGTGATGTGGAACGGAAACAGCGACAACTCCACCGGCGCGTCCATCACCACGTGCGGCAGTGCCGCGACACGCCGCGCTGCGTCGAGCGCCAGCGCGCGTTTTTCCGTGATCGCGCTGCGAAACGCATCGGCACCGAACACCTTGATCGTGAGCCACATCCGCAGGCCCGGGAATCCTCGCGACAGGTCGGGCCCGTGCTGGCTCGGATCGTAGAACTCCGCCGCACTCGGCACGTCCGGCAGGTAGTCGGCCGTCGCTTCGTGCGCGGCGCGCAACGCGGCGCCATCGCGCACCAGCAATGCTCCGGTGCCGTACGGCAGGAACATGCCCTTGTGCGGATCCAGCGTCAGCGAGTCGGCACGCTCGATCCCGCGCAGCACCGCTCGCGTGTCGGCACACAACTGGAAGAATGCACCGTATGCGCCGTCGACATGATGCCACAGGTTCTCGTCGCGGCACACGTCTGCGATGGCGTCCAGCGGATCCACCGCGCCGGTGTTCGTGGTGCCGGCATTCGACACCACCATGAACGGCGTCAGTCCGTCCGCACGATCGGCGGCGATCGCGGCACGCAGCGCGTCGATCGGCAGGTGGAACTGCGCATCGCATGCAATGGACCGCACACGATCCGGCATGATGCCCGCCAGCTTCGCCGACTTGATCACGCAGTGATGCGCCTGATCCGATGTGTACAGCACGCCGGGGCGGATATCGAGACCGAGATACTTCTCGCGTGCGCAGAGTACCGCATTGAACGTCGCCATCGACCCGCCCGTCGTGAACACGCCGCTCGTGCCGACCGGCATGCCCATCCATTCCCGCAGCCACTCGAGCGCGTTCGCTTCCAGCTGCACCAGCGCGGGCGCTGCCTGCCAGATTCCGGTGTACCGATTCGTGGTGTCGGCGATGAAGTCGGCCAGCGCCGCCGGAAAGACGCCGCCCCCCGGGATGTACGCGAGATAGCCGGGCGACGGCGTGTTGAACGATTGCGGGATGTATTCGGTGAAGAGCGCGTCGAGCAGCACAGGCAGCGCAGTGCCCTCTGCCGGCGCCGGTTCCCGCATCCGGAGGCAGGCTGATTCGGCGTCGTCCACACCGTACAACGACTGCTGCGGCAGGGTCGTGATGTGCTCCACGCAGCGCGCGACGACGAGGTCCGCCATCGCGCGCATCTCGTGCGCACTGAATTCGAGATTTGTGATGCGTGCCTCGTGAGTGGGGCGGCCGGTCGACGGCTGCCACACCCAATATCACGACATCACCCTGTCTTCACGCGACCGCTTCCGCGAATGTGTTCGCGTCGGTCACCTTGCCGTCGAACAGGTGGACCTGTCGGCCGGCATGTTTCGCGTACCGCTCGTCGTGTGTCACCATGCAGATGGTGGCGCCGTTCGCGTTCAGTTCCTGCAGGAGCGTCATCACCGCCTCACCGTTCTTCGAGTCGAGATTGCCGGTCGGCTCGTCGGCCAGCAGGATCGCCGGGTCGCCAGCCACGGCACGCGCCACGGCCACACGCTGCTGCTGACCGCCCGAGAGCTGCGGCGGGTAGTGCTTCGCACGATGCGACATGCCGACGCGGTCCAGCGCCCGTTCCACACGCGTCTTCCGATCCGCTGCCGTGAGGTCGCTGCGATACGTGAGCGGCAGTTCGACGTTCTCGGCCACCGTCAGGTCGCCGATCAGGTTGAAGGCCTGAAAGATGAACCCGATCTGTCGATTGCGAACGCGCGCCCGCTCGGCCGGTGACAGGGTCGCCACCGGCTGGCCGGCAAGGTTGTAGCTCCCGGCCGTCGGCGCGTCGAGCAGGCCGAGGATCGAGAGCAATGTGGTCTTGCCGCAGCCGGATGGACCGGCGATCGCGACGTATTCTCCTTCCTGAATCGCGAAATCGATGGACTGCAGCGCATGCGTTTCCATCTCATCGGTCATGAAGACCTTGCGGATGCCCTGCATCTCGATCAGCGGGCGGGTGGATGCGCTCATGATGGTGGCCGGCGTTCGGGGTGAGATCACTTGAGCCGCACACGTGCGGCGGAGGCATACGCGGACATGTCGGACAGGATGATGCGGTCACCGACGGTGAGGCCGCCGAGCACTTCGACGCTGTTGGCCGAGTTCCGACCGAGTGTGACGGCGATGCGGACGGCTTCGCGACCATCCGGCGTGAGTCGGAAGAGACTCGTCTGCCCGCCTGGCACTGCAATCGCCGGGCGGCCCGTGTAGCGCACGTTGGTCAGCTTTTCGATCTGGATCGTGCCATCGACGCTCAGGTCCGGCACGGCGCCTTGCGGGAGCGCCCCATCGAGCGCGACATCGATCGTCACACTGCCTTGTTGCGCCGCCGGATCTTTGCGGATGACATGTCCGCGCACGATGCCGTTGCGCGTGTCGACGTTCGTGACCTGCCCGATCTGCACATCCTTGGCCTGCGATTCGGGAATGCGAAGTACCGCCTTCAGGCGACCCGGCTGCACGACCTTCGCGAGTGTGGTGCCTTCAGGCACCCATTGCCCGAGCTGCAGCGTCAGGTCCTGCAACACACCCGATTCCGGTGCACGGATTTCGAGCGCGCGAAGACGCGCCTGCTGATTGGCGGCGATGGCACGCAGCTGTGTCACCTGGCCCGCCTGCGTCGCCACCTGCGCGTCGATCGACTCGCGCATGAGCTGCAGGCGATCCTGCTCGACACGCAGTCGCGTCGTCATTTCGTCGGCCGCGGCGCGACGATTCGCGACTTCGAACGTCGCGGCGAGCCGCAACTTCACCAGCGAGTCGACACCGGCCGCTTCCTGCATCGCGCTGAGATGCTGCGTGCGCGCCGTCGCGACGACCCCTTCCTGCGTGAGCACCCCGCTGCGCAGGGTGGTCTTGAGGGACAGCAATGCACTCTCGGCCTGCCGCACCTGCTGATCCGCCTGCATCGACTGCAATTGCAGGTCGGGATTCGAGAGCTCGAGCAGCAGATCGCCCGCCTTCACGACCTGTCCCGCCTGCACATGCACGCGTTCGACGCGCGCCGATGCCTGGGCGGTGATCCAGCGAATCTGCTCGGGCGCCAGCGCGCCGGGCGCGCGCACTTCCCGCACGATGTCGCCCTGACGCACCGAGTCCACCAGAATTGCCGCCCGCTCGATCGTCGGCAAGGCAGCGTCGAGACGCGAGACCGCGACGATGCCGAGGATCGCCAGCACGACGCCCGCCGCAATCAGCGCCGTGCGACCGTGTCGTTTGGGCGGTGTACGAACGATATCCATGATCAGCGCTGTCCGGACCGAGAGTCACACCCGCGATGCGGGTCAATCATGTCGCAGCGCCTGCATCGGATCAACCAGCGCTGCACGACGGGCCGGGATGAACCCCGCCGCCAGTGCCACGATGGCCAGGCTGACGACTGACAACGAAAACACCGACGCGTCGTAGCCCTCGAGGCCGAACAGAAGCGCGCGCGCGGCCTTCCCGATGCCGAATGCCGCCGAGACGCCGACCACCGCGCCGATCGCCGTCATCAGTCCGACCTGCTTCATGACCATGCGGCGCACGCGGGCGGAATTCGCCCCGAGCGCCATCCGCACGCCGATTTCGCGTGTACGCTGTGCCACGCTGAATGCCAGCATGCCGTACAACCCGATGCCCGCCAGCAGCGTGGCGATGATTGCGAACGCCGCCGACAATATGCTGATCATCCGATCGAGGAACACATTCTCGCGGATCTGCTGCGGCATCGACTTCAGGTCCTCGACGGGGATGGTCGGATCGAGCTTCTTCCTCACGCCCGGAATCGCCGCCATCAGCTGCGCCGTCGGCAACGAGGATCGCACGTAGTAGTGCAGCGCACCGATGCCGTGATCCTGCCGCGCGGCGTAGTAGAACACCGGCGGCACCGTGTCCTTCACGTCACTGTACTTCATGTCCGGCACGACGCCCACGATCTGCACGTTCAGCGTGTCCGTCGGACCGCCGTCCACCATGAACTTGCCGACGGCGTCGCGTCCGAGGTTGAATTTCTTCGCGAACGCCTCGTTCACGACTGCGACCTTCGCACCGCCGAATTCGTCCGATTCCGCGATGTCGCGACCCGCGCGCATCGGCACGCCGAGCATCGTGAAGTAGCCCGGCCCGACCTGATTGAATCGCGAATCGTTGTCCACATCAGGACCGCTGGCGAATCCCTGCACCTGCACGCCGGATCCCCAGCTCTCGCCGGACAGCAGGGGGACGCGACTCGCCGTCACACCGGTGACACCGGGAATCGCCTTCAGCTCCTGCTCGACTCGTGCGAGATAGATGGCGGCACGGATGGTGTCCATCCCGGCGCGCACCGGCGACACCCTGAACGTCGCCAGATCATTCAGGTTCATGCCGAGGTCCACACGACTCACGTTGCGAAGGCTCTTCAGGAACAGTCCGGCCGAGACGAGGAGCGCCATCGAAAGTGCGATCTGCACCGTCACGAGCGTGGCGCGGAAGCGCGCCGCGGCCTTGCCACCAGTCAGCTGACCCGCACCCGCACGAATGACGCCGATCAGGTCCGCGCGCGTGCTGTGCATCGCGGGAAAGAGCCCGAAGATCACGCCCGTCACGAGCGCCAGTGCCGCGGTGAACACGATCACCTGCGGCTCCAGGGCGAACACGATGGTGCCGGCCGCGTCGGCAGGCATCATCGACGCAATGAAGCTGAGCGTGAGCTTCGCCACGATCAGGCTCACCACGCCGCCGATGGCCGCGAGCAGGATCGATTCAGTCAGCAGCAGCGACAACAGCTGCTTCCGACTCGCGCCGAGCGCCAGTCGCACACCCATTTCCGCCGATCGCCCTGCGCCGCGAGCCAGAAGGAGATTCGCAATGTTCGCGCAGGCGATGAGCAGCACGACCAGCGTTACACCCATCAGCAGGTACAGCGGCGACTTCGCCTCGCGGTGAATGCTGCTCTGACCGCGGCGCCCATCCTCCACCGTCAACGTCTTCGCGCGAAACTGCGTCAGCGTCTGGGCACTCATGTTCTCCTGCAGCGGTACTTCGACATCGTTCAGGATCGGTCGATACAAGGCATTCAAGGCCACCGTCGCCTGCGCGATCGTCACACCGGGTTTCCGTCGCCCGAACACGTACATCCAGTACGACCGTCGATTGTCGAAGTTCTTGAAGCCGACTTCCAGTTCGGCGCGCATCGAGATCGGCACGTAGACCGACGGTTGCGTACCGAGTGTCGTGCCGCTGAACCCCTGCGGCGCCACACCGATGACCGTGAACGTCTTGCCATTGATGCGTATCGTCTTGCCAATCGCGCCCGGCGACTCACCGAACGTGTCGCGCCAGAATTCGTACCCGAGAACCACCACGAAATTCGCACCGATCACCGCATCGTCGGTCGGCGCCAGCAATCGCCCCGCGGCCGGCTGCAATTGCAGCGTCGGGAAGTACGACCCCGACACCATCACTCCCTGCCCCGTCATCGGCTCGCCGTCGATCGAGAGGCTGGGTCCGAATGTCCGGTGCGCCGCGAGACCGGTCAGCACGGTCTGGGTGCGCTCGAGATCGCGGAACATCGGATAGCTGAACACCACCTCGCAGCTGCCGGCCTGCGAACATTGCGTCTGACCTGGCTTGGGACCCGGCGCGCCAAGATTGATCAACGCGACCGGATCCGGCACCGGGAGCGGCCGCAGCAACATCTGGTCGAACAGCGAGTAGATCGCCGAATTCGCACCGATGCCGAGCGCCAGCGACATGACGGCGACGGCAGTCACGAACGGGGTTTTGAGCAGCATGCGTGCTGCGAGCCGCAAATTGCGTAGCATCTGTCGGATCGGCGGGTGGATGTCGCAGCGCACCCGGATCGGGGGCCCAGCGGGTCTGACGTAACGGGACCGCGAATGGTTTCTCTCCGGTGCAAATCCGCACCGGGTGCCCCGTCAGCTCACGGAAACGGCCGTGGACGCGGCTGCGGCCACGGCCACGGATCGGTCGCGCTGCGGCCAGCCAGCGAACGCACGGCGGCCTCGCGCACCGATGGATCACTCGAGTCGAGCAGCTCGGTCAGCATCGCTTCCGAGCGCTCGCCCGTTTCGATCAGCGCGCGGAGCTGCGCCCGGCGCGCCTTCGCATTGCGCTCACGCTTGATCGCGGTCTTGAGCGCCGGCACCGCCGCCGGATCGCGAATCTCGCCGAGCGCCCACGCCGCCTTCACGCGGATGTCGTCATCGGCATCGCCGACCGCGAGAATGAGTCCGGCCGGTGCCTTGCGCGTGTCGATGTTGCCAAGTGCCCACGCCGCGGTGGCACGCACGCGCAGATCGGTATCCTTCGCCAGCACGTCGCCAAGAACATCGGCGGCATCGGCGTTCCCGAGTTCACCGAGCGCCCACACCGCCATCTCACGCACGTTCCTGTCGCCATCACGCTGCGCAGAAATCTGCAGGCCGTTCACGCTGCTCCTGGCATCGATGTTGCCGAGCGCCCACGCACACATCTCGCGCACATGGGCGTCGCTATCGCGACTCAGCACATCGCTGAGATCCGTCGCGGCCGCTTCCGCCTCGAGATTGCCGAGGGCCCACGCGGCCGTGCGACGCACCGATGCGACCTTGTCCTCCTTCAGCACGCGCAACAGCGCCGGAATCGCACTGGTCGAGTCGAGCTGTCCGATGGCGCCGATCGCCGCTTCACGCACCGTGGAATCAGCATCGGAGAGCACACCCAGCAACGGACGCAACGCCATGCCGTCTTCCACTCGACCGAGTGCCCACGCCGCATTGGCACGCACGCCGATCGCGTTGTCGCGCAGCACGGCAATCAGCGCCGGTGTGACCGTCTTCGGTTCGATCAGGCCCAGGCCCAGCGCCGCAGTCTCACGCACCGTGGCATCGGAATCCGACAATCGTGTCGACAGGCCGCGGGTGGCCAACTCGCCGCCTGATTGACCGAGCACGCGCACGGCCAGCGCACGCACGCATCGGTCAGTCGATGACACATGCTCGAGCAGCATCGCAACGTCCGCGTCGCCGAGTCGGCGGCTGCGCTCTTCAGTGTCGTCGGTGAGTTGCACGGCCGGCAGCGGCGTGTGCGGTGCATTCATACCACGTCCCCAACGATTGCCGACCGCGTCCGATGCCAGCGAACACACCATGTCCGGCGCACCACGCGCTGCCGCGAGGAGGGCGCGCAGATCATTCGCGATTGCCGCCGGCAAGCGCGCGGCTTCGGCGACCGCATTGGGTGAGCAGGCGATGACCGCGCCGGCGACGAGTAGTGCAACGCTTCGAACCATGGAAACTCCCGCGAGACGTGGTGAGTGTGTTGATTTTTCAGCACTTCAGGGCAAAGGAAGAGCGCGAACGTCGCGCTGTTCCGTCGTGCACGTGCGGTAGAACTCGACTGCTCAGGGATACGGGCGCGGACGCGGTCGTGGCTGCGGCCACGGCTCGTCACTACGACCGGCCAGTGATCGAATGGCGAGCGCGCGCGCGGCCGCATCCGACCCTTCGATGATGCGCTGCAACGGAGCGACGGCGCGTTCACCCATCACGCTGATCGCGCGCACCATCGCCCATTTGGTGTCGGCATCCGTTTCCTTCGACAGCGCCGTCTCGAGCGCGGCAGCGGCATCGCCATCCTCGATCTCGAACAGTGCCCACGCCACCGTGGCGCGCACTCGCGCATCACGATCGGTCAGGGCACTGATCAGCGCCGCCGGTGCTCGGCGCGGGTTGGAATTGCCCAGGCCCCACGCGCCGAGTTCGCGCACCGCTGCGTCGTCATCCGTGAGCGCCGACGTCAGCGCCGAGACGACACCCGGAGTACTTCCCTCACCGCCATCGCCAAGTGCCCAGACGGCCGTCTTGCGCACTGCCTTGTTGCGGTCGTCGCGAATGACGTCACCGAGGGTGCGCGCGACACGCGCATTGTCCGCGCCGTCAGCGAGCGCCCATGCGGCCATCTCACGCACCTCGGCACTGACATCCTGTCGCACCGCGTAGAGCAATGCGTCCCGCGCCGCGTCGTTGTCGACGAAATCGTTCAATCCCCACGCCGCGGTGCGCCGCAACGATGCGGATGTGTCCGTGCGGAGAATGCGGGCCAGCACGCTGGCGCGCGCGCTGCTGTCACCCGCGGTCCTGGCCGACGGCAGCGAGCGGAGCAAGCCATCACCCTGCACACCCGTCGCCAGTGCGATCACCGGCTCCGGCGATGCCTGCGCCTGCGCTGTCGCCACGGCGACCGCCCCAGGTTTCGCCGACGGTGCCGGAGCCGGCATCGGTCCGCCCCGGCGACGCTCGTCAGTGAACTCCGACTTCACCGTCATGGTGTCGACGCGCGTGTCGTCGCGACGCACCGTGTCCAGCACGGCCACGTCATTCGAGCGCGACGGTGCGGGGCGTTCCAACTGCGGCGCGCTGGTCACGCGAGGCACAGCCGATCCGGTGACGATCGCGAACATCATCACACCACCTGCCAGCGTACTCGCCTGCACGCGCGTCGGTGAGCTGCGCGAGAGATGCGGGTCGAGGATCGCGAGCATGCGCCCCTCGAACTCCGACCGCGTCGCCATCGCCATCGCGACCGACGGAGTGCCGTGATTGCGCACCGATGTCACGATATCGAGCAGATGTTCCGCGTAGTCGCTGGCGCGCGTGCCGCAGCTCAGCGCGAGATCATCGCAGGCGCGCTCGCTTTCGGAACGCAGTCGGCGTGCAGCCATCCACGCCAGCGGATGAAACCAGTACAGCGCACAGACGATGCGGCCGAGTGTGTGGCCGACGATATCGCGGCGGCGGATATGTGCCAGCTCGTGCAGCAGCACGGCGGTGCGGCGCTCGTCGTTCCACTTCTCGCAGTCAGCCGGCATCACGATCGTCGGCGTGCGCAGCCCGCAGGCGAAGGGCATGGTCACGTTGTCCGCGCGCAGCAGGACCGGCACTTCGGTGAGCTCGAGCCGATCCGCGATATCCATCATCGGGCCCTGCCACGCGACGCTGTCGAGTTTCGTGGCGCCGCGCACGATGCGGCGGACGGTCGACGCACCATAGCCAAGCCAGCCGAGAATGCCGACGGCAACGGCGGCCCACACCAGTGCGATGATGGTCGTGAGTGGCAATGGTTTGCGCTCGGTGACGTCGGCAGAGGACGCCGCGCTCATCGCTGCGGACGCCGGCGTGGTCGCGGTGGGCGTCGCGGCGTCTGACGCACGCGTCGTCCGGGAATCACTCGCATCCGTCGGCATACCACCTGATTCCAGCGCACCGACGGGAATCACCACCGCTGTCGCGCCCCATGTTGCCGGCAGCAACTGCAATCGGATCGGGCTCCACAGCGCGAGCGCGGGAATCACCAGCATCGCGAACAGCGACGCGACCCATACCAGGTGACGCGACGTGGCCGATGCGCGCTGCATCAGCGTGGTCAGCGCGAGCGCGACCAGCAGGACCGCGGTCGCCTTCAGAACGATGAGCAGCACCGGCATCAAGGCGATTGCGCGAGCATCGAGGATCGAGGTATCCATGACCTATCTCCCGCTCTTGCGAGCGCCGGCAATGCGGGCGCGCATCGCCTGCAGTTCCGTGTCGGTGAGTGTCGTGTCCGACATGCGGAGCAGCGCGGTCACCGCCTGCTCGGTGGAACCGGCGAAGTACGTCCGCACCACGTGATCGAGCACATCGACCTGCGCCTGCTCGGTCGGTGCGGCCGGGAAATACACGTATCGCGGTCCGTCCTCCCGAAAGGCGATCAGCGCCTTCTCGCCGAGGATCCGGAGAATCGATCGCACCGCCGAATACGTCGGCGGATCAGCGAGCTCGGCCATGATTTCCGCAACGGTGGACTCACCGCGCCGGTGCAGGATGTCCATCACCTGCCGCTCTCGGCGGGTGAGATCTTCGGTGGTCTTGGGCGACAGGGACATGGCGAAATCGGCCGGAGGCTGGTGTGCTGATTTTTCAACTGTGTTGATTATTCAGCACGTCCCCTCCGATGTCAAGGCCCCCTCGGCACGCTGCACACGCGGGTCCCCGACCCGACTCGGCGCTCGACCAGCCCCTCGCTGGCCAGCTGTGCGATCGCCGCCTCGACCGTGTTCCGAGAGACCCGCAGTTCCTTCGCCAGCGCGCGCGACGCCGGCAGCCGATCGCCGACACGCAGCTCTCCGCGCATGATGGCGTCTCGCAACTGGTCGCCGATCTGTCGATAGAGCGGCGTCTCCGCCAGGGCGCCCCTTCGATGCACGCGAACACGCGACCTCACTCGCGCGTCCTCCACAGCTTGCGCAGCACCGGCTCCACGAGGCCACAGACTGATGCGCCGAGTCCGGTGCGCGCGCCGATCGTGGTGCCGAGCTCCTGATACGCGTCATCGGATGCGCGATAGGCAGGCCAGAGCGGCAGCGACGGTCCATTCGGATCACCCGTCGCGGCGAATCGGAGCCAGTAGCCGACCATCGTATCACTCAGTGTCGAATCTGGCGCTTCGCGTTTGCGTGCAGGGTCACGTGCATTGAACACGTAGTCGATGTCGGCCGCGTGATACGCGCCCATCCCTTCCTCACCCGGTGGGACGCGCGAGAACAGGTACAGGTACGACGGTGTCGCGACCCTGGTCATGGCGCGTGCCGTGAGACGCGTCTGACACGTGAAGTAGAAGTCCGTCACGAGACGACGCGCCGCCAGATCGACATCGCTGTCTGTCGGCGCGGGGTACAGCGCGAGCATCGAATCCCTCGAGGCGCCGAACGTGTCGCCGACCCACGTACGGTAGCCAGTGAGCGTGCGCGCGAAGGCAGGCATTGCATCACGCAGTGACGACATCTCGAGCGCCGTGCTGCCGAGGATCAGCGGTACCGGCATCTGCTTTCCGCGATCGAAGACGCGCGCGGTCATTTCGCGCAGCACGAGGCCATCGACGATCGGCTGGAAGATGCCACTCTGCAGGAAGACGCTTTGCGCCTGCATCACGGTCTCGGCCGGCACTGCGCGCAACGCCTTCAGCACCTCGTCATCACGTGCCGTGCTGTCCGGTGCTACGCCCAGCGATCGCGCGAAGATCGTGCCGAACCGCTCGGCGGTGGTGAGTGACGCGAGGCCATCCATCGGCGCCCCGCTCTGTGGAATCGCCCGCTGGAACAGTCCCTTCGCGAGCGGCGACGCCATCAGGTGCACGATGTTGTTCGCGCCGGCGGATTGGCCATACACGGTCACGCGCGTCGAATCACCACCGAATTCGGCGATGTTGCGCTGCACCCATCCCAATGCGGAGAGAATGTCGAGCAGTGCGTAGTTGCCCGATGCATGCGCCCGCCCTTCGCGTGAGAGCGCCGGATGCGCGAAGAATCCCATCACGCCGACGCGGTAGTTGATGCTCACGAGCACCACGCCTCGGCGAGCCAGTGTCGTGCCGTCGTAGTACGTCCGGCCGGATGTCCCGGCGATGTTCGATCCGCCGTGAATCCACACGATCACGGGCCGCGGTGCGGAGTCACGCGACGGATCGGTGGTCCAGACGTTGAGCGTGAGACAATCCTCGCTCACATCGCCACGGACCTCTCCGTCGAGCGACACGGGCTGCATGCAGGCGTGGCCAAACTGCGATGCATCATGGGTGCGACCCGGCACCGACCGATACCGCTGCGTCGGTTTCCAGCGAAACGCCCCGACCGGGGGCGCGGCGTACGGAATCCCCTTGAACGCCGCCACCGCCGGCGCCGGCGCCGCGCTCCATTGCCCCTCGACCCGTTCTCCCTCGAGTGACACTGTGGGGCGCGACTGCGCATGACCGCACATCGGGATGATCGCAAGAAATTTGATCAGTCGTCGTACGGTCAGCACACGATCAACTCCTCAACGCAGAGTCGCAAAGCGGGAAAACGAGTCGCGATGATCTTGACCGGATTCGACTGCCGCGTCTCTCCGTCCGTCTGCGACTCTGCGTTGGGCAGTTCGCATGCGTAGTCGCGCGGCACTCTAGCGCGCGTTCGGAATCAGCGATTGATACACCAGATTCACGAACCGCGCACCGACGTCGCTCGAATTCGGGAGCTGCTGCATCATGAACACGATCACCAATCGCTCTTTCGGATCGACCGCATAGCTGGAGCCGTACGCGCCGCCCCATCCGTACGAACCGACCGAGCGGAACCCATCGGCACCGAGCCGATCGACAGTGGAGAAACCGAGCCCGAAGCCACGACCGTCTGTGGAGAACAGGGTGCCGGTCTGGTTGCTGGACATGACGTCCACCGTGCGCGGTGCGAGGATGCGCGCACCCTCGAGCACACCACCGTTCAGCATCATCTGCAGGAACCGTGCGTAGTCGCGCGCCGTGGACACGAGGCCGGCGCCACCGGAGAAGCTGACGCGTGGACCGTCGGCGTAGTGCCCCTGGCCGCGCGCGCCATCGGGCGCCCGCACGCTGTGTCGCAACGAGTCACTCATGTAGACCGTTGTGAACCGCGCGCGTTTCGCGTCGGGCACGTAGAAATACGTGTCGTTCATCCGCAGGGGCGCAGTGATTCGGGCCCGGAAGAATTCGTCGAGCGCCAGACCCGACACCCGTTCCACCACGCAGCCGAGTATGTCCGTGTTGTAGCCGTAAACGAATGCCTCTCCCGGCTGCTGCACGAAGGGCAGCGACGCGAGGCGATCGATGGTGGTGCAGATCGGTTCGGACTTGTCGGCGAAATACCATCCCCATCCAGCGGCCGGCCCGAGATCCTTCGCGCGATACTGTGCGGCCACGTGTGCGTCGGTGCCATATGAAGCGCCCGACGTGTGCGTGAGCAGGTCCCGGATCGTGACCTGCCGTTTCGCCGCGACTGCCGACGGCGCACCTGTCGTCTGCACTGTGGTCGTCGCGAAAGCCGGGATGAAGCGGCTCACGCGATCGTCGAGCGACAGTTTCCCCTGCTCCACCAGCGACAGGATCGCCACGCTCGTCAACGCCTTCGACTGCGACGCGATGCGGAAGATGGCGTCCGAGGTCATGCGACGATTCGATTCGCGATCGGCATACCCCACGGCGCGTTCGTACATCACTTTCCCGTCGCGAAACACGAGCGCCACCGCGCCCATGATGGCGTTGTCGGTCACCGCCCCATCCAGCAGCGAGTCGATGCGCGCCAGGCGTGCGGCGGACACACCCGGCATGCTCGCCGCGCCTGGGGTACGTGACACCGGCGCGGCAAAGCCGGCTTGCGCATGCAGGGACGGCGTCGCGACCAGCATATTCCCCAGCGCGACCACGAGTCCGCGCCACAACGACCGTGAGTAGTTTGAAGGAGTCATGCCGGCCACTATGCCGGCGGGGACCGTCTTCAGCAAGGCGTCGACGATGCGCTGGTTGCCTCTCGCGTGGTGTGGCATCGCGGCATGCTCCGCTCCACACCGGGCGCCGCTCGTCAATCCGCACGCAGCGGAGCCGATCGGCACCGTGCGCGAGATGTACGATGGACGACTGACACCCGAACTCGCGGCCCAGACGTTCCGCAACATCGATCGACTCTTCCCGTCGCGCGTCGTCGCGCGCGGCACCAGCACGACGCCGCTGCCGCACGCGGCGCGCCCGATCGCTGCCGTCACCTGCAGCTCGCGTGGCCGGAACGTCACGCTCGACGAATACATGCGCGTCAATCGCGTCAGCGGACTGCTCCTGCTGCAGGACGGCCAGATCGCACTGGAGCGCTATGCGCTGGGCAACACGGAATCCACGCACTGGATGTCGATGTCCATGGCGAAAATCGGTGACCTCGACGCTGATCGGTATCGCACTGCGTGACGGTGCGATCCGCAGCCTCGATGATTCCGTCACGCGATACGTACCGGCACTGGCAGGGAGCGCGTATGACGGTGTGACCGTGCGCAACATCCTCACGATGGCGTCCGGTGTCCGCTGGAACGAGACCTACACCGATCCTACGTCGGATCGACGACGCCTGCTGGACGTGCAGATCTCGCAGGCGCCCGGTGCTGGACTGACGCTGATGGCGGCGTTGCCGCGCGCTGCCGCACCCGGGTCCGTCTTCAACTACAGCACCGGCGAAACTCTCGTGGCCGGAGAACTCGTGCGCGGTGCGGTCGGCACGTCGCTGTCTGCATTCCTCAGCGATAAGATCTGGCGACGCATCGGCATGGAAAGCGATGCGACCTGGTGGCTCGATTCACCCGACGGCCACGAGATCGGTGGCAGCGGGATCACCGCCACATTGCGTGACTATGGGCGCTTCGGCCTGTACATCATGCGCGGCGGCGTGATCGACGGCGACAGCACGCTTCCTGCCGGATGGATTGCCGAAGCCGGCTCGCCGAAAACACTGAGCTCCGGCAAGCGCGAAGCGTACGGCTACATGTGGTGGCCGGTCGAGAACGCGCTCGCCGGCAGCATTCACGAGGGCGCGTTCTCCGCGGCGGGAATCTTCGGGCAGTGGCTGTACGTCAATCCGAAGCAGCGGGTGGTGATCGTGCAGTGGAGCGCGCAGACTGCACCATCGGGCGGTGACGTCGTGAATCCCGAAGATTGTTTCGGTGCATTGACCATGGCGGCCATTGCGCACTGACGCAATTGCCGACGTCTTCGAGCACTCGAGTCCGCCGCAACTTCACGGATGAATCAGTACTGCAATCGCGCTCACATCGACTTTGCCTGCCGCGCGCCCGCCGGCACGCGTAACTTTCGCGCACGGCCAACGTCCCGACACAGCGCTGCGTACGGGGCTCTGGACACCCTGCCTTCCGGTATCGATCCGTGCGTACGAAATCCGTCGTTGCGAGCGCCGTCTGCGCCGCCCTCAGTCTCGCGCCGCACCTGCCGGCGCAATCCGCACCCCAACCTGCGCCATCGGCCGCCGCCATCGGCCGGGCGCGCGCCGATAGCGTGCGATATCCCTACACGGTCGCCGATGTGCAGTTCATGTCGGGCATGATCGGCCATCACGCGCAAGCCATCGTGATGTCGAAATGGGCGCCCTCACACAATGCCGATCCCGCCGTGCAGCGCCTCGCCGAGCGCATCATCAATGCGCAGGAAGACGAGATCGCGACGATGCAGCGCTGGCTCAGTGATCGACTGCAGGCCGTGCCCGAAGCCAAGCCGATGTCACACGACATGGCCGGCATGGCCGGCATGAACCACTCGTCGATGCTGATGCCGGGCATGCTCACCGATGCCCAGATGAAGGAACTCGATGCGTCGCGCGGCCCGGAGTTCGATCGCCTGTTTCTGACGTTCATGATTCAGCATCACCGTGGTGCCACGGCGATGGTCACGACGCTCTTCGGCACGACGGGCGCCGGACAGGATGAGACGGTCTTCAAGTTCGCGTCCGATGTAAACGTCGATCAGACCACTGAGATCGCCCGCATGCAACGCATGCTGTTCGAGTTCGAATTGAAGCGCGCGGGATCACCTGAATAGCCGCGCGATGTTTTTGCACGTGCCTGACCGCCGCAGTTCCTCCCCGGTCCATCCACAGGAAGCCGACATGGCCCCACGTTTGTCCGTACGATCCACCGCGCTGCCGCTTGGCGTTGCCTTCGTGCTCGTCGCAGCCACCGCGCCGGCCGTCATGGCGCAGATGCCGACGGGCGCGCAGGTCACAGCCGCATCCGCGCCGTCGCCTGATCCCCGGGTCGGCTTGCGCGCGGGTCTCTATGACGCCGCCGAGGCGACGTGGAATCTCAAGGTCGTCTCGCGGTCACGTCCGGCGGAACGGTTCGCACCGTCCACCAACTCCGACCTGGCGTTCACCGGCAAGTATGCGATTCAGGGCAGCTACAACGGCTATCAGATCTGGGACATCTCGACTCCCGAAAAGCCGGTGCTGACGACCGAGTACTATTGCCCCGCCTCGCAGAGCGATGTATCGGTGTACAAGAATCTGCTGTTCGTGTCTGGCGAAGGTCTCACCGGCCGACTCGACTGCGGTGCGCAGGGCGTGCGTGACACGGTCAGCAAGGATCGCCTGCGCGGCCTTCGCATCTTCGACATCACGGATATCAAGAATCCGAAGAACGTCGGCAACGTGCAGACCTGCCGCGGCTCGCACACGCACACGGTGCTCGTCGATCCGAAGGACGCCGACAACGTGTACGTGTACATCTCCGGCTCGGCCGGCGTGCGCTCGCCGAACGAACTGCCAGGCTGCATCGGTGCCGCCGGAGACCCGAACTCGGCGCTCTTCCGCATCGAAGTGATCAAGGTGCCGGTGGCGCATCCGGAGCAGGCCGCCATCGTCAGTTCGCCGCGCATCTTCAATGACCTGACCGCTCCGGCACGTCACAGTGAAGCGGCTGAAGACGTCGCGGTGGCCGCGAAGGCGCTCGCCGACGCGAAAGCCAAGGGCATGTTCACCGGCACGGTGTTCGGCGCCGAGCGTGTGCTGCCGAACAACATGGTGAAGCCGATGCTCGACAGCGTCGTTGCGGCGCGCGGTGGTTCTCCGATCGCTACCGGGGCGGACAGCGCCGCACTCCGTGCAGCCTTGCCTGCAATCCTGGCGGCGCGCAGCGGCGAACGTCCGGGTGGCAATCGCAACGCCGGACCGACGCAGTGCCACGACATCACGGTGTATCCCGCAATCGGTCTCGCCGGCGGCGCATGCGGCGGCTACGGGCTGCTGCTCGACATTCGCAATCCCGCGGCACCGGTTCGTATCGGCGCCGTCGCCGACTCGAACTTCTCGTTCTGGCATTCGGCCACGTTCAACAACGACGGCTCGAAGGTGCTCTTCACCGACGAGTGGGGCGGTGGTGGTCAGCCGAAGTGCCGCAGCACCGACAAGCATGAGTGGGGTGCCAACGCGCTCTTCACGCTGAAGGACGGCGTGATGAAGTTCCAGAGCTACTACAAGCTGCCGGCGGCGCAGACGAGCGTCGAGAACTGCGTCGCCCACAACGGCTCGCTGGTTCCGGTGCCGGGCCGCGACATCTTCGTGCAGTCGTGGTATCAGGGTGGCATCTCGATCTTCGACTGGACCGACATCACGAAGCCGATGGAAATCGCCTTCTACGATCGCGGCCCGGTGGATTCGACGCGCCAGGGCAACGGCGGCACATGGTCGGTGTACTGGTACAACGGCGTGCTGGTGAGCTCGGAAATCTCGCGCGGACTGGACATCCTCGAGTTGACGCCGAGCGCGCTCATCTCGCAGAACGAGATCGACGCGGCGAAGACGGTGCACTTCGACTACCTGAACGCGCAGGGTCAGCCGAAGCTGGTCTGGCCGGCCAGCTTTGCGAAGGCGCGCGCCCTGGTCGATCAGCTGGAACGATCGAACGGCCTGCCTGCCGCGCGGATCGCCTCGGTTCGCGAATCGCTGACCGCAGCGGAGAAGTTGTCGGGTTCGGCACGCGGCACGGCACTCTCGACCCTTGCGACTGCGCTGCACGCCGAGGCGAATGCGTCCAGCGACGCACCGAAGGCACACATGATGGCTGCTGCCGTCGGTGAACTGGCGACGGCGAAGTGATGCGGACATGATGGGAATTCGATCGTGTCGCTGAAACCACGGCGCGATCGGAGTTGTAGGTGAGCGTGCTGGTGCCAAGATTTGGCATCAGCACGCTTGGTCTTTCATACATCGTCTCACACCACCCACCCCTATGCCAGCAGTCTCCCTCGCGCGCGCGGTGCCCTCCGCATTGGCGCTCGTATTGCTCGCCACCACCGCCCCGTCGAGTCTGCTGGCTCAAGGCATGTCCGGCGCAGCACCGTCGCCCGATCCGCGCGTCGGGTTGCGCGCCGGTCAGTACGACGCCGCCGAAGCCATGTGGAACATGCGCGTCGTCTCCCGCACGAAGCCATCGGAAAAGTTCCTGACGTCCACCAATTCCGACCTGTCGTTCACGGGCAAGTACGTGATCCAGGGCAGCTACAACGGCTTCCAGATCTGGGACATCTCGAATCCCGCACAGCCGACACTCGCCATCGCGTATTTCTGCCCGGCATCACAGAGCGACGTGTCGGTCTTCAGGAACCTGCTGTTCGTGTCCGGGGAGGGAAACAGCGGGCGACTCGATTGCAGCGCTGCGGGTGTGCGCGACACGGTGAGCAAGGATCGACTGCGCGGTGTGCGCATCTTCGACATCACGGACGTCAAGGCGCCGAAATACGTCGGCAACGTGCAGACCTGCCGCGGGTCGCACACACATACGGTGCTCGAGGATCCGAAGGACAAGGAGAACGTCTACATCTATGTCTCCGGGTCGGCTGGCGTACGCAGTCCCTCGGAATTGCCTGGCTGTGCGAGCGCTGATCCGGGTTCAGATCCGAACTCGGCCTTGTTCCGCATCGAAGTGATCAAGGTGCCGCTCGCGCATCCGGAACAGGCCGCAATCGTCAGTTCGCCACGCATCTTCAACGATCTGACGCATCCGGCGACACATGCCGCAGCGCGCGAGGACATCGAATCCGCAGCCGCGGAAGCCGCCGAGGCACGCAAGCGCGGGTTGTTCACGGTGCCGGTGTTCGGCAAGGAAGAGATTCTTCCGCCACAGTTCAGCAAGATGCTGCTCGACAGCATCGTCACCAAGAACGGCCGCACCGGCGCTGCGACCTCGGCCGACAGCGCCGAGCTTCGCGCCGGGCTGCCTGCACTCGTGGCGCGCATGGTCGGTGATGTCCCGGACGAGAATGGCAAGCCGAAACCCGGTCCGACGCAGTGTCATGACATCACGGTGTTCCCGGCGATCGGCCTCGCGGGAGGCGCGTGCGAGGGGTACGGCATGCTCCTCGACATTCGCAATCCCACCGCACCGGTGCGCATCGCAGCCGCCGCCGATTCGAACTTCTCGTACTGGCACTCGGCCACCTTCAGCAACGACGGCACGAAGGTGCTGTTCACCGATGAGTGGGGCGGCGGCGGTCAGGCGAAGTGTCGCGCATCTGATCGCAAGGAGTGGGGTGCCAATGCGTTGTTCACGATCGAAGGCGGCAAGCTGGTCTTCCAGAGCTACTACAAGATGATGGCGCCACAGACGCCGCAGGAGAATTGCGTGGCGCACAACGGCAGCATGGTTCCGATTCCGGGACGTGATGTGATGGCGCAGTCGTGGTATCTGGGCGGTGTGTCCGTGTTCGACTGGACCGATGTGAAGAACCCGCACGAGATTGCGTACTTCGATCGGGGGCCGGTGGATTCCACGAGCATGGGCAATGGTGGCACGTGGTCGGTGTACTGGTACAACGGCGTGCTGGTGAGCTCGGAGATCTCGCGCGGCCTGGATGTGTTCGAGCTGTCGCCGAGCGCCCACATCTCGCAGAACGAGCTCGATGCCGCGAAGACGGTGGTACTCGATCACCTCAACGCGCAGGGGCAGCCGAAGTTCGTGTGGCCCGCGAGTTTTGCACTGGCGCGCGCCTACGCGGATCAGCTGGAGCGGTCGAGCGGGTTGTCGGCCGACCGATTGACGGCCGTGCGCACCGCGCTCACGTCCGCTGAAGCCGCATCCGGCAACGCACGCAAGGCGGCGCTGCGCACGCTCGGATCCTCACTCGACAAGGACGCCGGCAGCTCGAGCGACGCCGCCAAGGTTCGCAAGCTGGCGGCTGCAGTGAAGGATCTAGCGAAGTAGTTCGAGTTCGTCACAAGAACGGCGCGGCGGACATTCGCGTCTGTCGCGCCGTTTTTGATTCTTACAACTGCTTTGTGAGGATAGGGCGGGGAGGCCGGGGAGTGCGTGACACTCGCATGTTCTGTCTGCGCGCGCCATCGTCAACTGCAATGGGTGAGGAGCGCACTGAGTGCACGGAGCGTGCGCGACTCGAAGCTCTGCCCATCGCGCCCCGAAGATTTTTTGTGAACAGCAGTTCTTACAAAAAGTCGGCGATGTCACGCGTTGCACAGATCGTTGCAACCGACGCACTCAGTGCGCTCCGTGCGCTCCTCACCCAATGCGGTTCACGATGTGACGTGAAGAGAGAACGCCCGAGCACACGCGCACTCTCCGGCCTCCCCGGCCTATCGTCACAAAGCAGTTGTACCAGCTTTTCCGCCAACTGAAGCCCAGAGCGCGCGCTCGACCATCACGGGTGTCCACGAATGGCCAATCACCGCTGCACGATCGCGAAGGAACGCGGCGTACTTCGCGTAGTAACCGAGGGTCCATTTCACCGGCCCGAGATCCGGGACCTGCCCCGCGACGAGTTCGTCGAAGAATGGATAGACCGTCGGCAGGTGCGCGGCGACGACCGCGGACGCGGTGGCCGGACCGACGCCGTCCAGTGTCGCGATCTCGCCGATCGGTTGCGTCGGATGTGGACAGCGCGCGAGGCCGCGCACGGTCGTCTCGATCACGAGTTCCGGCGTGTTGCTCTTGACGCGCACGAGGTTCGGTGCACGCCACACGCCGCGATGCATCTTCCACTCGGTCACGCGCGTCAGCTCGGGCAGGGTGACGTGCACCAGTCGCCGCGCAGCGATGAGTGCCGGCAATTCATCGCGATACCACGCGTCGAGTTCGGCCAGTTTCGCCACACCCTGCGCTGCGATGACATCCGGATACGCCTGCAAGGCCGACTGCCACCCGGACAGCGTGTGTGAGCCCCACAGATCAGGCATCCGATCTCCCGGGTTCACACAGGCTGTCGGACACCCTCATGGCACGGCGGTGCATCCTTCCACCTTCGTGCAATTCGGGTCGAGCGGCGCCAGGCGCAACCGCGTGAGTTCCTTGTTCACGTTCGCGAGGTCGGTCGCCCAGATCTGCGACAGGCGCGTCGTGTAGCGACCGAGTTCCGTATTCAGGATGCCGAAGATCTCCGGCATGTTCGTGGTCGGTCGACCGTCGCCTCGCTCCGACATCGCGAGCAGTGTCGCCAGTCGATTGTTGACGCGGATCGGGAAGTTGAGCGGGTCCTGACCGCTCTGGTTGCGCACCTGGTAGACGCTGTCCTCGACCACCGACGCATTGGTGACGAGTGTTGCACCGGCGGTCTTCAGCGCCGCATCCTCCGCCGCCTTCTTCTGCCGCTCGGCGAGTTGCGCCTTCACACGACGAATCTGGATCACCGCCATGTTCGCTTCCGTTGCCTTGTCGCGCAGCCGCGTGCCGAACTGGTACTGCGCCTGCATGTCGGCCACCGTCACTTCGGGAATCCACGGATTGGCCTTCACGATCAGCGGCGCAGTCGCGACGCGATTCTCCGCCGTGAGACGAGCCGTATACCGACCCGGCGGCACGGCCGGTCCCGCGGTGCCGGCGCCCCACAGAATCATGCCCGGGAATGGCGTGATGCCCTGCGCGCGCAGATCCCAGAGGAAGGTGTTCATGCCCGCCTTGGTCGGCAGCGAGGCTTCGCCGCCGCGACGGCGTCCACCCGCACGAGGTCCGGTCGGACCCGCAGTATCCGGTTCGATCGTCCGCACCACGGCACCGGCGGAGTCGAGAATCTCGAGCGTGGCGCGCGACGGGACGTTCTTGAACAGGTAGCTGATCGAGATACCTGCACCCGAACGATATCCCACTGCGGGCGTGAAGACGTGCAGGTCACTCGCGAGAATCTGCGGCGTCGCCTGACGCAGTGGCCCGATGTTGTCGAGCACCCAGAAGCCGCGACCATGCGTCGAGATCACGAGCTCATTCCCTTCGACGATCAGGTCGGAGACGGGAACGTCCGGCATGTTGAATGCGATGCTCTGCCACGACGCTCCGTCATCGACCGACATGTACACGCCACTCTGCGTGCCGGCGTACAGCAGCCCTTTGCGCGTCGGATCCTCGCGCACGACATGCACATAGGCATCACGTCGGATCCCGGTGACGATCTTCGTCCAGGTGCGACCGTAGTCCGTGGTCCTGAAGATGTACGGCGAGAAATCGTTGAGCAGCGGCTTGCGCACCGACATGTACGCGGTGCCCGGGTTGAACTTCGACGCATCGATCTGGCTGACGCGGCCGAAATCGGGCATGTCCTTCGGCGTCACGTTCGTCCAGGTCTTGCCGCCATCACGTGTGACGTGCACCAGGCCATCGTCCGAGCCCGTCCAGATCACGTTGAGATCCGTCTTGCCCGGCGCGACGGAGAAGATCACGCCATACACCTCGGGGCCGTTCATGTCGCCGGTGATCGGTCCACCCGATTTTTCCTGCGTGGCCGGATCGTGGCGCGTCAGGTCACCGCTCAGCACCGCCCACGTGCGGCCGCCATCGGTCGTCTTCCACAGCCGCTGCGACGACACATACAGCGTGCGCCGATCCACCGGCGAGAAGATGATCGGGTACGTCCACTGCCAGCGTTCACGAATCGCCTTCGACGGTTCGCCGGAGTAGAACCACGGATACGGGTTCACCTCGCGTGACACGTTCGTGCGATGATTGAACTTGTCGAGATACGCACCGTTGTTCGTGCCGGAGTAGAACAGGTCCGGATCGCGGGGATCCGGCGCGATGTAGCCCGGCTCACCACCGCCTGCCTGGTAACTCACCGCCATGCCGCCGGCGGTGAGGTCCACTGGTGCGCGACGCGGTGCCGCGCCGGTATCGGTGCGCGGCGCATTCGCCGCGTTGAACGCCTGCAGGTTCCAGTTGTACGGCACGCACAGCGTCGAGTTGTCCTGCTGCGACCCGCACACGTGATACGGAATGTGTGTGGTGGTGATCGCGTGATAGAACTGCTCCGTCGGATAATCCTCGAGCGTGTACTTGCCACCCGTGTTGGTCGAGATCGCGCCGCCGCCGTCATTGGCGACGACCAGATGCGCCGGATCGTCAGGATCGATCCACAGGTCGTGCCAGTCGCCGTGCGAATTGCCGTCGATGGCCGTCAGCGTCTTGCCCGCGTCCGTCGAGCGGAAGATCGACGTGTTCTGGGCGTAGACGACGTCGGCGTTCCTGTGATCCGCGAAGAGGTGTGTGTAGTAGAACGCACGCTGGCGGATGCTGCGCGCGGCATTCATCAGCGTCCACGTCGCACCGGCATCGTCACTCTTGAACAACCCACCGCTGTCGTTCTCGACCAGCGCGTACAGGCGATTGGAGTTGGCCGCCGTCGCGGCGACGCCGATCTTGCCGACGAGGCCCTTCGGCATGCCCGGATTGCGCGTGATCTCGGCCCACGTCTCGCCACCGTCGGTGCTCTTGAACAAGCCGCTGCCCGGACCACCGCTCGACATCTGGAACTCGCGGCGGAATGCCTGCCAGAGCGATGCGTACATCACGTTCGGGTTCGCTCGATCGATCGCGATGTCGATGCCGCCGGTGCTGTCATCACGAAACAGCACGCGCTTCCACGTCGTGCCGCCGTCGATGCTCTTGAAGATGCCGCGCTCGGTACTCGGCACGCTGTACTTCCCGAAGGACGCGACGAAGATGATGTCGGGATTGGTCGGGTGAATGCGGATCTTGGAGATCGCATGGGATTCGCGGAATCCGACGTGTGTCCATGTCTTGCCGGCATCGCGGCTGCGATACACGCCATCACCCGGCATGATGTTGCCGCGGATGGCCGACTCGCCCATGCCGATGAAGACGAGGTCCGGGTTCGATTCACTCACTGCGACCGCACCGACCGAGGCGCTCGTCAGCTGTCCATCGGTGACCGGAGCCCAGTTGTCACCGCCATCGGTCGTCTTCCATAAACCGCCGCCGGTGGCGCCGAAGTACGCTTCGTTCGGCCGTCCCTTCACGCCACTCGCCGCGATCGAACGTCCGCCACGGTCAGGGCCGATGTTGCGCCATTTGTAACCGGCGGTGAGTGTCGAATCGAGGGCGACTGCCGATGTCGAGGGCAGGCGACGCTGCTCGAGCGTGGTGGTGATCGCCGAGAGGGCGGCGAGCGCCGGAAGCGCGATCAGGGACAGCGGGCGCAGCGAGAACATACGCGGGTTCGGTTGGGGGCGACCGTGGGAGAGGACGCGGACACAACACACGGAACGGTGCACGGCGACGCAACGTTGACGCGCATCGACATCGGCGGAAGCTACACGACGCCCCTCAGCCCCGGGCGACGTACCCGCGAGTGCTGTCGAGTGTCATGCGATCGCCGGTGCGCACGTCGCGCAGGATGCCACTCACATTCGTCACCGATGGCACGCCGAGCTCTCGCAGGATGATGGACGCGTGTGACAGTTCACCACCGGTTTCGACGACCACACCGGCCACGCGACGGAACAGCAACGCCCACGCCGCGTCCACCGCTGGTGCAACGAGGATCGTCTCTTCAGGTGTCCAGCCCAGCGGCGGTGACGACGTCGGCCCCTCGGCGCGCCACGCGCGACCGCTGATCTTGCCCGGCGCGAGGCCGATACCCTGCCAGCCGTCGTTCGACTGCCGGATCGACTTGCGCCGATCGCGACGCAACTTGTCGAAGCGCCGGAACACGCCCGGTATCGTGACCGCGGCCTCCGTGCGCCGCTCATGCTCGCGCAACTCGAAGAACATGGCGTCGTATCGTGCGCCGCCGTCGAGCGCCACCGCTTCGTCGATCGAGAGCAGCCAGATGTCATCGCGGCGGCGGAGCGCGCCACGTTTCACGGCCTCGTCGGCCGAGTCGTGCATCAGTTCACGAATCATCGCAAACGCCACCATCGCGTCGTCGCGCAGTCCTTCGCGCGCGCGCAGCGGACGTTGCGCCAGCCACCACAGTGGCAGGGTGAGCCACTCGGCGAGGCTTCGGTATGGCGTCGCGCGCGGCGCAATGGGATAGGCGAGCTCGTGCCGCAACAGCGCCAGCACGGCGGCGGGCTGCTCACGCCAGCGCGCCTGGGCGAGGTCGCTTTCGTACGGACCGCGATGACCGTGCTTCTCCAGCCACTGCTTCCATTCGTACGACCCGCGTTCGCTCGCCGGCGGCTCACCCACCGCAATACGCGCCACGTCGTCGGGATTGTTGCGCACCGCCGGAACCACATCGCGGCGCAACGATTCCACGACATCGCTACCGGGCGTGCGTTGCCGCGACAGGTGCGCGGCGAGCGTGCCGGTGCGTCGCAGCAGCGCCAGCGGCGTGGCCATGGCCGCCGTCAGGGCGAACATCGACTGGACCAGCAACACGTACCGGCGCTGCGCCGCCTGCACGAGCGGCGTCACCTGCCCTTCCGCTTCGAGCAGGTCGCGTGACAGGATCGTCAATCGCGCGCGGCGCGTGCTGCTGACGGCGGTGAATTGTGCCCACAACATGCGCGCCAGCGCGGGTGTCGCCGAACGGACGCGATTGAAACGCCAACCGACCGGGCGCACATCGCGCCCACCGATCGCATCCGTCACGTAGCGCGTGGGAAGACCCCACGTGCGCAACATGTCCGTCAGCAGCGACAGGTTGATCACCGGTCGCCCTTCGAACACCTCGATGAATGGACGCGAGGCCGGGAGCGCAGCGTCGGCGCGACGATACCACGAGAACAATCCGGGCGCGCATGCCGAAATCAGCGTGGCCATGAATCGACTCGGCAGCGGCGGCAGGATTTCGCGATGATTGGCCAGCGTGAACCACTCGTTGCGCACGGTGGGGCGTGTGACGGGACGCAACTGCACGACCCAGCATACGGCGCCGTCGTCCGCCCACTCCACATCCCAGTCACCGCTGCCCCAGCGATTCACGCCATCCAGTTCACGCACCAGTTGCAACACGCGCTGCAGCCGCTGCGCCCACGATTGCAACAGCAGATCGGTCGGTTCACCGCGTCGGCACCGCGGAATGTCGAGCGTCTGTCCCGTCACCCGGCCCGCCAGCAATTCCTCGGCGGTACCGTTGACGAGGTTCACGAGATCGTCCTCGTGTTCACGCTCCGTGAATGCAACGCCGGCGTGCTTCGCATCGACGAGTCGCATCACGATCAGGTCGCGACGCACCGCGAGCCCGTCACCGGAGGCGCGCACGCGCGCTGACGCGTCGGCCATGGCGGCCACGTTGCCTCCGGGCACGCGCAACACGCTCAGGAACGTGCCGGCGAGGCTCTCGCGACGCGAGTCCTCGATGGAGAACGCAGATCGCACCACGACCGTCGCCGACTGCAGCTCTGCCGGCATGGGATAACCATCCGCACACCATGCGTCGTACGATGCATCGGGCACGACGATGCCGAAGGGGATCGCAACACCAGCCAGGGCAGCGCGATGCAGCATCGACGCTTTCGGCGACGTATCGGCGGCGCGGCTGTCATGCCCACCGAGCACGCGATAGTGCTCGCTCACGCCGATGTGACCGTCAGTGTCGCTGGCGCGACACCGGTCCGCTCAGGCCCAGCCGCCGCGCGATGTCCCGGAACCAGGGTCACGTCGGCGTGCTGAAGGGAGGCGGTCTGAGGCATGGGGACGGGAAGGTAGCGTGCAAGGCCCGCGCCGCAGGCGATTTGCACTGCTCAGACCGTCATACCGGCGCCAGCGATCAGGTGTACCGCGGCGCCCGCTTCTCGGTGTACGCCATCAGCGCCTCGCGGAATTCCTCGCTGTGAAGCTGCGGCGCGAAGCGCTGCCCCTCTTCACGAATCCGGGTCAGCACGCCTGTCGTTTCGCTCTTCAGCAGTGCCTTCGTTGCTCGCAGCGCATTCGGTGCCTTTGCGGCCAGCGCCTCCGCCCAGCCCATCGCGACACCGTCGGCCTCACCGGCAGCGGAGATGCGATTGATGATGCCACACCGTTCCGCCGTGACCGCATCGAACATGTCGCCGAGCATGAGCAGCTCGCTCGCTTTCACATGTCCGATCATGCGCGGAAGGATGAGGCTCGACGCACCTTCGGGCACGAGGCCAAGATTGATGAACGGCAGCGAGAATCGGGTCGCCGGATCGGCGACCACCAGGTCGCAGTGGAGCAGCATCGTGGTGCCGATGCCGACCGCCACTCCACTGACGGCGGCGACGATCGGCTTCGGGCATTGCGCAATTTCCCGAAGGAACTGAAAGGCCGGGATATCGTCGTCCAGCGGCGGCGCCGACGCGAAGTCGCGCAGGTCGTTGCCGCTGGTGAACGAACCGCCGGCACCCGCGAGCATGATGGCACGGACACCCGGATCATGCGTCGCATCGCTGAACGCGACCGTCATGCCGCGATACATGTCCGTCGTAATTGCGTTCTTCTTGTCCGGACGCGCCATCCGGATGGTGACGATGGCCCCGGTGCGCTCGATCTGCACATGCTCGCTCATGGCAGGAACGATCATGTCCGGACGCGTGGCACGCCAGTGGGTGATGGCGCGACCGGGAGCGTCCTGCGTCGTCGAGACGCCGGACGCACCACGGCGCACGTCAGAACACGATACCATTTCCGGCGCCTCGCGTTCGCAGCAGCTGGCGGAACGTGTTGAGATCCGCCGTCATCGCGTTGTCGAACTGCGTCTTCACCTTGAGCAGGGTTTCGTGAAGCACGGTCTGCACCTGCCTGTGCGCGTCAGTCGGCGCGTAGTCCGAACCACCGACACTCTGCGCCAGGTACGCGAGTTGCTCCGCAAGCCGGAACGGCTGCCGCAGCAGGTCCTGCCCGCGACCGGTCGTGTGAAGCTGGAGCAGTTGCTCCTCGATGTTCAGGAGCCGCCGTTCGATCGTATCGGCCTGTGCGCGCACGTCGGCCATCGCACTGTCCGCGGACATCGTCGCACGAACGGTCGCGACTTGCGCGCGCACCGATTCGAGCGCGTTGATCATGTCGACGGACGCATTCATGTCGGCCATGATGTCACCCGACAACGCGTGCTGCGCGATGATTTCCGCATCCGCCGCGCCGGATGACGGATCGCGCTTGACCACGATCGGACGCGATTCCTTCTGGCCCGCTGCATCCAATGTGACGGTGTAGGTGCCTGGTGGCACCAGCGTGCTGAGTCGCGTCAGGCCGGGCGCCGCCTTGCCCTCGGCCGGATACTTTACATCCGGCGAATACGGATTCGTGGTGCGCAGCAGCGGCGCCCTGGTCTCATCCGTCGCGAGATTCCAGTACACCCGGTTCATGCCCGCCTTGCCCGGCACGCGCTGCGAGCGGACGACCGTCCCCGCTGCATTCGTCACGGTGAACTTGACGCTGTCCTTGCTGTCGCTCCGCAGCCAGAAATTGACCGACGCGCCATACGTCGGATTGGTGCCGTTGACCGGATCGTCACCATCTGCGAACGGCGCTTCGGCGGCCCGGAAGCGGTACGCGTCGCGCGGCGTGAAGAGGTGCGCGGGCTTCGCCAGCACATCCGCTCCCAGGGTGCGCAGCGGCGTGATGTCGTCGAGGATCCAGAACCCGCGACCGTAGGTGGCGATCACGAGATCGCCGAAGTGTTCCTGCACCGTGATCCAGTACACCGGGGCGTGCGGCAGGCCGGTCTGCAGCGGCTGCCATCGCTCGCCATCGGTGAACGAGACGTACACACCGTTCTCGGTGCCGGCATAGAGCAACCCGCGCCGCACTGGATCCTCACGCACGACGTGCACGTACGACAGTGGTGACTTCGGAATGCCTGTCACGAGCAGACGCCATGTCTTCCCGTAGTCGGTCGTCCTGTAGATGAACGGATCGCGATTGTTGGCCTGATGAGCATCGACCGAGAGGTACGCAGTGCCCTCGTCGAATCGGCTCGGCTCGATGTTGGAGATGGTGCCCCAGAATGGCAGTCCGGGGAGGGACGCCGTGAGATCCGTCCACGTGGTTCCGCCGTCACGGGTCAGGTGCACCTTGCCGTCGTTCGTGCCGGCCCAGATCAGTCCTGCCTTCTTCGGTGATTCGGCAATGCTGAAGAGGACACCGGAGTATTCGACGCCGATGTTGTCCGGCGTGAGTCCACCCGAGCGCACGAGACGTGTCCGATCATTGCGCGTGAGATCGGGTGACAGCACGGACCAGCTCCGACCGCCATTGGTCGTCCGGTGCACGACCTGCGAGCCGGCGTAGACGATGTTGTGATCGTGCGGCGAGATGTGCAGGGGGAAGGTCCACACGAAGCGATACTTCACCTCGTCGGCGGCATGTCCGACCGTGGCCTGCGGCCAGATCTCGACCTGCGTCGATTGATTCGTTCGCAAGTCGAATCGCGTCACAATGCCGCCCATCGAGCCGTACCCAGACGCGCTCGACCAGACGAGATTCGTATCCACGGGATCGGGCTGCGCCCAGCCGGATTCGCCGCCACCGACGCTCGACCACGCGCCGCGCGGAATGCCCATCTGGTCGAGTCGGTTGTTCGACGGGCCCATGGTCGACGGACCGTCCTGCCGATTGCCGTACAGGCGATACGGAATGCGATTGTCGGTCGCGACATGATAGAGTTGCGCGATCGGCAGCTGCACACGACGCCAGGTCTGGCCGCGATTCTCCGAGATGCTGATCCCTCCGTCATGGCTCACCGCCAGGCGATTCGCGTTGGTGGCATCGATCCAGATGTCGTGATGATCGCCACCCGGAATCTGCTTCGCCGGCGGATCGAGAATCGTGCGGCCGCCATCCAGCGTCTGCGCCCAGTTGGCGGTGAGGAAGTACGCTTCATCCGGATTGTCCGGCATCGCCGCCATGCGATTGTAGTAGTGCGTGCGGCCAGCCACCTGTTGGTCGTAACTGACCACCTGCCAGTTCGTGCCACCGTCGTCAGACCGCCACAGTCGGCCGCGTGTGGTTTCCTTGATGTGCAGCGCGGGGATGCCATCGCCCGCTTCGATGAGCGCATACACGCGATTCGAGTTCGCCTTCGGGATCGCGAGTCCGATCTTGCCGAGTTGCGTCGTGGGCAGGCCGTTCCCGGTGAGTCGTTTCCAGGTCGTGCCGGCGTCGCGTGACATCCAGATTCCGCTGCCAGCCCCGCCGGACACGCGACCCCAGGTGTTGATCTGCACCTGCCACATGCCCGCGAACAGAATGCGCGGGTTGTTCGGATCCATGATCAGCTCGGAGGCACCGGTGCTGTCGTTCACGAACAGCACTCGTTCCCAGGTCTTCCCTGCATCGAGGCTGCGATAGATGCCGCGCTCCTGCTGCGGGCCGTAGGCGTGACCGAGCGATGCCACGTACACGATGTCCGGATTGCTGGGATGCACCACGATGCGCGCGATGCGGCCGGTGTTCTCGAGGCCCATCTTCGTCCAGTTCTTTCCGGCATCGGTGGATCGGAAGACCCCCCAGCCGACGGAGATGTTCGAGCGAATGAACGGCTCGCCGGTGCCGGCCCAGACCACGTTCGGATCGGACGGTGCGACGGCGAGCGCGCCGATCGACGACACGGCCTCGCCATCGAAGATCGGCGCCCACGACACGCCGCCATCGCTCGTCTTCCAGAGTCCGCCCGACGCGGCGCCGGCGTAATACGTCGTGCGGTCACCGATCACGCCCGTCACCGACGTGACGCGATTGCCCTCCGGCCCCACGTGTCGCCATTTGAGCGTGTTGAACGCGGTGGAATCGATGGCGGCCGCCGACACGCTCCCGCTGCGCGATGGCTGCGCCGAAATGTGAGCGGCTGGAACCACCAGCAGCAACGCACCGAACGCCGGTGCCGCAATCCGTGACTGGAGTGATCGCATTGGAGTGGCCTGGATGCCGGGACGTGGACGCGGAAACGTCGGAAATCCGGCACAACGCAGCGCTCGGCGTCCGACGTCTCGTAACGCTGGCGCGAAGTGCGGCGGCGCGCCAGCATCCGCCCGTTCGGCACCACCGCGCTGCACCGCCGCAGCTACACTTCCCTGCTCGCGATCACGCCCGGCAACGAATACCCGCAGTCCAACGCCATGCACGCCCTTTCGCTTCGCGCCGGTCCGGACGCGCTGGAGGTGCTTCGGGAGCGCGGACTGCGCGCGGCCGATGTCGATCTGATGCCGGCAGCGTCTGGTGGTCCGAAGTGGCTCGCCCTCGCGGGGCTCGATCGATTTCTGTTTCGCGACTTTTTCGCCGCACCTCGCGCGCGTCCGCTGCATCTGGTGGGATCGTCCATCGGCAGCTGGCGAATGGCGTGTCTGGCGCAGCGCGATCCGCTTGCGGCGCTCGACCGCGGCCATCACGCCTACATCCACGATCAGCGGTACTCGCCGAAGCCGGGCACCGCCGAAGTGTCCGCCGTGCTCGCCCGTGTCCTCGATACGCTGCTCGGCAAAACCGGAGTCGAGGAAATTCTCGCACATCCGTGGGCCCGCCTGCACATCATCACGTCGCAAGGTCGCGGCCTCGCGCGAACCGGCGCGCGCACGATGCTGGGCAGTGCACTCACGGCCGCCGCTGCACTCAATGCCGTCAGCCGACGATCGCTCGCGCTGCAGTTCCGGCGTGTGATCTTCAGCAACGCCGGAAACGCGTCACCACTGCTCGGGCTGCGCGACCTGCCGACCGCATTCGTGACACTCACGGCCGCGAACCTGCGCGACGCCCTGCGCGCTTCGGGCTCCATTCCCATGGTGATCGATGGCGTCTCGATCGCCTCTGCGCCCGGTGGATTGCATTGGGACGGCGGTGTGACGGACTATCATCTCGATATCGACTTTGGTCCGGGCGACGGCATCGTGCTCTATCCGCACTTCTACTCGCACGTGGTGCCGGGATGGTTCGACAAGTCGCTCGCGTGGCGTCGCGCCGGCGTGACCAACTTCCGACGCGCGCTGTTGCTGGCGCCGAGCGATGCGTTCGTGGCGACGCTGCCGAACGGACGCATTCCCGATCGCCGCGATTTCTTTGCCATGTCGGAATCGGTGCGCATCGCGACATGGGAGACGATTCGCGTCGCCAGCACGGCACTCGGCGATGAACTCGGAGAACTCCTGGTCTCCGGGCGCATCGCCGAGCGGGTCAAATCATGGGTGTGAGGACGTGCGCGAAATGATCACCAGCGCAAGTCGAAGTCGTACGCATCCGTGCCGCCACGCGAGTCATCGATCTTGATCACGGCCGTCCAGCCGTTCCATGCGCGTGGATACTGCGCGATGATGACGTTCCCGCGGCCGGCGAAGCGGCGAAGGTCGAGCGGCACGTCGCGAGCGGGGAGGCCGGCACCCCGCACGTCGAATCGCACGTTGTAGAGCGACCGACCGCTGCGCGAGACGTACTCCACGCGGCGACCCTGGATGCGGATCTCCGCCACCGCGTCGACTTCACCGCTCCAGCGCAACGCGCCGGCATCGCCTCGACCACCCACAGCGCCGCCACGTCCGGCATTGTCACGACCGTTCCCATTGCGATCGTCGCCATAACGCCCGTTGCCATCGCGATCGTCATTGCGGCCGTAGCCACCGCGGTCATCGCGGTCTCCGTCGCGGCGATCGTTGTCGCGCGCACCCTGCCACGAGACGACGAGCCGATAGCGGTCGGCCCCTGACTGGCGATCCCGCACACGGACGCGGGTGGTATACCCGTTGAACAGTGACGGCTGCTCGATCACTTCCACATCACCGCGACCGTCAGCGCGTGCGATGCTGACGGTGCCGCTCATGCGCGGCAGTGCTTCGCTGACGCGAAACCGCGCCTCGCGAACGGATTCGAAGCCGTCACCCTGCGTGTCCAGGTTCGCCCCGCGCATCACGATGATCGCCTCGCGATCGACCGTGCCGCTCCAGGTGAAGAGCGTGCGTCCGTCGGCACGCGCCGGTGTGGCGGCGGCGCCGAACAAGGCCGCGCCCGCAATGGTAGCAGAAAGCGTCGAACGCATGCTGCGCATGATCGAATCCTCACAACGACGCGAAGGGTTGGTGAGCGACTGCGCTGCGTCGGTGCAGTCGCCATCTCCGGCGCCACGGGTGAGTGGCCGGCCGGAATGAGTGAGTGCATCGATGATGCCGACCAGTCGAGCAACCGCGCCGCGCGTCGCGACGGCGTCGCAACCTGTTGGTTCTACAGGAGTTGGCGCGATTCACGGGCGCCTATACCGGCCGCGCCGTTCCGCACCATTGTCCGGTCTGGAGGACATGCTGCTGCGCCACTGGGAGAACAGCCGTGCGAGATGCCGAGACTCGAGCGGAGGCGCACGCAGGTCGAGCTGACGAAAGTGATTGGACACGACCAATGCCGTCAGCACACGCCGCATCGTCATTGCCCGCCCCCGGACGACTCTCTACTATTGCGCCGTGACCGCTGACCCGGGTACTCCGAATTCTGTGCGGCAACGCGTCAGACGTCGCCTGCTGCTTCCCGCGGCCATCGTCGCCGCGTGCCTCACGATGTTGGCGGGTATGCGCGCCTGGCAGCTGCGCTCCGCTCAGGTTGAGTTCCAGAAATCGAACGCGCTGCAGCTGGTCACGGTCGGCGCGCGTGCACTCGACGCGACCATCGCACAGACGCAGACGCTGCTGTTGAGTCTCGGCGAGTTGCTCGACCCGAACGCGCCAACCGGTGCGAACGACGCAGTGCTGCAGCGCATCTTCCGCGCTGCGCCGGTGCCATACGCCAATCTCTGGATCGCCGATACCAGTGGCCGAGCACTGGGCGCCGCACGCCTGCCGGCCCTCGGACGCCCCGCCTTCGCGATCGGCGATCGCCGGTACTTCAAGATGGCGATGCAGACAGGAAGGTTCACCGTCGGTGACATCGTGCCGTCGCGTGTCCTGCCGGGCAATCCGCGCGTGCTCACCTTCGCCCTGCCGGTGATCGACACGATCACGAGACGCATCAAGGCAGTGGTCGGCGCGTCGATCGAGGTCGATTCGCTCCAGGCCGTGCGAACCGCTCGAACGCTGCCACGGGGATCGGTGCTGACGATTCTCGACAGCGCGGGCTCGGTCGTGTATCGGACGCTCGATGCGGACCAATGGATCGGCCGCCGCTTCGACCTGGATTCCGGGAGCGTCAACGACTTCCGCGCCAATCACGGCGTCGGCGCCGGCCGGAGCTCGGATGGCACGTTTCGCCTGACGGGATATCACAGCACCGATCGTGCGCCGTGGGTGCTCTACATCGGGATCCCGTCGCTCTATACGCTGGACGTGGTGCGCAATCAGTTTCTGCGCGACCTCGGCGTCGGCCTGATCATCACGCTCATCGTGCTGGCGCTCGGGTATGCATCGATCCTCGTCGTCGTGACGCCGATCGAGTCGCTCACGGCCGACGCGCGCGCGATCGCCGACGGTAACATGTCACGACGCTCCGCGGTGAGCTCGAACGACGAGATCGGCGACCTCGCGCGCGCATTCAACCAGATGGCGGACACGGTCGTCGACCGCAATGCGGCGCTCAAGTCGTCGCAGGAACAGCTGCTGCACGTGCAGAAGATGGACGCGCTCGGGTCCTTCGCCGGCGGCATCGCGCACGACTTCAACAACTATCTCGCCTCGATCGTGGCGCACGCGGAGCTGGCCGATCTTGCGATGTCCGAGGACGATCCTGCCCGCCTCGACCTCCGCGAAGTGTTGGCGTCCTCATCGCGCGCTGCTGACCTGACGCGGCAGATTCTCGTCTTCAGCCGCAAGCAGGTCGTGGAGCGCCACACGCTCGACCTGAATGACGTCGTGCATGGCATCGAACGCATGTTGGTGCGCCTGATCGGGGAGAGCCTGCAGCTCGACGTGCAGTACAGCCCGACGCCAGTGCTGGTGCATGCCGATCACGGGCAGATGGAACAGGTGATCGTGAACCTCGTGGCGAATGCGCGCGACGCGATGGCTGACGGTGGCACGGTGACGGTGAAGATCGCGAGCACGGCGCTGATGGTCGGCGATTCGCGCGCGCCAGGTGCGCAGCCAGGCACGTACAGTCAATTGACGGTGAGCGACGAAGGCACGGGCATCCCGCCGGAACTGCTCGATCGTGTCTTCGATCCGTTCTTCAGCACGAAGTCGCGAGGGCACGGCACCGGGATGGGCCTCGCGATCGCGTTCAGCATCATCGAGCAGAGCGGTGGCAAGCTGTCGGTGGACAGCACGCCGGGCGTCGGGTCCACCTTCTCTGCGGTCATGCCACCGGCCGAGGGCGCGACGCGTGAGAAGGCGGCGCTGCCCCCGGTTCGCAATGTCACGCGAGGACGGGGACGAGTCCTGCTGGCCGAGGATGACGCTGCCGTGCGATCGAGTTGTGAACGGATGCTGGTGCGCTCAGGCTACTTCGTGGTGTCAGCCGCCGATGGGTCCTCGGCGCTGCATCAGTTGCGTGCGCAACCGGAGCCATTCGACCTGTTGCTCTCCGACGTCGTGATGCCCGGCATGTCGGGCTCCGAACTGGCGCGGCGAGTGAAGGCCTTGCAGCCGGGCATCGCCGTCCTGTTCATGAGCGGCTATGCCGACGATGACGTGGTGCGGAAGGCTGTCGCGGCGAACGCTGCAACGTGCATCGCCAAGCCGTTCACCGTACAGGCGCTCAGCACTGCGGTGCAGAGTGCGCTCGCCCAACAGGCGGATGCGTTCACCGCCTGACGACGCGAAAGGCAAAGTCACGGCCCATGCCGCCACCGAACGCCAGGCCGATCCAGAGTGTCGCCAGTGACTCCAGCTCGCGGCTGCGAATGAGTGCACCCGCGTCGATCGCATCGAAGCCGATCGCCTCCACGAGCGTCCGCACCGTGTCCTTGGCCGTGGCGTCATCACCAGCGTAGAACATGACTGTCGCCGCTCCGTCATACACCGGGTCGGCCATGTTGCTGAATCCCGTCGAGTTGAAGGCCTTCACGACGCGCGCCTCCGGCACGACCGCCTGCAACAATTCAGCGCCTGATTCACCGTTCGGCCCGCGCTCGAGTCGGAATCCGGCGCCGAGCGGATTCGTTGCATCGATGACGACCACCCCACGCAATGGGCCGGCGGTTCGCAGCGTTTCCGACGCCGCGTTCCACGGTGTCGCGAGCAGCACCACGTCCACCTCGCGAAGCGCGTCGGCGATGGTCGTGACGGTGGCGCCGGTGGGCAGGGTGTCGCCGCCCTTGACGGCGTCGGCGCCCCGATTCACATCGCGGACGCCGAATGCAACGGAATGGCCGGCTGCGGCCCAGCGACGACCGAGGGTGCCGCCGACGTTGCCACTGCCGAGGACTGCGATGCGCATTGAAGGATTCGGTGAGGGAATGATCGAGGATCGCGTCGAATCAGGCCATGATCGAGCGCACTGACATCTTATCCGGCCGATCAAGAGGACGGAGCGTTCGAGCCCGCGTCCAAACGGTGACGATGCTCACTCGCCGAGCGCGGCGATGACCAGTTCGGCCGTCTCGGCCCCGGAGAAATTCTGCTGGCCGGTGATCAGGTTGCCGTCGCGAATTGCGAAGCCGCGCCAGAGTCCGGCCTGCACATAGTTGGCCCCGATGCGCTTCATCTCGTCTTCGATGCGCCACGGTTGGATGTGTGTCCCGCGCGCGAGATACCCGGCGCTCCACACGGCATCGTCGGCGAAGTCCTCCTCGACGTTCGCGAAGCCGGTCACGGTCTTGCCCGTCGCGAGCAGTGCGCCGCTGCGCAGGCGTGCGTATCGCAGAATCGCGACGCCATGACAGAGTGCCGCGGCGATCTTTCCGCGTTCGTGGAACTCGACGAACTTCTGCTGCAGCGTCGGCGAGCGTTCGATGGTGTACATCGGCGCCTGCCCTCCGGCGACCACGATGGCGTCGTAGTCGTCGACATCGAGGCTGGCGATCGGCGCCGTATTCTCGATCAGCGCCGCAAGCGCCGGCGTGGCGATGAAGCCCATCGAGATCAGGTCGGTCGAGGAATATCCGCTCGCGTCGCGCGGATCACTGAAGCTGTCCGCAACACACGCACCGCCGTCCTGACTGAAGATCGTGACGTGGTAACCCTTCTCGCTGAAGGCGTACCACGGATGCGTCAGTTCACTCCACCAGAATCCGATCGGCCATCCCGTCTGCCCGGAAATCGCGGGATTGGAAATAACGATGGCGACACGCTTCGGTGCCGATGGATTGACCGTGTTCAGATTTTTCAGGCTCATTCCGACATGCCTCATGACAGGGCGAATGCCGCGTGGCGGGTGTGTCGTGGTCGCACTCGCGGCGTGACTGCGCGAGAGGCTAGCTTGGGAATCACCGTCGCAGTAGTACGCACCGTGTCGTCCCATAGGCACCTGCGGGTGCCCATCGTCACCACGCAAATCCGAGCGCAGCGTGCTCCCTTCACCAGACGCCGACGCGGCGCCCGATCCGTTTCTCAATGTGGCCGGCGCGAGCCTCGTCGTGTCGCTGCTCGCGGACAAGTGGACGATTCCGCTCATTCATGCGCTGGCACGCGGCACGCGTCGCACCAGTGAACTGAAGCGGCTGCTCGGCGGGGTGTCGCAGAAGATGCTGACGCAGACGCTCCGCACGATCGAGGAGCACGGCCTCATCGAGCGCCGCGTGTATGCAGAGGTGCCACCACGCGTCGAATACAGCCTGACGCCGCTGGGCCGGTCGTTGAACGAACCGCTGACCATCATCTGCGAATGGACGGCGCGGCATGGCGCTGAACTCGTGACGGCGCGCGACAATCTTCGGCGCTCGTCGCGTACTTCAGTCGCTGATCGCTGAATCGGCTCAGCTCAGCCGGCGCCTCGCTCGAGTGCGGTCACGACGATCGGTCGAACGAGACCAAGCACGCGAGAAGCCCACCATCACGGTCGTCACTTGTCGCAGCGGCTCGCACCGCATCATCAGCTCAGGGTGACGTTGCGCGAGGAAATTGCGCTTCGAGCGGCGTGAAGTGCCTGACGAGCATGTCCACCAGGGCAGAGCGAATGCCGGAGCGCAGTGGCTCTTCCACCGACATGACGTGGTCGAGCACCGCATGCACCACCACGACGCTCAATGCTGCGTGGCGTGCTGCCTCCGCCTCCGGAATGCCCGGCATGCGGCGGGCGAGGAGTGTCCGAACCAGCTCCTGCATGTGTTCTTCCATCTGCAACGACACCGCGCTCTTCCCGCCGCTCGCCGAATCCGTTGCTCGGCACACCGCGAGATAACCCGGATGTGCCTCGTCCATCTGCGCGAATGACTCGATCATCTCGCGGAAGAGCACAGGCAGTGGCACCCATGGCTCGTCGAGACGCAGCTCCCGCGCGAGCATCGTCGTCATCGTGGCCGCAAAACGCTCCGCCAGGGCCTGCAGGATCGCGTCCTTGTTCGGAAAGAAATGGTACAGCGAGCCGACGCTCGCGCCGGCACGTTCCGCGATCGCATTGGTCGTCGCCGCGTCCACGCCCATGTCGCCGAACACCGCTTCAGCCGCATCGAGGATGGCTTCCACTCGCTGTTGACCCCGCTTCTGGACGGGGGCGCGCGACGGTCGCGGTTCGGCTTGCTTAAGTCCTTCCTCTGCAATGACTTCAGTCACGAATCCTCCGGCATGCTGCGAATGTAACGCCTGATTCACACACGTCACACTCGTCGGCGGCGGGTGCCCTGGCAGCGTGACCGTCTCGACTGAGACGCCATCCGTGCCAGCGAGTTATACCCGCGATTCAGAAAATAGAGCGAAGGCTCGGGTATTGACAAGTAGAAGCATCTCTCTAGTTTGGTTCCAAGAACTAGAGACATCGCTCGACTTATCGATCCCACGCGCTGATGCCGCTCATGCGAATGCTCCCCCTCGCGCTCCTGCTGCTCGCCACCTCACGCCCGGCCTTCGGTCAGGCGTCGCACCGATCACCTCTTGACGCGCTCGTCGCCGAGGGACTCGCCGCCAACCCTGCCCTCCGCGCGCGCTCGCTGGCCGTCACTCGCGACGATGCCGCCATCGAGGAGGCGCGTGGGCGATTCCTCCCCTCGCTCACCGCCAACGCACGCGCGTCGCACTTGTCAGGTGCCACACAGAATCTTGGTGCGCTGATCAATCCCGCGTACGCCGCGCTCAACCAGCTGCTCGGCCAGGCTGTCTTCCCGACCAACATCAACCTCACGCTGCCGCAGAAGCAGGAGGCGACCCTGCGTCTCGCGCAACCGCTGTTCGAACCGCGCGTGCTGCAGGGCTACCGCATCGCGCGATCAGTGCGCGACGCAAGTGCCGCGGATCGTGACGCGCAGCGGCGCCAGCTCGCGGCCGACATTCAAACGTCGTACCTGCAGTATGCGCGGGCGTCACGCGCCGCAGAATTGTATGACCAGACCGTGCCCCTGCTCGACGAAACGCGACGTGTCAGTGAGCGCCTGCTCTCGGCAGGAAAGGTCACGCCCGACAACGTGCTGCGCGCCCGTGCTGAGCAGAGTGCGGTGGTGCAGCAACGCGACGCGGCCCATCAACTCGCCGACGCCGCGCGGCAGCAGCTCAACTACCTGAGCGGCCGTCCTCTCGACGCGCCCCTGCTGCTCTTCGCCGACTCGTTGCTGGGTTTCGACGCACGATTCATTGCGCGTGAGGATGTGGCTGCAGCGCAGGCATCGGCGCAGGCCAGGCGCGAGGAACTCGTGCAGCTCGATCGGTCGTCCGACGCCCTGCAAGGGCAGCGTCGACTGGCGCGCGCGGCCTATCTGCCGAGTGTCAATGTTGCCGTGGACTACGGTTTCCAGGGCAACACGATTCGCGTGAATCGCGATCGCGACTTCACCGTGGCCAGCGTCGTGATGAGCTGGAACCTCTTCAATGGCGGCCAGGATCGCGCGCGGGTGCAGCAGGCCGCCATCGACGTGCAGCAGCTCAAGGCCCGCCGCGACGACGCATCGCGCAGCATTGCGCTGCAGGTGCGTGTGTCGCACGATGCCGCCGCGGTTGCGCGGACCGGGATCACGACGGCGACAGAGCGCCAGAACACCGCCACGCGCACGTTCGAACTCGTGCAGCGCCGATACAGCGAAGGCCTCGCCACACAACTCGAGCTGCTCGACGCACGCACCGCGCTGACGACGGCGCAGCTCAATCGACTCATCACGACCTACGACTTCTACCAGCGCGTCGTGGAATACGAACGCGCCGCTGCACTTTCATCCCTGGAGTAACGCCATGTCACGCCGCACGTCCTCGCCGCTTCAGGCACCTGATCGCGCCGCACAATTCGCTCCATACATCCTCGCGGTGCTTGCCCTGTCCGGCACCGTGTTTCTCGGCAGCTGCGGACGGAACGCGGATGCGCAACAGAACGTCGCGGCGGACAGCGCCGTGCCGGTGCGTGTGACGGCGCTGTCCGGCGCTGACAGGCCGGCAGCCAGCACCATCAGTGTGACCGGCACACTCGCCGGCAAGGAGGAAGTCGCGCTCGCCTTCAAGATCGGCGGTGTGATCTCTCGCATCACCGTCGATCCGGGCCACCAGGTACGCGCGGGTCAGGTGCTCGCCGAATTGCGGCCGACGGAGATCGCAGCACAGGTGGCCAATGCACAGGAGGGTCGGCGCAAGGCGGAGCGGGATCTCGAGCGCGTGACGAGGTTGTACGGCGACAGTGTCGCGACGCTCGAGCAGCTCCAGGACGCGCGCACCGCACTCGAAGTCGCGAGCAACGGGTCACGCATCGCACAGTTCAATGCGGACTACGCGGTCATCCGTTCGCCGGGTGATGGCATCGTGCTGTCGCGCACCGCAGAACCGGGACAGGTCGTCGAGGCGGGACGCTCCGTCATCGCCGTGCGGCGAAACGGGCGTGGCATGGTCGTGCGCATCGGGTTGCCCGATCGTGACGCGGTGCGCGTGAAGATCGGCGACGCCGCCGACGTGACGTTCGATGCGCTGGCGGGGCAGCACTTCACAGCACGGGTGACGCAGCGCGCAGCGACCGCGACGAGCGGCAGCGGAGACTACGCGGTCGAGGTGACACTCCCGCACTCTGCGAACTCGCTGCCGACCGGCCTCGTCGCCCGCGTGACGCTGCGAACGGCAGGTGACGCCGTGGCGTCCGCAGCGGCATCGCGCGTGCTGGTGCCGCTCGACGCGCTGGTCGATGCCGACGGCGATTCCGCCGCCGTGTTCGTGCTGCACGCCGATGGCCGGAGTGTGTCGCGTCGCGCGCTCAGGCTCACCGACGTCGCCGAGGCGCTGCACACCGCACAGGTGCCGGTGGTGCGCGGGTTGGATGGCACCGAGAAGGTGGTGACCGCCGGAATGTCGCGCCTCGTCGATGGGACGAAGGTTCGCGTGATCACCACACCCACGCAGCGCGCCGAGTCCGACGCTGCGCCCACCTGGAAGGCCGCGCCATGAAGCTGATCGACTACTTCGTCAAGAATGCGCAGCTCACGATCGTGCTGCTGATCGCGCTGCTGGCCGCGGGAGCCCAGGCATTCATGACGATTCCGCGCGCCGAGGATCCGCTGATCGACTTCCCCGGCTTCACCGTGGTGGCGGTGTATCCGGGCGCCGGCCCGAATGACGTCGAGCAACTGATCGCCACGCCGATCGAGAAGCGGCTCAAGGAGCTGACGAACGTCAAGTCCATCAAGACGCAGATCACCGATGGGCTGGCCGTGATCTTCATCGAGTTCAACACCGGGTCCGTGCCACGCGAGAAGAAGGACGATGTGTTGCGCGAGGTGAACCAGCTCCGCAGCACACTGCCCCAGGAACTGGCGCTGCTGGATGTGATCAGCAACAACACCGGTGACGTCAACATCCTGCAGTACGCGCTGGAGTCTCCGACCGCGCCGTATGCCACGCTTGACGCGCGCAGTCGCGCACTCAAGGATCGGCTCGCGGCAGTGCCGGGCATCCGCAAGGTGGAACGGGTCGGCGCACCGCTGCGCGAAGTGCAGGTGTCGCTCGACCTGGGCCGCCTGAGCGCCCTGCACGTGCCCCTGCCTGCGGTCCTGGGCGCACTGGGCAGCGAGAGCGCCAATGTGCCGGGTGGCACCGTCAACATCAGCACCAGGCAGTTCGTCGTGAAGACGAGCGGATCATTCACTTCGCTCGATCAGGTGCGGAACACGGTCGTTGGTGCGTCCGGGAGCGCGGTCGTGCATCTGCGCGACGTCGCCACCGTGCAGTGGGGCTATGCCGACGCGACACACATCGCGCGTCACAATGGTGAACGCGCGGTGTTCATCGCCGCGAGCATGCAGGACGGCGCGAACATCTCCGACGTCCAGCCGATGGCGGAGGCGGCGGCGCGCGACTTCGAAGCGGAGCTGCCAGCTGGCATCACGCTCGCCCGTCCATTCGATCAGAGTGCCAACGTGCAGAATCGACTCGGACGGTTGGTGGAGGATTTCGGCATCGCGATCGCGCTGGTGCTGATCACACTGCTGCCGCTGGGCTTGCGCGCGGCCGGCGTGGTGATGGTGTCCATCCCGCTGTCGCTGGCCGTCGGCACGGTGCTGCTCCACAGCTTCGGCTTCACGCTCAATCAGCTCACGATCGTCGGCTTCGTGATTGCGCTCGGCCTGCTGGTGGACGATTCGATCGTGGTGGTGGAGAACATCGCGCGCTTCCTCCGGCGCGGCATGTCTCGCACGGAGGCCGCGATCACGGCGACGCGCCAGATCACTCCGGCGATCCTCGGGGCGACGGGCACGCTCATCTTCGCATTCGTGCCGCTGATGCTGCTGCCCGGCGGCCCGGGCGACTACATCCGCTCACTGCCGGCGGCCGTCATCGCGACGATCCTTGCGTCGCTGGTGGTGTCCCTCGCGATCATTCCGTTCCTCGCCAGTGTGGTCATGCCGCGCACCAGCGATGAACATGGCAATGCGGTCCTGCGCTGGTTGCAGCACGTCATCGAAGTCAGCTACACGCCGGTGCTGCATCGCGCGCTCGCGCATCCGCGTCGCACGCTGGTCTCGGCCGCCGCGCTGTTTGCTGGCGCGATCGCGCTCGTCCCGTTGATCGGCTTCTCGCTCTTCCCGAAGGCCGGCATTCCGCAGTTCCGCGTCACCATCGCGATGCCGAATGACGCGACGCTCGCGCAGACCGACAGCGCCGCACGTTTCGTCGAACGCACACTGATGGCCAGGTCGAGCATGGAGCACGTGATGACGAACGTCGGCCACGGCAATCCGTTCGTCTACTACAACGTGCCGCCTGTGAACGACCAGGCGAACTTCGCCGAAGTGGTGGCGAAGGTGAAGGTGTTCGATCCCGCGCACACGCCGCAGATGTTCGACACGCTGCGGACGATCTTCGATGCGTATCCCGAGGGACGCATCGCAGTGCGCGAGTACGAGAACGGTCCGCCACTCGAGGCGCCGATCGCGATCCGCTTCATCGGCGCCAACCTGGATACGCTGCGCACGATCGCGGCCCGATTCGAGCGTGTGCTGTCGGCCATACCCGGCACGCGCGATGTCGACAATCCGCTGGGCTCGAGCAAGACGAACGTTCGTGTGCTCGGCGTCCAGGTGGTGGACATCGACAAGGTCGTGCGCCTCGGGCTGGCGGGTGTGCCGGCTGGCCGTATTCAGGACACGGATGGCGAGGCCTACGACGTGACGGCACGTCTCGCGCGGATCGGTCGTGCGACGCCGGCGGCACTGCAGCAGTTGTACGTCCCATCACAATCCGGTGCGCAGGTACCGTTGGCGCAGGTGTCGTCGCTGGCCCTCGAACGTACGCTGCCACGCATCCAGCATTTCGATACGGAGCGCAGCATCACGGTCACCAGTCAGGTGCGCACCGGCTTCAACACCGATCGCCTGACACGCATCGCGATGGATTCGCTGCAGACCTGGAACCTGCCGAGCGGGTATCGCTGGGTGGCAGCCGGCGAGATCGAGAGTCGCCAGGAAAGCTTCGGTGGTTTCGGAGGCGCGATCCTGATCGCGACATTCGGGATCCTGACGGTCCTGATCCTCGAGTTCAAGACGTTCAAGAGCATGTTGATCGTCGCATCGGTCATCCCGCTGGGTGTGATCGGCGGCATGGTCGGCCTGTTCGTGAGCGGCTACACGCTGAGCTTCACGGCGATGATCGGTTTCGTCGCGCTGATCGGCATCGAGATCAAGAACTCGCTGCTGCTCGTCGACTACACCAACCAGCTGCGCGAGGCGGGCGCGGATCTCGATCATGCGATCGAGGAAGCGGGCCGTGTGCGCTTCCTGCCGATCGTGCTCACCACCGCCACCGCGATCGGCGGACTGTTGCCGCTGGCGCTGCAAGGCTCGAGTCTCTACAGCCCGCTTGCGATCGTGATCATCGGCGGCCTGATCTCGTCTCTGCTCCTGAGCCGACTCGTGACGCCGGTGCTGTACAAGCTCCTGCCACCCGGACTGTCGAGTGAGCGGTCTGTTGCGATGGAATCGCGGCCGACAGTTCAGGGTGCGATTCCGGCAACGTGAGCGGTTTGAGACTCGCGAGCCTTTGGATGTAGAGGTCGGGAAGGCCGGAGAGTGCGTCGGTTGCAATGCTCCGTGATGTTCGTGGCGTCCGTGACTTTTTTTGGAGGGGGAGCGCACGGAGCGCACGGAGGGTGCGCAGATCTCAGGGTCGGCTCATCGCGCATCGATGATTTTTTGTGAACTGCAGTTCCAGCAAAAAGTGAGCGATGCCTCGCGCCACGCGGATCGTTGCAACCAGCGCACTCAGTGCGCTCCGTGAGCTCTACATCCAAAAAAAGTCAGCGATGCATCGAACTGCAGGGATCGCTGCAACAAGCGCACTATCCGGCCTCCCCGTCCTCTACCCCAAGAGCATTTCGGCCCGCACACGAAAGAGCTCAACGCTCAGCGTACCCCTCGACCTTGAGCGATTCGACGATGCGTGCTCGCAGGGCATGTGCTTCGCCGGCGAGCGGCACGGCGGATGGCACGAGATCCAGCACACGACGGGCGAACGCGAAGTGGCTTGCGCAATTCCGGCACGTCTCGATGTGCCAATACACTGACGCCTCGGTCGCCATCGGCAGGCGGCCGTCGAGGTAGTCGTAGAGTGCGCGCGCGGCGGCTTCACATTCGATCAGCGCGGGCGATCCGCGCTCGTCAGTCGTCGTCATCCTGCTCCCGGACCTGGTGGTGCCGGCGTGCGGACGATGCCGGCATCGACGGCGTACTTGAACAACGACTGCTGCAACAGCCGACGCGCGCGGAACAACCGCGAACGCACGGTGCCGACCGGTACTCCCAGTACTTCGGCCGCGGCTTCGTACGACTCGCCCTCGACATCCACGAGGATCACCGCCGTCCGGTACACCTCGGGCACTGCGGCCAGCGCTGAGCGAATGGCCGGCGCCACCTCGATGCGGTCCAGCAGGTCACCCAGACCACTGCGTTCGGCCTGACCGTGCTCCACCGCCGCGGCGAGGGACTCCAGCTCAGCGTCCTCGCCGGAGGTATCGACGACACGGCTTTCGCGTTCCCGGTGCCGGAGATACACGTTCCGGCAGATGGTGAACAGCCAGCGTCGTGCGTCCGCGCCGGCCCTGAACGTCGCCCACGACCGGTACGCGCGCAGATACGTCTCCTGCACCAGGTCGTCGGCCAGCGCGTCGTCGTGCGCGAGCGCACGTGCGAAGCGCACGACGTGTGGCAGCGCGGCAAGCACCTGCGCATCGAAGGCCGCGTCGCGTTCGAGCTCCGTCACAGCCCGACCCCGCTGCCCGGCTTCTCGCGCCGATATGCGCGCAAGTCGTGCCACCACTGGACGCAGGCCGCCTCGATCGCCGCCGACGCGTTCGCGAGTCGCGCGGGTCCTGCGCCGCTGATGCGCACCCAGGGCTTGCCGAGCCGCTCGAGATGGAACATGAGGCGATCGTGAAACCAGTCGCGATCACTCGCCATCACGCGCACACCGTCCGCTACCCATGCGATGTCCGGATCGCAGAGCAGATACAGGTCGATCGGTTGCCTGGCGGCGACTTCCCAGACGTGCGCCGGCACCGGCTGCCGCAGCCACTCGGTCCAGATCGCGGTCACGATCGCTTCCGTGTCACTCACGCAGAGCCCGCGCGCGCGGCGCTGTGCGTCGCGGATGAGCACCTGCTGCCCATCAGTCACCAGCGTCGCATCGAGTTCGGTCCAGTGGTGGTGCGGCACGCCGGTGGTGTATGTGCGACCGTATTCGTCCACCCATGCCGTGTCGTAGGCATGTGCGATCTGTTCCGACAGCGTCGACTTGCCGACACTTTCGCCACCCACCAGTGCCACCGTTCGCACGAACCACGGACGCACGGCCGGCGCGAGCAGATCCCAGTGCTGCCACGGATTCTCGCGGATCCGACCACCGCGCACATCGTCGCGACTCCGGTCCACATGCACGAACTCCGCGCCCAATCCGGCCGCGATCCCGAAATGATCCGGATCGCCGGCGAACACGTGAGTCACATCCGGCGCCAATTCGTCGAGCGCGGCGATCCAGGCGCTGGTCGAGGCGCTCTCCTCACCGGGGCGCGGCGGCAGCGTGGCTTCCGGCACGACCACACGGGCCCACGGGCAGCTCTCCACCAGCCAGCGCCAGCGCACATCCCACGGGATCGGATCGTCCCATCGCCGCTCGAGCACGATCGTGGTGCGGGAACAGCGTTGCCGGGCGGCATCGAAGAGAGCGAGATGGCCTCGGTGCACCGGCAGGAATTTGCCGACCAGCAGCGCGTGAGACATCAGCTCGGGGCGAAGGGCTCGTGACCGCCAGCGGAAACCGTGCGGCGGCAGTGTCCGGAAGGTGCCGGACGCCAGCGCGGAATCTACGACGCGGTGGAGTGTGCGGAATTCCGGGGGTCGATCGTCCTCCGCTCGGCAGCCGGCGTGGCCGACACTCGCAGTCGTTCGCCGGCCCGCGTGTGTCGCCCCTGTGCCCAAAAGATCCCGACGCTGATGACTGTTCAGATCCAGACCGTTTCGCCCTCCGCACGGCCGACGACACCCGTCTTCGCGCCATTGCAGCAGGCGGACACCTCGGCGATTCCGATCGCCGAACTGCTGGCGGCGTTGTCGCACGCACTCGATCTCACCGAGGGTGCACCGGCCGGGCACACACTGCGCAGCTGCATGATCGCCATGCGCATCGCCGACAGCATCGGACTTGGCAACGAGGACCGGACCGCGCTGTACTACGCCATGCTGCTGAAGGACGCCGGCTGTTCCAGCAACGCCGCGCGCATCACTGAGTTGTTCGGCACCGACGATCACGACGTCAAGCCGCGCATGAAGATCGTCGACGCGAACAAGAAGATCCGACTGGCGATCGAGACGTTCCGTTCGGCCGGTGGCAGCGGTGGGTTCCGCAGCCGCATCTCGCACTTCATGGGCATCGCACGCGGCGGCGGCGTGACGCGCGAGCTGATCTCGATTCGCTGCGAACGCGGTGCGAACATCGCGCGCCAGATGGGGTTTCCCGAGCTGACGGCGAGCGCGATTCATTCGCTCGACGAACACTGGAATGGTGCCGGACATCCCGAAGGCCTGAAGGAGCGCGCCATTCCACTGCTGGCGCGTATCGCGAACCTGGCGCAGACCGTCGATATCTTCTTCGGCGCGCATGGCATCGACGCGACCATGAGGATGGTGAGCGATCGCCGCAAGACGTGGTTCGATCCGCAGCTGGCCGACCTCGTGGTCAAGTGGCGCAAGGACAACGAGTGGTGGCAGTGGTTGCGCGAATCGGCGCCCGAGATCGAGGTGACCGCCCTCGAACCCTCCGATCCGCAGCGCGTCGTCCCGAGCAGCGGGCTCGATCTGGTGGCGCAATCCTTCGCCGACATCGTCGACGCCAAGTCACCGTTCACCTATCGCCACAGCACGAACGTGTCACGATGGGCACGCGCCATTGGCGCCAAGTTCTACGCCGATGAACCCACGCTCACGCGCCTGTCGCGCGCCGGCCTGCTGCACGACATCGGCAAGCTGGGTGTGTCGAACACGATCCTCGACAAGAACGGCCCGCTCTTCGACGAGGAGCGTACGCTGATGCAGGCGCATCCAGTGCACACGTGGGAGATCCTGCGGCGGGTGCGCGCCTTCTCGGAGTTCGCGAAGATGGCGTCACTGCATCACGAGAAGCTCGATGGCACCGGGTATCCGTGGAAAGTGCCGGCCGAAGGGCTCGATCTGCAGGCGCGAATCCTCATCGTCTCCGACATCTTCGAGGCGCTCACCGCGGATCGTCCGTATCGTGTCGGCATGCCGATCGAGGCGGCCCTCGCACTGCTGAACAAGGACCGCGGCAAGAAGCTCGACGCCATGGTGCTGGACGCCCTCGAACAGGCGAGCACCGAGATGCCGCTGCAGGCGCCCGAGGCGACGGAACGCGCGGCCTGACGTTCCATGGGTCGATTCTGGGGCCTGGGCAGCACATCTTGCCTGCTGCCCTGCCCAGTCTCGAACCCCGCGTTCCATCATGGCCCAGCCCCCGATCACCGTCCACAAGTTCGGCGGTGCCGCACTCGCAGACCTGCACGCCTTCCGTCACGCCGCGGCGATCATCGCCACGCACGGCGGTGAACACCCGGTCATCGTCGTTTCCGCGATGCGCGGTGTCACCGACGCGCTCGGAATCGCCGCCAGCAGTCCGCCGGCCAGGGCGCGTGCCACGCTGGCATCGCTCGAAAGCCGACATCGTGCGGTGGCCACCGGGCTGACGCGTGATGGGTCGGCTCGCGCCGCGCTGTACGCCACCATTGCGAACGTCTTCAAGGACGCGACGAAGATCTGCGCCGGGCGCCGCACCGGCGCGCTCGAGGCGGCGCAGCTCGACTTCGTGATGTCACGCGGCGAAATCCTCGCTGCCGCACTCTTCGTCGCGGCGCTCGAGCAGCGCGAACTGAAGGCCATCGGCATCGATGCCACGAAGCTCGTCTACACGGACGGCATCGCCGGCAGTGCGGCACCCGACGTCGCGAAAACGACGGCCGCCGCAGCGACGCTGCTCCTGCCGCGTGTGAAGAAGGGCTTCATTCCCGTCGTGCCGGGATTCTTCGGACGCGGCAGGAAGGGCGCCGTCGTCACGCTCGGGCGCGGCGGTACCGACGTGACTGCGACGCTCATGGCGCGTGTCCTGCACGCGCACACGGTGATGTTGTGGAAGGACGTGCCGGGCTTGCTCACGGCCGATCCACGTGTCGTCCCCGACGCGCGACTGATTCCATCGCTGCATGTGCGCGAGGCATCCGAACTGGCGTATCACGGCGCGAAGATCCTGCATCCCCGCGCGCTGATCGGACTTCCGGCCAACACGCGACTCTTCCTGCGCCCGCTCGCCGATCCGACGGCAATGGGCACCGAGATTTCCGCGTTCGCGACGGCCGGTGTGACGAAGCGCGGCATGCCGGCGCTGCCGGTCAAGGCGCTGGCCGTGATCAGCGACCAGGCACTGGTGACGATCGTCGGCAACGGCATGGCCGGCCTGCCTGGCGTCGCGGCGCGCGCGCTCGGTGCGCTCGAGCAGATGGGAATCTCGGTGTCCCTCATTTCGATGGCGTCGTCGGAGCACTCGCTCTGCATCGCGGTGCCCGGTTCGATGGCCACGGCAGTCGCGACGCGCTGGAAGGACGTGTTCAGCGCCGAGATCGCACGCCGGGACATCGAGCGCGTCGAGGTACGCCGGAAGGTGGCGACGCTCGCGATCGTCGGACTTGGCATGGCCGGTACGCCCGGTGTCTCGGCGCGATTGTTCGATGCGCTGGCGCTGAGCCGGATCAACGTCGTCGCGATCGCGCAGGGTGCCTCGGAAATGAACATCTCCGTCGTGATCGACGAGCGCGCGGCGGCGCAGGCGCAGCGTGCCGTGCATGCGGCGTTCCGACTCGACAAGATCGGCGGTGGTGACGCGGGCACACGTCAACACGCGGACGTGATCGTGCTCGGCTTCGGCCTCATCGGACGCGAACTGGCCTTGCAGCTGGCACGGCGTCGCACACCCGACGGCGGCCGCCTCACCGCGCCGGTGCGCGTCGTGGCAGTCATCGATCGGAGCGGCTACGTGTTCGATCCACGTGGCCTGACACCGAAAAAACTGATGGCGCTGGCCGAGGCGAAAGCAGCCGGCCGACCTCTCGCACAACAGGCCGACGGCGTGCGTGCGACCGACGAAGTCGCGCTGCGTGCCATCGCCACGCACGCGCTCGAGCGTCCGATCGTCGTGGACGTGACGGCGTCCGAGACGTCACCGACGCTCGAGGTGGCGATTGCCGCCGGCATGGACCTGGTGCTTGCCAACAAGCGACCGCTCGTCACGAGTGGCCGCAACGGCAAGGGTCTCGCGAAGCTCGCGGCCTCGCGCGGCCGCCGCATGCTGCACGAGGCCACAGTCGGTGCAGGGTTGCCCGTCATCGACACGATCAACAAACTGGTGGCATCCGGCGATCGCATCCTGCAGATCGAGGGCTGCCCATCCGGCACACTCGGATTCCTCTTCAGCGAGATGTCACGCGGGACGCAGTTCTCCATCGCGTTGCAGTCGGCGATGGCGAAGGGGTACACCGAGCCGGATCCGCGCGACGACCTCTCCGGCATGGATGTCGCGCGCAAGGCTTTGATCCTTGGACGCCTGCTCGGCTACACCGGCGAGCTGCGGGATATCAAGGTGGAGTCACTCGTGCCGGTGCCGATGCGAAAGCTTCCACTCGCGGATTTCCTCACGCGTGCCGGCGAGCTGGATGTCGAGTGGTCGGAGCGCGTACGTGAAGCGCAGGCGCGCGGTGAAGTACTGCGCTATCGCATCATCGTCACGAACCGGACGGTGCGCGTCGGCGTCGTGGCCGTCGACGCGAGCAGTCCGCTCGGATCACTCGGCGGCACGGACAACCTCTTCTCGTTCACGACCACCCGCTACCAGACGAATCCGCTCGTGATCACGGGCCCTGGTGCCGGCGCCGGCGTGACCGCAGCCGGTGTCTTCACTGATGTGCTCACACTGGCGGAGCAGCGATGAGCGTCAGTGAGCAGGTGTGTGATGCCTGCGCAGCGCGCTTCAGCGCGATCGACGCGAAGGTCGAGTGTGCGAGGTGCGGTGGATTGCTGCACATCGAGCATCCGGAGCCGCCCGTCTGCTCCACTGCACTGCAAGCGCTGTTCGATGCTCGCCTGGTTCCATCGCGCGGTCCGCACGGTGTGAGTCCACACGATTCCGGCGTCTGGCGGTTCCGCGAATTGGTCATGCCGGGTGTCGGTGATGCGGAGATCGTGTCGCAGGGTGAAGGCATCACACCACTGCTCTCGCGTCCGCGCGTCGCGCAGTGGGCCGGTGCGGAGGATCTGCTGCTCAAGCACGAAGGGCACAATCCCACCGGATCGTTCAAGGATCGCGGCATGACGGTGGCGCTCACGCAGGCGAAACGCATCGGCGCAACTGCAGTCGCGTGTGCCTCCACCGGCAACACGTCCTCCGCGCTGGCATCGTACGCCGCACTCGCCGGATTGCGCGGCCTCGTGCTCGTGCCGCAGGGCAAGGTGGCGCTCGGGAAATTGTCGCAGACCATTGCGTACGGTGCACAGACGCTGCTCGTGCGCGGCGACTTCGACGATTGCCTGCGACTGGCGCGCGAGTCGTCGGAACACCTCGGCGTGTATCTCGCCAACTCGATCAATCCGTGGCGACTCGAAGGCCAGAAAACGATCATCTTCGATCTGCTGCAGCAGTTGCGGTGGCACTCGCCGGACTGGCTGGTCCTGCCGGCCGGCAATCTCGGCAACACATCCGCGTTCGGCGCGGCACTGCGCGAGGCGTTGCGCCTCGGGCTCATCGACACGGTCCCGCGACTGGCGTGTGTGCAGGCAGAAGGCAGCGCGCCGTTCGCGGCCAGCTTTCGCGAGGGATTTGCGACGCGCCACACGGTGCGCGCCGAGACCATTGCGACCGCCATCCGCATCGGCGATCCCGCGAGCTACGATCGTGCGGTGCGTGCCATCCAGGAAACGAACGGGGTCGTGTTGTCCGTGACCGACGACGAGATACTGGAGGCGAAGGCGGTGATCGACGCGAGCGGTGTCGGATGCGAGCCGGCAAGCGCGGCGAGCGTCGCCGGTACGCGGGCACTGGTGCGAGACGGCACGATCGCGCGCGGTGCACGGGTGGTGGCGCTGCTCACGGGCCACATGCTCAAGGATCCGGAAGTGATGCTGCACTACCATCGAGAGCTGTTCCCGGCGCCCACGCACGCCAATCGCAGCATCGAGATCGACGCGACCCTCGCCGACATGGAGCGCGTGCTGCGTACCGCACCGGCGACCGCGTGAGCAGGACAGACGCGTCGGTTCGCGTACCGGCCAGCACGTCCAATCTCGGCGGCGGATTCGATTGTGTCGGCATGGCCGTGGATCGCTGGCTGTCGGCCACGGTGCGCATCGATCCGTCATCGCGCGACGTGACGATGATTCGCCGCGGGTCGCTGACCTCGCTGCACTGTGCGCCGACGGACGATCTGCTGTATGAAGGATTCGTCGCCGCCTGCCGATCTCGCGAGGTGCCGGTGCCGGCCGGTCTGGCCTTCGACGTCACATCGGACATTCCGGTCGCACGAGGACTCGGTTCGTCAGCGGCGGCGCTGGTTGCAGGCGCCGCGCTCGCCGATGCCGCACTCGCGCTGCAGCTCGATGCCGACGGTGTCGCCACACTCGTGTCGCAGATCGAGGGACATCCCGACAACGCTGCGCCGGCCGTCTTCGGTGGCGCCATGCTCGGTGTGGCACGTGACGATGCCACGCCGAAGGATCCGTGCACGTACGCGTTCTCGTCGCTGCCGGTGCATCCATGGCTGTCCTTCATCTTCGCGGTACCGTCACTCGAAGTGACCACCGCGTCCGCGCGCGCGGTGCTGCCGGATCGTGTGTCGTTCCGCGACGCTGTCAACGCCGTGCAGCGCAGTGCGGCACTCGTGCACGGGCTGTCGACGGGCGACGCCGACCTGCTCTCCCGTGCGCTCGATGACGTCCTGCACGTGCCGTATCGCCAGGGGCTGGTTCCGGGATACGCGGCCGTCGTGACCGCGGCACGCGCGGCCGGGGCGTTCGGCGGGACCCTCAGTGGAAGCGGCTCCGCGATGGTTGCAATCGGACGACCCGCCGACGCCTCGGCCATCGCGGCTGCCATGCAGGCCGCGTTCGCCGCACACCGCCTGGACGCAGTGACGATCATCACCGCCGGCACCGTGGCCGGCCTCCAGCACCAACGCTCACCCCGGCCACCCGGCGAAACTTCCGTCCCGGTGTCACCGTAGTCCAGACATCCTTCATCACCGGTGCTGCCATGTTCACTGCATTCCTTCGCCTGTTCGCGCTTCGTCCGATCCTCGCCGGTTCACTGCTCGGCATTCCGATCCTGACGCTGATCCTGCTTGGCCTGGCCGTTGCGCTGATGCTCAAGATCCTGCTCTTCGTCGTGATTCCGATCACGATCGGTTTGTGGATCGTGAAGCGGATGCGTCGCACACACACGCCCGAACCGATCCACACGGTGTAGGTCGGCCAACGTCACGGCAACACAAAGCCCGCGCGCCTGAAACACGGCGCGCGGGCTTTGTGTTTGACATCATGTCAACGGAACAGGTTGAAATGGCCGAGGGCCCACCAGAGGATCAGGAAAATGAGCACGGTGCTGAAGCAGCCGCCTCCCAGCTTCTTGGCGCCATAGCCGGCAGCAACGCCGCGCAACAGTTTGCTCATTGCAATACTCCATGAAGTGAAGGAAACTCGCGCAGGCGCGAGTGGGGTACACATACCGGGTGATCGACGTCGACGGCCCGGGCGTTGCATACGGTGATGCGTGCGGCTGTTGCACACCACCGCATTCCTGCAGGGAGTTGCACATGCACTACGGAACACGGCGCTCGCGGGATTCGATTCCGATCGCAGTCCCGCTCCTGCTCGCCAGCGGCGCGCTCGGCCTGCTCGCGATCGTCTGGCGAAGGACGGCAGCACCACGGCGCGAATCGCGAGTGCGCGGCTCGACGGCGAGTGTGCACGACCTTGCCGTTCCGCAGACGCTCGATGCACCCGACATGCAGTCGCTGCCCGTTGGCACCGGTGCCGTCTTTCATCGAAAGTACGAGATCGTGCTGACCGACGTCGCGAGCAGCGGCCGGGATGTGATGCGCCTGATGCAGCGGAATCTCGCCGAGCTGGCGCCAGCAATGCTCGCGCACTTCGAGAAGACGAGCGGCACCGACGGCCTGATGTGCGTGGGCGACGAATACGACATCACGATGCTCGGGCCATGGAATGGCATGGTGCGCGTCTCGGAGGCCTCCCCGACTGCGTTCACGCTCGTCACGCTCGACGGACATCCGGAGGCGGGACACATCACGTTCAGTGTCACTGCGCACGACAGCGATGCACGCGCACTGCATGTGAACATCGAGTCCTGGGCCAGGTCGCGCGATTCGATGGTGGCGGCAGCGTACGGAGCGCTCGGCATCGGCAAGCAGGTGCAGACGGAAGTATGGATCACGTTCCTGCAGCGCCTGGCGACGCTGGCCGGGATGCGCGACACGCCGGAAGTCAGCATCACCACGGAAACGCTGTCGACGACTGACGACGGTGATGCACCAGCCAGCGCATGAGTGATGGGCGCCCGATCGACGCGGAGCTGCTTGCGCGGCTGACCGAGATCGCCAGCATGGAACCCACGGTCGATCTCACCAAGCGCGACAGCTATGTCGCCGCCGCAGGTTGGAATGTCGATGCGCGCGAGGTTGCACTGCCGCCGGAGCAGCCCGGCGCTCCGGCCCCCAACGCGTCGTTTGCGCAGGCGCGCGCCATCCTCACCGCATACAGTTTTCCTCCTCCACGCCTGATTCGCGGTCGTTTCGATCCCTCGGCGCCACTCGACGGCCGTGCCATGCTGCTCACGGCGACATTCCTGTGGATGCATTTCGAGTTGCCGGTGCGAGTCAGTCGCGTCATCGATGAAACGCGCAGCGGCGAGCATGGCGCGGAAGCGGTGTGGGGATACAGTTATCAGACACTTGCGGGACATATCGAGCGAGGCGAGATCACGTTCGAGATCATCAAGACACTCGACACCGGCGCGATCCGCTTCCGCATCCACTCATTCTCGCAGACTGGACACATCGCGAATCCGATCCATCGCATCGGCTTCCGCATCGTCGGCCGACGCCTGCAAGCGCGCTTCGCCGTGGAGTCATTGCGCAACATGCAGCAACAGGTGACGCGGGCCCTCGCAGTGGCCGGGCACGACAACACGGGTGGAGAACACGCGCCCTGATGTGGAATCGAGTCCACACAGGCACGTGCGCTCCACCCGCGCTCAGTCAGTCTTTGCTGCGCTGAGGGTCGCGGCTACGTCGATATCTTCTTGCCCGTGACGAGACCGACCAGCAACGCCACCACGGCAAAGATCACGAAGACCATGAACAGCGTTTTCGCGATACCGGCGGACGTGGCGGCCACACCGCCAAATCCGAACACGCCGGCGATCAGCGCCAGCACGAGAAATATGAAGGCCCAACGCAGCATGTGAGAGCTCCTTATTCTGCGCCGTCTGCGGCGCTGGTGGGATTGCGGCGTTCGTAGTCCGCAACTTCCTGCTCGGCAACATCCTTCGTCTTGCCGTAGCGCGTCTGGAGCTTTCCGACCAGTTGGTCACGCTTGCCGGCGATCACGTCGAGATCGTCGTCGGTGAGCTCGCCCCACTGCTCGCGAACCTTGCCCTTGGCTGTCTTCCAGCTGCCTTCGATGGTATCCCAGTTCATGTGGACTCCTGTGCTTGGGGTCGAACGCAAGAAAGGCGCGATGGCACACCGACTCTCGGTGAGCATTCGCGCCTTCGACTGACGAGACCGGAGCCTCGCCCATCAAGGAGCCCTGACCGATCGTCAGAGCGTGTCGTACTGCTGAACATAATCGCAAAAACCGTGCTAATTCAACCGATGGCGCACCGGCGGGCGCAGCGCTCCTGATCGATCTGTCAGTTGTACTGCAGCAGCAACTCCAGTCGCTGACGCAGCTCGGCCAGCTGCTTCGACTTGAACGCGTGCTTTGTTTCCTCGAGCACTTCGACCGTGTGCTGAATCGCCGACGTGAGCTGTGATCCGCGGGGGCAGTTCATGATCTGGCACGCATGTGCGTCCACCGGCGCGCCAGCCAGTGCGCGGCCGAGCTGTTCGAGGTCGGTGAGTGAACCCATGACGTTTCGCAGCGCCAGCGACAGGAACGTATCCGCACTCGGTGCACCAGGACCGCGTTGTGTCGCCAGCTGATCGTAGCGCAGGCGCATGTCGTTCAATCGCAACTCGGCATCCTGCATCGATCGGAACGACCGGAAGCGCGTCACCGACGCATGCACCCGTTCGAGCAGCTCCGGAAATTGCACGGGCTTCGTGAGATACGCCGCAACAGGCAGCTCGATGCTCGCCACCGCCGAGCGGACGCTCGGAAAGCCGGTGAGGATGATGACCGGCAACCCGCCCCGCACCGCTGCCACACGCCGCACCAGGGCAAGGTCGCTGTTGCCCGGCATTTCGAGGTCCGTGATCAGCAGGTCGAATTGTTCGTCGACCACCAGCTCGAGGGCGCGCTGACCGTCGGGCGCAGTCAGGCATTCGTATCCCTCCCGGCGAAGCAGGTCGGCCGTCGATTCGAGAAACGTCGGTTCGTCATCGGCAATCAGAATGCGGCCGCGCGTCATGCAGTCACTCCGTTAACGGTGGATCCCACGAGCGGAATGCGCGCGACGAATTCAGCGCCGCCTCCCTCCGCGTCAATCACGTCGATACTCCCGCCGGACGCATCCAGCGCGCGGCGCACCAGCGACAGCCCCAGGCCCATCCCGCCCGTCGACAGTTGCGATGCCTTGGTCGACACGAACGGTTCGAAGATGCTCTCCCGCAGATCCAGCGGTACCCCTTCGCCCTGATCACTCACGCGCAGCACGAACTCGTCGCGGTCGATCGTCCCCCGCACGCGCACCCGGGATCCGGGTGGCGATGCTTCGATCGCGTTCTGCACCAGGTTGTACACACACTGTCGGAGGATCGAGTCCGACAGCTTCACCACCGCCGCAATTCCGCCCAGTTCGAGGTCGATGCCGACACCGGTATTCCGGTTCACCTGCTCGAGGAACGCCACGGCATCACCCACCACGGTCTGCACCGGCGCATGGGTGCTCGATTCCGTCTCGGGACGATAGGTCTCGTACAGCTGACGCGTGACCTGGCTGATGCGCTGGATCTCCCGCTCGATTGCGCCGACGTACTTCACGTGCGGATGCGTGGAAGGAATCGCGTCCTTGATGAGGAGGAACGAACTCTGGATGCCCGCCAGCGGATTGTTGATTTCATGCGCGATACGCGCCGCCAGTCGACCCATCGTGCTCATCGTCTCCGCCTGGCGCAACGACTCCTCGGCGTGACGGCGCTCGGTCACGTCGGCAAACATGCCGAGCAACCGCCACGGCTCACCATCCGGCCCGCGGAGCACCACGCGACCCCGGTCGGAGAAATCGTGCCAGCGACCGGCGGAGCTTCGCACCCGATAGCTCGCGTCGAACGCCTCCACACGTGCGGCCAGGTGGTCATTGAGGCGCGCTTCCATCGATTTACGATCCTGCGGATGCACCAGCGCCAGCCAATCCTTCATTCGACGGAAATCCGCGCCTGTTCCGTAGCCAAGACGCGCCCACAAGTGCGGCGAGCGCGTGACGACATCCGTCTGCAGGTCCCATTCCCACATGCCGTCGGTCGTGGAACGCAGTGCATTGTCGATCTTCGCACGCTCCTCGAGCGCGGCGTTCTGTGATAGCGTCTGCGCGAGACGCAGCGCGATCGCGAGCAACACCGAGACGGCGAGTCCCAGGAGCAACACCAGATCACTGAGCGTCGATGGAGTGCTGGCTGCAGTGCGGGGGGACGGCCACACGCCGATCCGCCACGCCGGACCACCATGAAACAAGTCCTCGGTCACGAGAAAGCGTGTGTTGATCTGCTCGACGGGCGCCGAACCACGAAACCAGCTGTCCTGATTGCCGATCGCCATGTCGAAGCCGAGTACCGTGTCGGTCAACACGGAATTCAGGATGGCAGACGCGCTCACCACGCCGACGAACAGATCGCCGCACTGCTGCGACACGCACCGTGGCAGCACCATCAACGCGCGTGATGGATCAGCCGGAACGGACAGGAACATGGCCCGGTCGGTCGGCCGCCGAAACTCAGCGACGTGGGCGCGAAGCAACGGCTCGAGCGACGTGAACGCGCCGGTCATGACACTGCGGTCGCCGCCGCGCGGATGTCCGAGACTGTCGGTCCACGCGATCCCCTCGAGCCCTGCGATGTCCTCGACCAACTGTGTCGTGACGACCGTCCAGCGTTCGTCCGGTGCCACACTGAAACGTGCCATGCGGCGCAGGTTGCGCTGGGCAACCATCATCTGCCGATTGACCGCCGATCGCGTCGCGAGCGCAGCGACGCGGCTCTGCTCCGCGAGATGCGCCTCCTCACTGACGAGTAGGGCCCGCCAGACGAAAACGACGGTCACCATCGAGCCCGCCCCAACAGAGAGTGGGAGCCATGCTGGCGGCGGCGAGAAGCCCGCATGCCTGGTCCACGCCAACACGTTGAAGTGCGTCGCGAACACGATGGCGCAGATGGTCGATTGCAGCGAGGATCCGAGAAGTGGACCGAACGACACGCCCTCGAGAAAGCCGAGCGCCTGTCCGGCGATCACCGTTGTCGCCAGCAGCATCACCACGCCGCCCGACGCTGCCAGGATGATCGAGGACCACAGACCGCGATTCCTCGCCAGGATAGCGAGCAGCCCCGCCCCACCGAGAAAGACGAACACCGCACTCGAGAGCGCATCCTGCGACGGCTCCTCCCCGTGCCAGTTGATCGACGTCGGCGACCGCACGCTGCCCAGCGTGTTCCAGAGCCAATTCAGCCCCTCGGCATGCTGAATCGGCATCGAGCCGATCACCAGCGCGAGGAAGGCGCAGCATATCGAGAGCCAGCGCACCTTCGGATACGCGGACGTCGCAATGCCGATGCCCAGCACCAGCAGCCCCACCGCCGATGCCAGCCGCAATGGGGGAAATGTCTCGAACGGTTGCACGAGCCAGGCGACGTTCGCGACCCATCCGAGCAATGCCAGCGACGACATGGCGATAAGCAGTACGCCCACCGAGCGCGAGCCATCCGCAGACACCAACGCTCTCGACCAGGCCAACAGACGTGGCCGGAGCGAGAGCGAGGCGCGAAAAGCGCGGACCAGCAGGGACTGGCTCAGTGGAACTCCCGACTACAAGGGTGGCGAAATCGCGAGTACCAGGCTCGTCAGGCGACGGCATCGGACCACGAAGGCACGATGTCACGTTCACCGTTCGGCGATACGAGCTGCAGTGCGAACGTGCCAATCCGCGACATCGATTCCTCGAGCACGTGCACCGAACGATCGACGCCCGCCTGACGCGCAAACCGCAGGGCAAAGCTGCACGATCCCATCAGGAAAAGCTGCGCCTGTTCGACCACGCCTGCAATTTCCTCATCGCGTGACGCTGAGGCAGGCCGCATCCGGATATGCGCCAGCGAGTGAAACAGCGAGCGAGTGAGGCTGCCATCGGCCCGATCGCCACGAACGAGCACGTCGCCGAGGATACTGTCGAGATACGCGAGATGTTCTCCGATCAATGCTTCGAACGTGTGAAGCGACGCGGCCAGCGGTGCCGACAGCATCAAGCCGCGAAAGACCGGCAAGGTGACGAAAAGACTGATGCTTCCATCATGCAGCTCGGCCAGCTCTTCGGCGAACTGGCCATGAATGACTGAATTGTACATGGCGCCTCCGTTACAGCTCGCGCCCCGCCGGGCGCAGCCTGGATAAAATGAAAAGCGCGCACGAATCCACCATGTGGAATCGCCCGCGCCTTCAACTGACGAGCCCTGAGTCCCGTCCGCCAAGTGTGCCCGGATCCATGTCCTGCTGTCCGCGACAGTGCCAACTAACGCAGGGGCCTCACATCACGCAAGCGCCCCTTGGTCACTGCTGCGCAACGGCGACTGGACGCGGGGATTCATCCGCCAGGTCGGAGAACACGATCGCCGTGACGGCGCCCTGCGGACGTGAGGTCAGCACGAACGTGTAGGTGCTGCCGGCCACCAGAGCCATGCTCTTCAGCGATACCAGCGTTGCGCCATCCGCACCGCCGCGGACGCGAAATCCAGCGGTCATCGGTGACACATCACGATAGTGCGCATCGCCGGACTCTGTCTTCGCCCGGAACAGCGGTTCATCCTGCCCGACGATGGCAAACTCCACATTGTCGAGTCGCGGCGTGGCTCGGATCAGCCTGATGCGCGCCATGCCTGAATCGGGGGCGAGGTCGTCGCGAATGACGCGCACCGTCATGCGACCGAGTGTGTCCGGCACCGCGAGGATGGAATAGTGCTCGTTGGCGACGAGCGTCATGACGCTCGCCGCATCGAAGCCCACCGTTGCGGGTCCTCGCAGTGTGAATCGAAATCGCGTTGGCGCCACCGGCTTGAATGGCGACACGGCGCCGAACACCACGTTCGAAAAAAGCATCAGTGAATCATGGCCGAGTTCCAGCGCCGGACTGCCGGGCATCGCGTTCACGAAGCGCACCTGCGCCCGTGGTCCAACCGGTGTCGCGACGGGGGAGCGACTCGCGTCGCCGACGGGCGTGCCACCCTCGGTCGCCTGCTCGATCGGACCAGCTCCGGCGTACGAGTAGGCGAGCACCCCGACAAGTGCCAGACCGAGAACAGGCAGTATCAGTCGAAGTTTCATGAACACATCTCCTCGCGCGACGGCACGCTGTCAGGGCACTCGGTACACGCCTTCGATCTGCGCGCCAAGGATTGCGCCGAAGGACAGCATGTAACGAAACGAAAAAGGCGACGACCGGCCATGTGGCCGGCAATCGCCTTCGACTAGCGAACCCGAAGTCCGCGCGTCCAGGTACAAGCATCTGCTCTCGAATGGCAGAGATATCGCACAGTGGCATCATTTGTGCCAGCGTCAGCAGCACGCCCAGTCGGACGGGCGCAATTCCTGCACATGAGCGTTCGATGAACCTGCACTCCGGTACGCCATTCTGGCTCGCGAACAACGGCATTGCGCCGGCCCGTCCCACCCTTGCAGCCCCTGAACAGTGCGATGTCGTGATCTGCGGTGCCGGCGTGACCGGCGCCCTGGTGGCGGACGCGCTCACTGCGGCTGGACGCGATGTCGTGATCATCGACCGGCGCGAGTCAGGACTTGGCAGCACGGCAGCGAGTACGGCGCTGCTGCAATATGAAATCGATGTCGAGTTGATCGCACTGGGAGAGATGATCGGCAAGGAGCAGGCGGCTCGCGCGTATCGAGCCTCCGCTCGTGCCGTGACGCAGCTCGCACAGCTCGTCGCACCGCTGGAAGGCTGCGACTTCCAGCCACGACACAGTCTGTACCTCGCCTCGACCCGACGCGATGCCAAACGCCTGCGCGCCGAATCCGACGCGCGGAGCGCGATCGGCATCGAGACGGAATGGTGGCCGCGCGAGCGGGTGAAGGCGCGATATGGCTTCCCCTCGTACGGCGCCATTCGCAGTCAGCCCGCCGGTGAGATCGATGCGCTCGCGCTCACACGTGCACTGCTCGCGCGCGCGATTGCGAACGGCGCGCGATGGTACGAGCAGACGAACGCGCGCGGATACGAGGAGCGGGCGGGCGGTGTCCGGCTGCTGACGGACAACGGCGTCCACATCGACGCACGACGTGCCGTGTGTGCCACGGGATACGACCTGCCGAAATTTCTCGCGCAGGACTCTGTGACGCTGCACAGTACGTACGCCCTCGCCACCGAGCGCCTGACACATTTCGGCGCGTGGGATGATCGCTGCCTCGTCTGGGAGTCGGCGCGGCCGTACACATACATGCGCACGACCGATGACCGGCGCGTGATCGTCGGCGGCGAGGATGTGCCATTTCGTGACGCCGCGTGGCGCGACCGACTGCTGCCGACCAAAACCCGCAAACTCGAGGAGCGCCTCGCGAGGCTGTTGCCGTCGATTGCCACGGAGACCGCCTTCGAGTGGGCGGGCACCTTCGCCGAGACGAAGGACGGCCTGCCATTCATCGGTCGTGACGCGCGCTATCCTGGCTTTCTCTTTGCGCTCGGGTACGGTGGCAATGGGATCACCTTCAGCGCGATCGCGGCCGAGCTGCTGACGGCAGAATGCCTTGGAGAAGGCTCGCCCGATGCCGATCTGTACCGTATGGACCGCTGAATTCCGGCAGGGGGGCTGGCGCGATTGTTGCACCATCCCCCATAGTTGTAAGACGTTGTGCAGTTGTGGTCACATATGAGGCCGGAGCATCGGTTTCACCCTTGTCGAGCGAGCATCGGGTTCGCGAGAAGAAGGCGCAGGCAGTGCCAGTCGGCACAGCTTCGCGCCTTTTGTGTTTCCTGGAGGTGTTCTCGCCGCAGTGGCTGGAATGCCCGGGGACAAGGGCGGTGACATGGAAGGTGACGATAGAGTGGCGGCCCAAAACGACACAGACGAAGTCACTGAGTGGGTGTACGGAGCGATACAGCGTTGGTGTGGGACATCACGGCTGCCGTGCCGGTTGGTTGTGATGAGGACGATGGGCGCTGCCGAGGCGCACAGCGAAGCGGAAACGATAAGTGGGGCAGTAACGGTTTCCCGTTGCTGCCCCACTTCGTTCTCCGCGTTGTCCGCGCTGGAAAGTTATGACTGCAGCCAACTCAGAGGGTTCCGTCGCCCTCCGGAGCGCGCATGCGCGCTACCCTTCGAACGCTCCGCTCGACGCGCGCCGGAACAGCGCGGCTGAAACGGAAAAGGCGCGAGCGACGATCCGTGAGGATGTCATCCGCGCCTTCGACTGACAGAACTTTCGTTCCGCCCGCCAAGGTGCCTCGTGCGAGGCTCTATGTCTGGCAACTGCGTAAAACATAATGCACGAAGTGTGCTAGACCAACGGCATCGTGATGACGCCGGAACGGCGAACGTTCGGACTCAGAGTCCGAGCGTGAAGCCGTCGCGGAAGGACGGATACGTCGGCGCCCAGCCCGTCGCGACCAGCGCGGCGTTGCTCACCCGCTGGTCATTCCGGCTGCGCCCTGCGTCGTTGCCGAACACCAGCGACGCCGGGTCTCTCCCCGCGTCTGCGCACAGCCACGCGGCGACATCGGCCGCACGTCGCGGCGATCCGTCCGAGACATTGAGCACGCGCGGAGGATGCGTCAGCGAAAGCACATGCAGCAGCGCCGCGACGATATCATCGCGATGCGCAAGATTGGTCCAGTACTCGCCACGTTGCGGCAGCGCGGCGGCATTCATCATCCGCGCACGAGGATCGCGACCCGGTCCGTAGATGCCCGCCACACGGAGCACTGTCGACGCAGGAATCCCGGCGTCGAGAATGATGTCCTCCGCCGCGATCAGCGCGGCGTTCGTGCCGCCGACACCAAGCCGGGTCGTCGTCTCCGACACCCACGCGCCGTCACGCCCGCCGTACACGCCCGTACTCGACGTGTACACCAGTCGGGTCGCGCCGCTCTCGCGTGCCAGCGCGACCGCCGCCGTCGCACATGGTGGATACGTGGCATCGTACGCATCGCTGCCACGCGATGGCGCCACGGTCAGCACGATACCGTCGAGTCGCGTCGGAAGATTCTCGATCGCACCACTCGCGACGTCGCCACGCAACCAGGTCACGCCGTCGGCGCTCTCGACGGCCGTGCGACGAACCGCGTAGACGGTATGGCGCCTGTCTGCAGCGGCCGCTCTCGCGAACGCTGCTCCGATGTATCCCGCTCCCAGCACAGCGATTCGCAGTCCGTCCGTCATGCGGCAAGTCTACTCCCATGGCACGAGTAGCTTAAAGCAGCATGTCATCTTCTGATGCTCGTCATCGCGAGGCCCGGAGTCCGGAGCGTGCTCACGCCGTTGAGAAGGCGCGCGCGCTGGCGCTGCGACACGGCTGGAATGCGATGGCCTATCAGGTCGTGAACGATGGCATCACACACTGGTTTTCGGCCGATGGCGACGCCGTGGTGGGCTACGTGCGGACACACCGCCGCTGCATCGTGGCCGGCGCCCCGATCTGTGCCGGCGATCGACTGCCGGCGGTGGTCGAGGAATGGGAAACATTCGTCAAATCGCTCGGCTGTCGCGCCTGTTATTTCGGCGCCGCGGGTCGCGTCTTCGAGCTGTTGCATGGCGCGCCCGGCTACACGACGGTCGTTCTCGGCGCACAACCCGTCTGGAATCCGGCGTGCTGGAGCGAGATTCCGGCTCGCACGCCGTCGCTGCGCGCGCAGATGGCTCGCGCCGCGAAGAAGGGAGTGTCGGTGAGTGAGTGGGACCCGGCGCGCGCCTCCGGCGATGAGCGACTGCGCGACTGCCTGCGCCGCTGGCTTCGTACGCGACGCATGCCGACGCTGCATTTCCTCGTCGAGCCGCATACGCTGCACGACCTCGAAGGACGTCGCCTGTTCGTGGCGGAACGCGCCGGACAGGTGGTCGGCTTCATCAATGCCTCGCCGGTGTCGGCGCGACGCGGGTGGCTGGTGGAGCAGTTCGTCCGCACCGATGGCGCGCCGAACGGCACCATCGAGGCCTTGCTCGATTGCCTGATGCGCGCGGTCGCGGCCGATGGAGCGGGATACGTGACGATGGGTCTCGTGCCCCTGCGTCAGCACGTCGATGACGATGCCGTGGCCACCAATCCGGCGTGGCTCGGCGCGTTGCTCACGTTCGTGCGCCTGCACGGCCGACGCTTCTACAACTTCGATGGTCTCGAACGCTTCAAGTCGAAATTCAGGCCGCACGCCTGGGAGCCGATCTACGCCATCAGCGCAGAGGCGACCTTCTCAATTCGCACGCTGTATGCGATCGCGGCGGCATTCACGGTCCAGTCGCCGGTGTCGGCAGTGGCCGGTGGCCTGATGCGGGCCCTGGTAACGGAAGGGCGTCGGTTACGAGCCGCCATCGTACGTCGGCGCGGACAGACTCGCCGGCTCGCCTGAACGCGCCGGCCTGGTACGGCCGATCAACAACTCCGTGAGCACCGCGTCGATGTCGAGCTGCGTCGGCACGTGATACGTCGCTGCGGTACCGCTCCACCGGCCGACCCGCACGCCGAGGCCGTTCCCTTCCCCCGCGCGGCGGAACGCCGGTTCGTCCGTGAGCTCATCGCCGATGAACAATGCACCGGGCAGGCCATGTGCCTTCACGAGCTGTGCGAGGGCGTCGCCTTTGTCGGGCGCTCCTTCAGGCACCAGGTTCACGATGCCGATGCCGTGCACGACGCGGACCGCATGCGGCAATTCAGGC
>JACMLX010000188.1 GCA_014379355.1 Gemmatimonadaceae bacterium
GCGGAGCAGGACGACGCTCGCCGCGGGCCGCGTCCTCAGGTCGTGGCCCAAGCCCAGGCCGCGCTGGCGGCAGCGACAGCGTCGGCGACGCATGCCGCGACCAACATGACCCGCATGACCGAGATGGCGGAACACGGAGACATCGCCGCGCAGCAGTACGACGCGTTGCAGTCAGAGGCCGCGCGCACCGCTGCACTCCGCGAGCAGGCCAGACAGGCGCTCGCACTGCTCATTGCGGGGGCAAGTCGTCAGGACTTGCTCATCGCGGCTGCCAGGCGATCACGCGCGCGCGCCCGCCTCGACGCCGCGCGCGCGCAGGCCGATGAACTCATCCTGATCGCGCCCGTCGCCGGTGTGATCACCGCGGCGTACGTCGAAGTCGGCGAATTGGCGAGCGCTGGTCGAGCGGTCGTCACCATCGCCAACGTCGACGCGCCGTGTGTGCGGGTATATGTCAACCAATCGGTGCTGCCCGTCATTCGGGTCAATCAGGAGGCCGCGGCGTGGCTCGACGGCCGGACGCAAGACGCATTCGCAAGCCGTATCAGCTCGATCAGTACGCAGGCCGAGTACACGCCGCGCATCGCGCTCACGGAGGAGGAGCGCGCGGACCTCATGTTCGGCGTCAAGCTCGCACTGCATGATCCACACAAGCAGCTCAAGGAAGGGTTGCCTATCACGGTCCGTTTCGATCTGCTGCACACTCCGGCGTCGACCAGGGCACCGACCACCGTCGCCGGGCCTGTGCCGTGACCGACGCCATCAGCACCCAGTCGCTCACTCGCCGATTCGGAACCTACATGGCCGTAGACAAACTCGATCTACAGATTCCTCGAGGCCAGGTCTTCGGATTGCTCGGCCCGAACGGCTCGGGAAAGACGACCACTATTCGCATGCTTTGCGGGCTACTCGCGCCAACCTCCGGCGCCGCCAGCGTCGCCGGCTTCGATGTGTTGCACGACACGGATGCGCTGCGCCTCCACATCGGCTACATGTCGCAGCGATTCGGTCTCTATCCCGATCTGACCGTCCGCGAAAACCTTCGATTCTATGCGTCGCTGTACGGCGTCTCCGGCAGCACCGGCGCTGCACGCTGTGACGCCGTACTGCACGAACTCGGGCTGATCGAACGTGCCAGCCAGCTTGTCGGGCAGTTGAGCGGAGGCTGGAAGCAGCGTGTCGCCCTCGCGTGCGCCACGGCGCACAAGCCGCCGGTGCTCTTTCTCGACGAGCCGACCGCTGGCGTTGACCCCGCAGCACGACGTCGATTCTGGCAGACGATCTACACGCTCGCCGAATGCGGTACCACGGTGATCGTCACGACGCACTACATGGACGAGGCCGAACGGTGTCAGCGCATCGCGTTCTTGTCGCGCGGTCGTCTGATCGCGATTGGAACGCCGGACGAGGTGACACGGGAGTTCGGCCAGGAAACTATCGAGGATGTGTTCATCTCGCTGCAGCGGCGTGACGAAGGAGTGCTCACGTGAGATCACAATCCCTGTTGCGTCGCATCGACGGTGCGCTGATCTGGCCAATGGTTCGAAAGGAATTTCTGCAGATCAGGCGCGACCGGTTGACGCTGGCAATGCTGATCGTCATTCCGGCCATGTATCTCGTCCTGTTCGGCTACGCGGTCCAGTCTGAAGTCCGGCACGTGCCGACCGTGGTCTACGACGAGTCGCACACGCCGGAAAGCCGCCACCTCGTCGAGACCATGGCACAGACGCAGAATTTCGCCATTGTGGGCGTTGTGCGTAGTCGCCAGGAGCTCGCGACGACCATACAACTGGGTCGCGCCCGTGCGGCGATCGTGGTACCCCCGGACTTCGCGCGGTCGCTCAAAACCGGGCACGTTGCGCATGTGCAGGTCATCATCGATGCCGCGGATCCAATGCAGTCGGCGGCTGCGCTCAGCGGCGCGCGACTGGCTGCGCTGGTCCTGCCGGCCAAGCTCGATCCGGCCAGTGCACGTCACACGCCGGTGATCGACGTCAGTGTGCGCCCGTGGTACAATCCTGCGCTGCGCAGCAGCACCTATATCGTTCCCGGCATATGCGGGCTGCTGCTGACCTTGTCGCTTGGTGTGATCATGGCGATGGCGATCGTCAAGGAGCGCGAAGAAGGGACACTCGAACAGCTCATCGTCACGCCGATAAGCAAGACGTCCATGTTGCTCGGCAAGATGATTCCGTTCGTGCTGATCGGGTATATCCAGCTGACCAACGTGCTGATTCTTGGCAAGCTGTTTTTCAACGTCCCCTTCCGCGGATCGCTGCTTGCGCTCTACGCCATTGCCGGCGTCTTCATCGCCGCCAATCTCGGCGTCGGACTGCTGATTTCTGCTCTCTCGCAGACGCAGAATCAGGCGCAACAGCTCGCCACGCTGATGCTCATTCCGAGCATGTTGCTGTCCGGCTTCGTGTTTCCTCGCGAAGCGATGCCGGTGGCGGCGCAGTGGGTAGGTGCGCTGGTACCGCTTACTTATTTTCTCGATGCGACGCGGGGAATTCTCCTGCGCGGGGCATCGTTTCAGGCGCTCTGGCGCGATGTGCTCGTGCTCTCGCTGATGGCCGCTGGCACGCTGGCGCTCAGCATAAACCGGTTCTCGAAGACGGCCAGTTGAAGCATCCCGGGCACGCTATGCTCCTCGTCGTTGATCAGTGCACTTTAAAGTTGACTTCAGACCGTCGACCCTCTTTGCACTTGCCGGAAGAGTGGCCATGACCATCCGGTCATTAGCGTCGCAACGATTGTGGTCCCAACGAATGTCGGACTGCTGGCGACTGACGCTCCTTCGAAAACGACCCGAGCGATAAAGCTCGACGGCCATTGCACCGCGCCGCACCGCACCGATAGTAGTGGGGCGACTGGCAGGGATTCTGCTGCTGCCCGTGGGTTATCAGGACGGCACGCGCGTGCCGACGATCGTGTCGGCGCACGGCGGGCCAACTGGTGCGTGGACGAATGGCTGCAACGGTGGGCCAGGCGCGACTGGCCAGACGTGGGCGGCACGCGGGTGGGCAGTGCTCTATCCGAACCCGCGCGGCTCGACCGGCTACGGTGAATGGAGGATGCGCGCCAACACCGGCGACTGGGGTGGCGGTGACTATCGCAACATCATGACCGGCACCGATGAAGTGGTGCGTCTGGGTGTCGCGGATGCGCAGGAGCTGGCGTTCGAGGGGTGGAGCTAAGGCGGCTACATGTGGAACGCAGTCCGGTCTGCTAAGTTGAGACTCCGCTTTGGCGCTCCGCTCGTCAGAAGGTTGTGAGCTCCGGCATCAGATGCCGCTAGCACGGCGGTGAGCGTCAGCAGACCCCGTTGCATGCGAACAGTCCGCGTCCTCGCACCTCGTCCATAATGCACGCAGCATTCCAGCCGAGCGCAGATATCGCGACCGTAGAAGTAAGGCTGCGGGAGGCGCTGAAGGACGAGTTCGATATCGTCTCAGTCCTGGGCGTGGGTGAAACCTCCACCGTCTTCATGGCGAGGCGGCACGGGTCGGTCCGTCCTCTGGCGTTGAAGGCGTGTAACGCGCAGGCGGCACCGGCCATCAGCGAGTTCGACCGCGAGGTCCAGCACCTCGCCGCGATGTCTCATCCGCGGATCCACACGCTGCTCGATGCCGGAGTTGCTGGCGGTGTCTCGTACTACACGATGCCGCTCCTGGGATCGCGCACTCTGAGCGACGTGCTTATCTCGGCACGGCTGACGACGGAGGAGAAGCTCGTGCTCCTCCGCGACGTATGTGCGGCGCTGGCGCATGTGCACGCAGTGGGTTTGATGCACAACGACGTCCATCCCGCGAACATCGTCGTCGTGGAAGGGCGCGCGATTCTCGGCGACTTCGGCGATGCACGCATGATCCGGACTGACGACCGCCTCGAACCGCCAGCGGCACCGGGAGCGATGTCTGCCCCATACCAGAGTCCGGAGCGGGTCTCCGCCGGCGCTGTCAGCGATCCGCGCAGCGACATCTTCGCCGTCGGGCGTATCGCGCAGGAAATGTTCGCGGGCGCGCTTCCCGGGACGTCAGGCGGCGGTGCCGCTCGCCAGATCGATGGCGCCCTCACGCGCAGCGGAACCGGTTCGCGGCAGTTCCGGCGGCACCTCACGTCACTCATCCAGTCGCTCGTCGCGCATGATCCCGCGAAACGGCCGCCGTCCGTCGTGGCCGTCTCCGATGCGCTGGATTCGCTAAATGCATTGTCGCTCGGCGAATCGGAATCTCGGGTGTCGTCTCGCCGCGGGCCTGCGAAGGTGCTTGGCGCAATTGCGATTGCAGCGATCCTCGTCAGTTCAGCGTGGAAGCTGATTCCGCACGACCAGTCGGCTGGCCCCGCGGCAACGCCGAAGATCGTCGTCCTGCCGTTCGAGGATCTCACGCGCGGTTCGCACTATGGCTGGCTCGCAACGGGTTTGACGCATGAACTGATCGATGCGTTGACGCTCGCTCCGGGCTTGCGTGTCAGTTCCTTCGAGATCGGCAAGTCGGCGAGCGACGCGCGCGTGCCTCTGAGCACATTTCAGGACCGACTCGGCATCCAGCTCGTTGCGACGGGCGCGCTAGAGCAGCTCGGGGCGAAGCTCAGGCTGACGGTGCGGGTGAACGACGTCAGCGATCCCGCGGCTGGTGGTGAACGCTTCGAGGTGAGCGCCGACTCGGGTGATCTCGACCACTTGCGAGGCGCCGTGAATGGAGAGATTGCAACCAGGCTGCGCCGGGCGCTCGGCACACGGGTCAAGCCGGGCGTGAGCCCACGGAGCACTGTGCCGGCGGAGGCCTGGGCCGACTTCCGAATGGCGGAAGCGCTGCAGCGGGACGCGGAGCTGCGCCTCGCAGCCGGGCATGTGCGCCTGGCCGATCCGGAGCTCTCGAACGCTGACTCGCTCTACCGTTCAGCGCTCGTTCGCGATCCGCGGTGGAACGCGCCCCGAGTGGCGATCGGCTGGTTATACGAGGCGCGGGCCCGAGTCGTTGCGGACTCCACGCTCAATCAGTGCCGTCAGGTGTGTCTGCGCTGGCGCAGCCAGGCCCTTGCCTTGGCCGACAGCGCGCTCGCCATCGAACCGCGAAGCATCGACGCGCTCGAACTGCGCGGAACCGTGCGCTTCGAGCTGAGCTTTGCACCGTCGCGGCGCATCGATTCGCAGGCATTATACGACTCTTCGAGCGTCGATCTCACGAACGTCGTGCGACAGGACGAGCAGCGCGCACGTGCGTGGATTACGATCTCCGCGATGCGGTCGCGACGCGGCGATGCGGCAGCGGCCACCACCGCAATCGAGAATGCCGAGCGTGCCGATCCATGGTTGACCCTTGGCCCCGAGGTTCAGGAGCGCGCAATCAGCAGCTACCTGATGATGGAGGCGTTCGATCAGGCCGACCGGCGCTGTCGCGGTGGCCGGGAGGCGTACCCGGAGCGAGCGAGCTTTCAGCAGTGTACGCTGTCGATCATGGGCAGCGTCGCGCGCGGAAAGTCGGCGATCGACTCGGCCTGGGTCGAGATGCGTACGACGACGATGCAGGCTGGAGACTCCACCACCGATGTCACATGGTGGTTCCGGCGCGCAATGGTAGCCGCGGTCATTGCTCGCAGCGGTCTGCGTGACAGTGCCTACCGCGTGCTTCGCGCGAGTCGCGCCATCCGATCGACCGACGACCCCAACCTCTTCTATCAGGAGGCCTTCGTCTATGGCGTCGCCGGTGACACCGCTCGCGTGGTGTCGTCGCTGAGCAACTACCTGACGGCGAGGCCGAGCGGCTGGGCGCTAGTTCAGGGCGACCGCTGGTTCAGCAGATACCGGAGCACGGAGCAGTTCCGACGCCTGCGTGACTCGATCAGCAAGCGCTGAAGGCCATGGCCGCGCCCGTGAAGTCACACGAGTACTCTGTAGTCCGGATCCGGGAAGGAACGCCGAAGGCTCTCAAGTACGGACGCGCGGAACGCGCTGGCACCGTCGACACCGTACACACTCACCAGGTGCGGGAAAAGGTACTTGTCCAGCGCCTCGACCGAGAAGAAGAGCGCGTCAGGTTTCCCGACCGGGCGCCCATCGATATCCAGCTCAGGAAGTGGCACGAGCACCGTGCGCGCCGTCCCCGCATCTTCTGAATGGACGGCGAGTTCGATGCTGCGAATCGACCTGCGGTCCACGTCCCGATAGACTTCGAGTGCCATTGGTGAGCGCTCGCCATGCAGGATGCAGAAGAACGGCTCCTGCCCCGCCGTACTACTGACCTCAGGTTCTTCGCCACGCCCGGGAACGATGGCCCATGCCTCGCCTCTGGCCGCCCGCGTGTCGCGTACATTTGTCGCCTGGGCTTCGCTGTCGAACACGTCTGCGCGGACGGTCGGTGACTCACTATTCAGCTGGACCAGGATCCAATGGTCAGCCGCATCGTCGACGCCGGCCAGAGCCTCGGCGGCGCGACGCAATTCGCGGACCGATGGCAGTCTCGGCGCCGCGCGGTTCGTGGAGTCGTCGCGTGGGTTGGTCGATTCGCCGTTCGTCATGGTCGGTGTCGGAGAGAAGTGTGGATGACTGTGGTACGAATTGGAGATGCGCCTCGGCGCCGAGTCACTGCGGCAGCGCAGACGCCATCTCTGACACCCTGCTCCAGCGCTCGTTCGGGTCGATCGAGCATGCGCGGTCGAGAACGCGGTCGAGCTGTGCTCGTTCCGGTGCCGTGCCGGCCGTGCGCACCAGTGCAACGCGCAGGCTCCGCCCGAGGCTGAAAACGTCGGCCCGACGGTCCACGGCGCCACCGTTCCGATGTTCGGGGCTGCAGTAGTCGTGCGGGTCCGTCGCACCACGGCGCGTCTCGCGGTGCGCTGTGCCATGCAGGAAATCGAGGTCTGCGAGGAACAGGTTGTCTCCGCTGAGCAGCAGGTTGGTCGGCTTCACATTGAGGTGCAGTTGCTGCCTGTCGTGGACGAACTGCAGCGCCTCGCAGGCTTGTCGTGCTACGCGACACAGCCTCGCGGTTCCACCGCTCGTCAAAGTGCTGCCGTCGATGAGGTTCCCATCCTTAATGAGCGGATGCACCGAATAGACGCACTCGCCCTCCCGCGCAACTTCGAGGCATGGGAGTACGTGTGGATGCTGCAGCGCCGCCACGCCGTCGAGCCGACCGAGCAACTCCGTCAGTCCGAGTGAACTTCCGGACGACGCCACATACATTTTGACCACCACGTGCCGCCCGATTCGCCGATCGACGGCGACGCTCGTGCATCCAGTGGCGTCGGTCCGCAGTATCGTCGTCAGAGTATATCGACCGGCAACGATGGTGCCGGGTGCCCAGCTCGGTGCGCGCGCCGACTTGCTTGCGTGGTGCGTGGCGGTGTTGTGGGGCAACGCTTCCGCCATCTCCCGCGCGCTCTGCCACCGGTCTTCTGCGTTTCCGCGCAACGCCGTGGCGATCACCAGCGACAAGCCTTCAGAGACGTCAGGTCGCCGTGTGGCAACCGTCGGCGCCTCGGCCGCGAGGCGCCTGAGGAGACTGTCGCGTGCGCTCGAGCCGGTGAAGGGCAACTCTGTGGTTAGCGCCTCGTACATGAGGCAGCCGAGACTGAAGATGTCACTGCGGCCATCGAGGTGACGATCTCCCGCCGCCTGCTCGGGACTGGCATACGAGATCGTGCCGGGAGCCCCCGCACTGGAGCGTGTCGGGCGATCCTCGCCGGTGAGTTCGAGCCATCGCGCGACGCCGAAGTCGGAGAGCATGGCGTGACCATTCACGTGGATCAGCACGTTACTCGGCTTGACGTCCCGATGGACGATCTTGACTGAATGCGCGTACTCGAGTGCGTCGCACAGCTCCCGGGCCAGCGCGATCACGTCGACTTCCGGAAGGGGCCCGACGCGTGCGATTCGATCGGCCAGTGACTCCCCGTCAACGAACGGCATGACGAAGTACGGCCGTCCGTCCCACGTGCCAGTGTCGAAGAGGGGCACGATGTTCGGATGCACCAGCTTGGCCATGACACGAATCTCCTGGGAGAATCGTGTTCTGTCTCCGAGAGGGCCTCCGTCTTCCCGTAGGACCTTCACGGCTACGAGGCGTTCGGCACCGAACTCTGATGCCGTTTCTCGCGCCAGAAAGACGGTGGCAGAACCTCCAGAGCCAAGCTCGCGAAGCACCTCGTACTTGCCGCCGACCAGCATCCTTCGCGCTTCGCCCACGCGGTGAGCCTCGGTCTGAACTTGAAGGTGAAGTATGGTCGCGAGGCGACGGCAGAGGAAGGACGCCGCTGCGCGCACTGACGCTTCTGGTCTTTCACGCATGAGGTCGGTGCGACGCTCGCACGCGGAGTCGGAGGCACCTGAATCCGCGATGTGCGATCGAGAAGAAGCCGGCGGCGACCGACGGCGACAGATGAACGGCCCAGGACGGGTCTGGCGGGTAGTTCGTCCACGCGCGACGGGCGTCCTCTGCTGGTCGTCACAGCTACTAAGCATCGGGTGCCACGCCGTCCGGCGCCGCACCTCGACAATTTCGACGGCGGCGCCGGACGGACAGCTGCCCGCGACACACACCGTGCCGCGGGCGACTGCAGCACTTACAGCGGCTTCTGACCCACCACGGTGGCCGGCGTGACCTGGGCAACTGCCTCACCACTCGTGTTTCCGGTGCCCAGCTGACCGGTGTCGTTGCGGCCCCAGCACTTCACCGTGAGGCGATCAGCCGTCACCGCGCAGGTGTGTGCGCCGCCGCCCGTCGCGATGCCGGATGCCGCCACTTCGGCGGCCGTGAGCGTCGGCACCTGTGCGGCACGCGTGACGACCTCCGATGCCGCCTGGCCGACCTGCCCGTTGCCATTGAGTCCCCAGCACCAGACGTTGGCGCTCGCCGAGATGGCGCAGGTGTGATTTGCACCGACGGCGAGATTCGTGAACGTCGGCGCACCCTGCAACATCGCTGGCGTCGAGGACTCGAGCGTCCCACCGTTGCCCAGCTTTCCACCGTTGTTGCCCCAGCAATAACCCTGGCCGGCCGTGGTGAGTCCGCACGTGTGAATCTGTCCACCACCGAGCTGCGCCCACGCATGCCCGCCGGCAATCAGCGCGGGCGTCGCACTGAACGTGTTGCCGTACGAGATGTCGGCACCGTCACCCAGGTTGCCCCACCCGCTGTAGCCCCAACAGTAGCCCTGGCTGGTCGTGGTGACGCCGCAGGTGAACGTCGAACCGGCGGTGAGCGATGCGAAGCGCAGCTGCGGCGCGACCGCGACCGGCGATTCGCTCATCGACGGCGCGTTCATGGCGAACTGCCGCCAGTCGTTGTGTCCCCAGCAGTACGTCGCGCCAGCCTGTTCGAGCGCGCAGCTGTACTCCGGACCGACGACGATGTCCTTGAACGTGAGACCACCGGACACGGCGACCGGTGTGGCGCTCTGCGCGATCGCGCTCACGCCGAGCGCTCCCCAACCGTTGCCGCCCCAGCACCACGCCTTGCCAGTCACGTCGAGCGCACAGGTGTGACGGCCGAAGCTCGCCAGCTTGCGTGCACGAATGCCTTCAGGGCCAAAGTTCGGAATGCGCACTGGCTGTGACGAAATCACCGTCGCGCCGAGCGCCGGCATGCCGATGCGTCCCTCGGCGCCATTCTGTCCCCAGCACCAGACGATCCCGCCGCTCGCGATGTCGCACGAGTGCTGCGTGCCTGCCACCAGCGATCGATACTTGATCACCACTACGCGCGACGCGGTGCCGCTCGCGCCTTCACTCGTCGCCGTGACGGTGACGGTGCCCCGATCCACTCCGGTCAACACGCCGGTGACGCTGTCAACGCGTGCCACCGCCGGATTGGAGCTCGTCCAGCGTACCGCACGATCGGTGAGCACGTTCTGGTTCGAGTCACGCACGACGGCCGCAAGGTTCAGATCATCCCAGGCCTCGAGCGTGTCGAGCGCGGTGGTGACGCTGACGCTGGAGACCGGGATGATCCCGCGCACCAGGACTGGCGACTGTGCACTTCTGTTGCCACTCGTTGCAGTGATCACCGCACGACCGACGGCGACGGCGGTGACGACACCGGTGCCGTCGACGCGTGCGATCGCGGGTGCTGATGATGCCCACGCGATTTGACGTCCCGTCATCGGGTTGCCTGCGGCATCGCGCGGAACGGCGATGAGCGATTGCGTGAAACCCACACCAACGATCGACGAATCAGGCGACAGCGTGACGGACGCCACTGCTGCGGGTGGAATGGGCGTCGGGGTAGGGGCCGTGGTGTCATCGCCGCTGCACGCGGCGATCATGGTCAGTGCTGCCGCGCAGGCCAGGAGGCGAAAGAGGGAATGCATAAAGACTCTCCAGCTGGAATGACTCGGGTGATGCGACGACATGCAGGTCGCGGTGATCGTCGCGTGAAGTGCGCCGAGAATCGCGCCGTCGACGGCGTCGCACATGGGTCAGGCGCACCGGGTCATGTGACATGGGTCATTCGTCGCAGGTCGTTCGACCCGCGCGCAGTCATGCCGCACTCGTGATCGTGTGCGGGACAGCACCGCACTCCGACGATCACTTCACGAGGCAATCATGGCCGCACGATCTTCCGCATCCGGCACCAATGGTGGCGCCGTACCACGCCGCCGCCGCGGCGCCCTTCTTCTCACAGTGCGACTTGCATCAGGCGCGGGAATCCTCGTCGTCGGCGCGCTGATCGTCGTCGCTGCGATCGCCGAGAAACGCGCACGGACGCGCTACGACGTGCCGATTCACGCGATCACCGTGCCTGGCGACCAGGCGTCGATCGATCGCGGCGCACGACTCGCGCGCGCGCGCTTCTGCTCGGACTGTCATGGCGAGGGATTGACTGGCCGCATCATGGCGGACTCTCCGGAGCTCGGACGTCTCGCGGCGCCGAATCTCACCAGCAGAACTGCGCCGCGCGCACTCACCGATCTTGAGTGGGAGCGCGCCGTCCGGCATGGCGTCCGCGCGAATGGTTCGGCATTGCGCCTGATGCCGGCACACGAGTTCACCGAACTCACGGACGACGATCTGGGCGCGATCATCGCATACGCGCGACAGTTGCCAGGTTCCAGCGCGCAGGTGCCGACCACCGTCGCAGGACCGCTCCTTAAGGCGCTCGACGTCGCCGGGCTTTTCAAGCTGTACCCGGCGGCAGGCATCGACCACAACCGGCCACATCGCGCGCGCCTCGTCGCGGAGCGCACGCCCGCCTACGGCAAGTACATGGCGAGCACCTGCACCGGATGCCACGGCGAACGACTGTCAGGCGGAAAGCCGCCCGGAGCGCCTCCGGACTGGCCGGCGGCGGCGAACCTCACACCATCGGGAATTGGTCACTATTCGCTCGCTGACTTCACCCGGCTGCTGCGTACCGGCGTCCGCCCCGACGGCAGCCACGTGAACGATGGCATGCCGTGGACGTTCACGCGATCACTCGACGACACCGAGATCGCGGCGATCCACGCGTATCTCAGGACGGTCCCGCGCCGCGACTACGGTCAGCGATGACCACGCTCTCCTGCAGCATCGGCCCTACCGCCGCACGATTCGCCACGTCGAGCTTGAGCATCACCTGCTCGGCGTGGTTGCGCGCTGTGAAGAAGCTGAGCCCGAGGCGCGACGCGAGTTCCGCATTCGTGCAGCCTTCGGCAATCAGCCGTGCGACTGCGATCTGCCGCTCGGTGAGTGCATAGCGATCCTTCAGCTCGCGGTCGTCGAGCACACGTATCACGCCGGCCGGCAGTTCTGCCACTGCCGCTGCCGCAGGCGCCGCGCGGCGTGTCCGGCGCAGCAGGGCCGAAATGCGCGCAAGCAGCTCCAGGGCACCGAACGGCTTGGTGACGTAATCGTCTGCGCCGAGTCGGAAGCCCTCGACCTTGTCGGCCTCCAGCGACCGCGCCGACAGGATGAGCACAGGACACTCGACGCCGCGCGCACGCAGCTCGCGCAACACGTGGTACCCGTCCTTGTCAGGCAGCCCGAGATCCAGCAGCACGAGATCCGGCGGCTCGGCGCGCGCCCGCGCGAGTGCTTCCATCGCGCGGCCGGCCAGCAGCACCGTGTGCCCCTCCAGCTCGAGCGTCTGCTGAAGGGCCTCCGCGTACGACGAGGTGTCTTCCACCACCAGGATGCGCGCAGGTGCGGCGCTCAGTGTTGCGGGTGACATCAGTCTTCGGGACGACGTTCGCGATCGGCGAACGGCAGGATGAACGAGAACACAGCGCCCTCCGCTGGACGTGACACGGCCGTGAGATCACCACCATGGGCCTCGGCGATCGCGCGCGCAATCCAGAGGCCAAGCCCCACGCCATCGCGATCGCGGCGTTCACCACGCCAGAACGCCGTGAAGAGATGGGGCATGAGCTCCGGCGGAATCCCGGGCCCGGTGTCAGATATAGTACCGGAAAGCGCCGAGCCATCCGCCGTGCGGGCAAGCGTCACGCTGACTCGGCCGCCTGTCGGCGTGACGTTGAGCGCGTTCGACACGAGGTTGCCGATCAGTTGCGTGAGGCGCGGTCCATCGACGAACACGACGTCATCGCCTGCGCTGCACTCGAGCTGCACACCCGTGGCCTCGGCGCGCGGTGCGAGCATGCGGATGGCATCCGCCGCCGCCTGTTTTGCCGCGATCGGTGCACGAGCGATACGCAGCGCGCCGCCCTTGAGGGTGGAGGCATCGAGCAGGTCCTGCACGAGCCGCTGCATCGCGGCCGCACTGGTGTGGATCGTGTCCAGCGCCGTGCGCGAGTACGACCGTACGCGTCGCTCGGATTCGCTCATCCCCGTATCGTCGTCCGGCTGCAGGCTGGAGAGCATCTCGCCATACATGGCGATCGCGCCGAGCGGGTTGCGCAGGTCATGCGCCACCACGGCCAGCAGGCGCTCACGTTCGCTGGTGGCCAGCTGCGCCTCCGCCAGTGAGTTCAGTGCGCGCGCCTCCGCCTCTTCTGCCGCCAGACGCGCGTCGCGTGCGTCCACGTGCAGCACGCGGGTATCGAGCAGGTTCTCCACCCGCAGCAGCACTTCCGTGACATCGAACGGTTTGGTGACGAAATCCCGGGCACCCAGCGAGAGTGCGCGATCGCGCGCATCGAGTGTGGCGTCGGCAGTGAGTACGAGCACCGGCCGGTACTCGCCCGGTGGGGTCTGCGCAGCGAGATCACGGAGCACATCCAACCCGTTCCGGTGCGGCATGTGGAGATCGAGCAGCGTGAGATCCGGTTCGTGCTCACCGGTCAGCGACAGCACCTCACGCGGGTCGGTGGTCCGCACCAGCCGCGTGTAGCCATCGGCTTCGAGTACGCCCTCGAGCAGGTCGAGATTGCTCATCTCGTCGTCCACCAGCAGCAGCGTGCACGCGCGGAGACGTGCGCGACGGGCGTCCGTGATCGTCACCAGGGTGTCGGTCTTCATCATGGCCGGCGAAGTGGCGGGACGAAGCGATCGACGACGCGCAGGAACTCATCCACGTCGAGTGGCTTGGTGAGATATGCGTCCGCACCGAGGATGCGCAGTCGCTCCACCGACGACGGCGTCGCGTCCGCACTGACGATCACCACCGGCACACCACGCACACGCGCATCCGCCCGCAGCCTGCGCAGCACCTCGTCGCCGGACATGTCCGGCAGATGCAGGTCGAGCAGGATCACATCGGGGCGATGCTCGCGCGCCAGCTCCACACCCAGCTGCCCCTGCAGCGCGGGCAGCACACGCCACCCCGGACGCGAGAGCAGTATTGTCTCGACGAGGCTCAGGTTGGCGAGGTTGTCCTCGATGTAGAGCAGCGTGGCGTCGCCAGGAACTGCCATGATCGCGGGAATGTGCGCACCGCTGTCGAACACGCGCATCGGGCTGTCCACGGAAGCCAGCGTCACCTGGAACGCGCTGCCCTCTGTTGACGATGAGTCGAGCGTCAGCGTGCCGCCCATCGCCTCGCACAGGCGCCGCGATAGCGCGAGCCCCAATCCCGTGCCTTCCACGTCGCTCTGTTCGGCACCAAGGCGTGCGAACGGCGTGAAGAGTTCATCGATACGATTGGCCGGCACGCCGCGACCGGAGTCGATCACCTGGATCGCACAGACACCGCCGACGATGCGCGTCGCCTGCAAGCGCACCGTGCCCCCTGGCTTGTTGTACTTTATTGCGTTGCTCAGCAGGTTGAGCAGCACCTGCACGAAGCGCTGCCGATCGGCGTGCACGAATCCGTCGCCTGGCCACGGACCACCATGCAACGTGACGCCGTGCTGCTGCGCCAGCGGACGCACTCGGCCTCGTCGAGCACGGACGCGAGCGCCACCGGCTCGAGCGAGAACTGCTCGCGACCCGACTCGATGCGCGCGATCTCCAGCACCTCGTTGATGAGGTGCAGCAGATGCCGCCCCGCCTTGAGGATGTGCTGCACGGACTTGCCCTGCTGTGCCGTGACCTCGCCGCGAGCGAGCAGTTGCGCGAAGCCGAGGATGCTGTTCATCGGTGTGCGCAGCTCATGACTCATGCGGCTCAGGAACTCACTCTTGGCGCGATTGGCCCGCTCGGCCTCATCCTTCGCACGTGCCAGTGCCTCCTCGGCCGCACGACGCCCCGTGATGTCGCGCCCGAAAGCGATCACTCCATCGTCGATCGTGTCGGGCGACAGCGTGCGTCCGACGTTCTCCATCACCAGGTAGCTGCCGTCCTTTCGACGGAAGCGGAACCTCGACGTGACGAGAGATCCCGGATTCTCGGACACCCATTGCAGATCGGCCATCGTGGTCGCGATGTCGTCCGGGTGCAGCATGTCCACCGGCCGCGTGCCCAGCATTTCGTCCGGTGTGTACCCCAGCATCCGCATCGACGACGGTGCCACGTACGTCATCGCACCGGTCGCGTCGCAGATGAACACCAGGTCGGCCGCGTTCTCGATGATCTGGCGAAAGCGCTCGTCACGCTCGCGCAGCGCCTGCTCGGCCTCAACGAAGTCGGTGATGTCACGACAGTTGGCCACTACACCCTCGGCTGCAGTGTGCGGCGAGATCGTGCGCCCGACGCTTTCGAGCAGTCGCCATTCGCCGTTCTTGTGGCGGATGCGGTAGCGCAGTTTCAGCGTCGTGCCCGGCGCCTCGATCAGTGACTGGAAGACGCCGAGGACGTATGGCATGTCGTCCGGATGGAGCAGTTCAGTCGGACCTGTGCCCACCATCTCGGAGGGCTGCCAGCCGAGCATTGGCTCGACGGATGAGCTCACGGAGGTGATGCGCGCGCTGGTGTCGACCAGCATGATGTAGTCCTGCGAGTTCTCGATCAGCCGACGGAAGTGCTCCTCGCTCTCGGCCAGCGCCGCCCGTGCCGAAGCCTGTTCGGCCACCGCTTGCTCGAGTTGCGCCGTGCGTTCAGCGACACGCTGCTCGAGTGCCTCGTTGGCCTGGCGCAATGCCTGTTCGGCCTTCACTCGCTGATTGATGTCGCGCGCCGTGGCAAGGATGCGATCGACGCCGTTCAGTGTGACGCGGCGGAGCCGCACCTCACCCCAGATCAGGTGCCCGTCCTTGCGCCGGCCAAGCCATTCGAAGCGCTGCGGGATGCCTGCGGCGGCGCCGGCGATGAACGGGAGTGCGTCCTCGACGCGATATGGCGCCTCTCCGGCACTCAAGCCGGCGACGCCGAGCGTCAGCTGCTCATCGACGCTGTAGCCGTACATGTCCACCGCGGCCTGATTGACCGCGAGGAAGTCACCCGTCTCGAGATCGTGCACCCACATCGCGTCGGAGGCGTGTTCGAAGATGGTGCGGTAGCTCTGCTCACTCGCGCCGAGCGCCTCGACGGTGCGTCGGCGATCGGTGATGTCGAGCGACGTGCCGATCACTCTGGTCAGGCGGCCATCGCTGTCTGGTCTCAGCAGACCGCGCGCCTGGAACAGGCGCACTTCACCGTCCGTGCGTTGCGCACGGAATTCGACCGTGACCGGCGCGTCGTCCGTGAGGGCCGACATCCCTGCGTTCACGATTGGCACGTCGTCCGCGAGCAGCACGTTCGACATGAATTCCGAGTGACGCGTGGGCGCGTTGCGGTCGTCGAAGCCGTGCATGCGCTTGAGCTCAGGGGACCAGCGAATGGCGTCGCGCTCGAGGTCAATTTCCCAGCTGCCGATTCCGGCGAGCTGCTCGATCAGCTCCAGATGGCGCTGCCGTTCGGCGAGTTCGCGGTGGGCGCTACGTAGCGCCTCGCGCAACTGTGCCGTGTCCAGCATGTCCACATCATCTGGCGATGCGGCGGGCAATGATGACGCTGACGGTGATGACGAGGCGGGTGGCATGCGAGCCAGATGGTGTGGGCCGGAGCGGCGGATTTGGGGCGGTGCAGGACCGTGCGCCAATCTGCATTCCGGTCAGCCGGAAATCCCGGGTCGAATGACCCGGGTCCGGTGGGCTTCATGTCCCTTGCAGGGAAGTCACGGGTTCTCGAGCCGCAGGCTGAACGTCCGGAGGTCGGGACCGAGCACCTGCCCGCACGACCCCTGATGGTCCGGCTCCCAATCGACCGTCGCAGTCGCGCCCGGGGTGCCGTTGTCCAGTCGGGCGACGCGCAGCGCAGTGCGCACGCCGCCGCGTACGCGCGTGACGCGCGCCGTGTACACGCCGTGCGGAATGTCTTCGAGCCGACTGTTCCACCCGGCGGTGTTGTAGCGGACCGTGCGCGTGATCACCTCGCCCGCGCTGCCGTCGACGAGTGGCCCCTGCGGCACGAGCGTGAGTTCCACGTCGTCGCCGTGCTCCAGCACGGGGTCGTAGAAGTTCGTCGCAGGCACCAGCACCAGCGTTGCGCCGAAGTAGTTGTTGCCCGCGTCCGGGATGCGACCGGTGAGCTTCCAGCGGAAGTCGCGCACGACGCCGGCGCCGGGCACGAACGCGTCGTAGTCGCCGACGTTCGGCATGCCGAGTCGCACGCAGTACGAGCGGCCGGCGAACGAAACCTCGTGCCACGCAATGACCTTGTGTGACAGTCCTGCGGGCAGCCCGCGCACGGCGTAGCGTCCGTCCGCGCCGGTGCGCGTGCGCACCACGTTCGGGTTCCACACCATCTGGACCTGCACAATCGCGTTCGCAATCGGCCGGCCGCTTGCGTCGAGTGCGACGCCGGTGAGGTCGTCCTGCGACGGTGGGGGTGGGGGCGGTGGCGGCGCCGCCGCGACTCGGACCAGTACGCCGGTGCTCACGGGCGCGAGCCC
>JACMLX010000189.1 GCA_014379355.1 Gemmatimonadaceae bacterium
GATCGTGTTCCAGTTCGGCGTATGCTCCGCACACCACGCGAAACCGTCGACGATGAGGCGCAGCGCCGGCTCGATCGGGAAGCACCAGGCATGTTGCGCCATGTACTCCTTCAGGATGTCGTTCTGCACGGTGCCACGAATCTTCGACGCGGGCACACCCTGCTTCTCAGCCGCCGCGATATAGAAGCAGTACACGATCAGCGCCGGACCATTGATCGTCATCGACGTCGAGACCTGATCGAGCGGAATGCCGTCGAACAGTGTCTCCATGTCAGCCAGCGACGAAATCGAGACACCGGTCTTGCCGACTTCACCCTCGGAGCGCGGGTGATCGGCGTCGTAGCCCATCAGCGTCGGAAAATCGAAGGCCACCGACAATCCGGTCTGACCCTGGCCGAGCAGGAACTTGAAGCGTTCATTCGTGTCGCGCGCCGAGCCGAATCCCGCGAACTGCCGCATCGTCCAGAGCTTGCCGCGATACCCGGTCGGATGAATACCGCGCGTGAACGGCCAGCCGCCCGGCACCTCGAGCGCCGCGTCGGGATCAGGACCGTCGAGCGGCGTGTACAGCGCCTCGACGGTATCGGCCGAGTTCACGTAGGCGATGTCGCGCTTCTCGCCCTTCTCGTATCGCGCACGCCACTGCGTCACTTCGGCGCGAAGGTGCTCGAGCTCGGCCTGCTGTTCGCGAACGGTTTCGGAAAGATCGGAGATCGAGGTCATGTCGGTTGCCCTGCCATCAGGGGTGCGCTGCGCGCCAGAAGCGCGTCGGCGATTACGAACGGGGTGGTCTCGCCGCGCTCCAGCGCAGGAAGTGCAGCGTCCAGAAACGCCTGTGTGCCGGCATCGCTCCAGAGCCGACGGCGGAGTCGATCTTCGGCAACTTCGACGATCCGTTCACGCATCCTGCTCCGGCGTCGCACTGCCAGACCGCCCGAATCCTGAAGATAGTCGAAGTGCCTGGTGATGGCCGCCAGCAGCTCGGGTATTCCGCGACCGTCCGCGGCCACGGTATTCACGACCGCAGGCACCCAGCCGCCCGCCGCGTGTGGATTCGCGGTGGCCTCACGGGCGGCTCTGGCCGGCGCCAATGCCTTCTTCGCCGCATCGCGTTCGGTCTCACCGAGCGTGCGCAGATCCACGCCATGATGCGCCGGCACGCCGCGCATCGTGTCACCCATGCGCATGCCGAGCATCAGCTCGATGTCGCCGCGCAGACGATCCGCACCGGGCCGATCGCTCTTGTTGACCACGAACAGGTCGGCGATCTCCATCACGCCCGCCTTGAGCGTCTGGATGCTGTCACCGCTTTCAGGGACCAGCACCACCACGCTCGTATCTGCGGTCCGTGCGACATCCAGCTCGCTCTGGCCGACGCCGACCGTCTCTATCAGGATGCGATCGAATCCGAAGCCATCGAGCACGTCGCACGTCTCTCGCGTCGCTGCGGCCAGGCCACCAAGCGAACCGCGGGTGGCCATCGAGCGGATGTACACGCCCGGATCGAGTGCGACACGTTCCATGCGGATGCGATCACCAAGCAGCGCGCCACCGGTGAACGGCGATGTCGGGTCGACGGCGACGACGGCCACCGTGAGGCCATCGGCGCGCAACGCCTCGACCAGCGACGTCGTGATCGTGCTCTTCCCTGCGCCCGGTGGTCCCGTGATGCCGATGCGGCGTGCGCGACCCAGTCGCGGATGCAGGACCGCGAGCAGCGCGTCGAAGCCAGCGCGATGATTCTCGACGATCGAGATTGCACGGGCGAGCGCGGCACGATGACCGGCGTCGAATGACGCGAGCAGCGTCGCGATGGCTGGTGGGATGCTCACTGGATCGGCGATTCCGCTCATGACGGCGCGACTATCGGTGAATGGTCGTCGTGTTCATCGTCGATGTCACCGACGACTTCCTCCAGCAGGTCCTCGAGTGTCACGAGGCCGAGTACCGGCCCGTCGCCCTCGCGCACCAGTGCCAGGTGCTGACGATTCTGCAGCATCGCGAACAACTGGTCGCTGCACTTGCGATCGATCGACGCGATGCCGACCGGTCGCAGCGGCAGTGCTTCCTCCCCTTCACTCGTCAGCACGTCGCGCACGTGGACCATGCCGACGATGGTGTCGAGCGTGCCGGAATACACCGGTACACGACTGTAGCCCGCGGCCGCCATCTGGCGTGCCTGATCGGCGTGTGACAGGCGCACATCGAGCGCAAAGATCTGGCCGCGGGGCGTGAGTACATCGCGCAACGTCTTGTCTCCGAATGCGACGAGACCGGTGATGATCTCGCGTTCGCCCGGCAGGCTCACACCTTCACGTTCGCCCTCGCGCAGCAACACTTCCAGCGCGTCGCGTTCGGCGTTGGCGGGGGTGGCGGCGAGTTCCGGTCGCAGGATGCGCTCGAGTGCGCGCGCCGGCAGCAGGAAGACGCCGAGCAACAATTCCACCACCTGCAGCAGCGGGAGCAGGAACGGCGCCAGCGGTACGGCCCAGCGCAGCCCGATCGCGCGTGGAATCGCGACGCCCGCGATCAGCACGCCGATCGAGGTCAGCGCGAGCCAGATGCCGAGCGTGGTGGGTTCATGGCGGAGTGCCAGCGTCAGCGTCGCACCACCACCGATCACCACGGCCGACGCCCCGGCACCGGCGGCCAGCTGCAGACGCTGCGGCTGTTCGAGGTACGCCTCGGCAAGCCCCGCGCCACGCAGGCGCTGTTCCACCCAGTGACGCAGCCAGATCCGGCTCACCTTGCGAACCGAGTGCGACGCGAGCGTCATGGCGGCGACACCCGCCACGATGATCAGGGCGATGGCGAATGGTCCCATCAGCCCTTCGCCTCATCATCTGCGGTGGCGTCCGCGACCGGTGCCAGTCGCTCGAAGTAGACGCGCAGCACCTGACGACGCCGGACCTGCTCCACCACCACACGAAAGCCGTCGATCTGGAGTTGCTCGCCGGCGCGGGGCACCCGGCCCAACCGCTCCATGATCAGTCCACCGACCGTGCCCACTTCGTCACTGGTGATGTCCACACCCACTGTTTCCGACAGTTCGTCCAGCGTGATGCGACCGGTCACCCAGAACTCGCGGTTGTTGCGGCTCTCGAACTGCCGCTCACTCTCGCTGTCATGTTCGTCGTCGATCTCGCCCACGATTTCCTCGAGGATGTCCTCGATCGTGACGATGCCGGCGGTCCCGCCGTATTCGTCCATCACGATGGCGATGTGCGTGCGCTGGGAGCGGAATTCACGCAGCAGTGCATCGATCGGCTTCGTCGGCGGGATGTAGAACGCTGGACGCATGCGCGAGATCCAGCCGCCGTGCGGCTCGGCGTCCTCCAGAATATCCGCCAGCAGGTCCTTCACATACAGCACGCCGATCACGTCGTCGATGCGCACCTTGTACACCGGCAGTCGCGAGTGCGCCGAAGAGCGGAACCGGTCGATCACTTCCGACCACGGTGTGTCGCGCTCCATGGCGATCAACTCGACCCGTGGTGTCATGACTTCCTGCACCTGCGTTTCACCGAGCGAGAATGCGCCCTCGAGCAGGGTCTTCTCCTTTCCGGTGACATCCGCTTCGGCGGCCACGACATCGAGGAACTGCTCGGCCGCGACGTCATCCGCGTCGGCGTCGAGCTTTGCCACCGGAAAGGTCGACGACAGTCCATGCTCGATCTTCTCCATCACCACGACGATGGGAGTCGCGAGCAGGGTGATGAACGCGGCCCATCCGGACAGCCACGCGCTCGGTCCATCGGCGCGCGTGGCTCCGATGGTGCGCGCGAACGTTTCCGCTGCGCCGCAGACGAGCAGCAGCAGGACCAGCGCCGCGATCAGTTCCGGTCCGCTGTCACGCCACAGTGGGGGCGTGGTCGCGCCAGCAAAAAGGAAGAAGAGGAGTCGCGATCCGCTCAGCGCACGATGGACGCGCTCCCGATCCCGCACCAGCCACGTTCGCCGCACGTCGTCCGCCGGGCCGGCGGTGAGACTCGTGACGAACCCATCGGCGGCCACTGACGCACCGGCGGCCACGATGAGGACGGCGAACAGCACCCAGAGGACCATACCGTTCAGACGAGGCCGCGACGCGTCGCAGCGCGCAGGTATTTCTCCTGGGCGCGCCACATCGGCGAGCCGACACGCGACTCACCATCCGGATGTTCGAGACCGAGCGTGTGCAACGTGCCGTGAATCACGAGCCGCGCAATTTCCTCACGCGGCGAGACGCCCCACGCCTTCGCGTTCTTCCGCGCGACGTCAGGGCAGATGTACAGGTCGCCCGTGACAGGCGCTGTCGCGACCGGTCGCGTGAGCTCGAACGTGATGATGTCCGTCGCACCGGCATGACCGAGCTGCTCCCGGTTCATCTTCGCCATTGCACGCGACGAGAGGAACGTGACGCTGATGATCGCGTCATGCACACCTTCCGCCTTCAATGTCAGCTGCACCAGCGCGTCCACGCGCGCCGCGCTGAGCGGTGCGCGCTGTCCCGGCGCGCTCGACGCGACGACGACTGGCATCAGCGCCATCCGCGACGGATGACGCTGTGTCGCTGTGGAGGGTCAGTTGCCGCTGTCATGTGCATAGGCCCGGATGATGTCCCGCACGAGACGGTGACGCACGACATCCGCTTCACTGAAGTAGTGGAACGCGATGCCTTCCACGCCGGGCAGGATGCGTTCGACCTGCATCAGGCCTGACTGCTCCCGACTCGGCAGGTCGATCTGCGTCTTGTCACCGGTGATCACGATCTTCGAGTTCACACCGAGGCGGGTGAGGAACATCTTCATCTGTGCATTGGTCGCGTTCTGCGCCTCGTCTAGGATCACGAACGCGTCGCCAAGGGTGCGCCCGCGCATGAACGCGAGCGGCGCAATCTCGATGACGCGC
>JACMLX010000190.1 GCA_014379355.1 Gemmatimonadaceae bacterium
CATCACCGTAGGCGGCCGCCGCCAATGCCCACTGCTCGCGCAGCACGCGTGTCTCGGCCACGGCGACATGCACCGGCGCGGCCGGCTCACCACGATTGAGCGCCGTCTCGAACTCCGCGAGCGCCTGATCGAAGTAGCCGGTATTGCGATAGGCGATCCCGAGATTCAGATGCGCGCGCCCGTCGTTCTCGCCAGCGCTGCGCGCCAGTGCCTTCACCGGGCGCGCATCGAGCGTCAGGTTCATGTCCACGCGGGCGAGGTTGGGATCGAGCTGCAGCGCGCGCTGCGCTGCGGCCTGCGCTTCCTCGAGCTGGCCCATGTCACCGAGCACGAACGCGAGCAGATGCTGCGGCCAGGCGGCCGACTCGTCGATTGCGAGTGCGCGTTCGAGCGCGCGACGGGCCGCGTCGGTCTTGCCGCGACGATAGAGGATCTCGCCGGCGAGCGCGTGCAATGCCACGTCCTCAGGCGCAATCGCGAGCGCACGATCGAGCCACGCCGAGGCGCGATCGGGATACCCGAGTGCCTGCTCGACGAGTGCGATCTCGCGCAGCGCGGTGAGGTCATCAGGCGACCGATCGAGCAGCTCACCGAGTACCGTGGCGGCGTCGGCCGGGCGACCGAGGCGCGCATGCCACTTGCCGAGTGCCAGCGCGGTCGTGACGTCGTGCGGCTGCTGACGCAGTGTGTCCATCAGCTGCTTCACGCGCTCGGCGTCGACCGCGGTGCGCTGGCCGAGCTGCAGCAGATTCTGCGCGGCGAGGGTCATGCGTGCATCGACGTCCAGCGCGCGCTCGAAGCAGGCGGCCGCCTCGTGCGCGAGGCCGTGTCGCGCAAGCATCACACCACAATTGTTCTGCGCGCCCGCATTGCCCGGCGGGACACGGCGTGCGATCGCGCGCAGCCTCTCCGACTCACGGATCGACAGGACCGGCACCGACTGCGGGGTCACCGACATGGCTGCGTTGTGACGGCTGCGATCAGGCGAGGTTGATCGCATGCAGAATCTTCTGCAGCGAGCCGTTGTCGGGAAGGAGCAGGAAGTAACCCCGCAGCGCCTGGCCATCGTCGCGCATCTGGAACTCGCTCTCGACACAGAAGACGACATCGCGACCGTCGCCGAACTGCAGGAATGCGGAGCTGAGGACGGCGCTGGCCATGTCCACCGCCAGTGTCGGCGGCGACGGCAAGAGCATCAGGTGCATGAAGTCCGCCAGCGCGTTGAGGTACGCGCCGCTGAGAATGTTGCCACACTCCTTCAGCGCACTTTCCTCGAGCATCGCAATCGCCGGTGACGAACCGCGCGGACGTTGCAGCATCATCTCCGCAAGTCGGCACGCCGTCTGCTCGGGAAAGACGAGCAGCGACCGGCCCGTCAGGTCGCCGAGCATCTGCAGCAGCACGACGGCGACCGCATCCTCGGGATTCGTGACGACGTGACCGGGCACTTCATCGAGGCGCGCGATCGTGATCGTCGGCACCTTGATCATGATCGACTGCCCCGTCATGGTGGACAACGCGGTGGCGGCGTGCCCGGCGCCGATGTTGGCCACCTCACGCAAGGCGTCCAGCTGATCGGGCTTGAGACTGCGAACGTCGCGGGAAGCCAGCATCAGGGCAGCGTGTTGATGTCCAGAATGAGCGACGGTGTCCCGTCGGGAAGGATCGTGCCCCCGCTGAACATCGCGGCCGCACCGCGCACTTTCTGCAGCGGCTTGACCACGATCTCCTCTTGCGACGTGCAGGCGTCCACGAGCAGAGCCATGCGTCCCGTGGCACCATCAAGGACGACCAGATGACCCGAAACGTCATCGGAAGACGGAATCCCGAGATGTGAGCGAAGGCTCACGAGCGGCAGGCGTTCGCCGGCGATTTCGACCATGTGTCGCGAGGCCGGTTCCTGACGGTGTGACACATCACTGCGATGCGTCGCGTGCACCATCGCCAGCGGAATCGCGTAGGTCTCGTCGGCGACGCGCACGAGCAGTGCCCTCAGCATGGCGACGCTCAGCGGCAGACGGATCGTGATCGCCGTGCCGGCACCGTCGGCGGTGGCCAGATCCAGGCGTCCGCCCAGCGCCTGCACACGACTGAGCACCGCGTCGACGCCGACACCGCGTCCCGAAAGGTCCGTCACCGTGTCGGCCGTGCTCAGTCCCGGTCGCGCGAGCAGTTGCAGCAAGCCCGCGTCATCCTGCGCCATCGCATCGGCGCCGACGACACCTTGCGCCGTCGCACTGGCGGCGACGCGGTGCCGGTTCACACCACGCCCGTCATCGGCGACGGTCACGGCCACCATCGATCCATCACGCGTGGCCCGCACGACCAGCCGTCCGCACGGAACCTTGCCAGCGTTACGGCGCTCGTCGGGTGACTCGAGACCATGATCGATCGCGTTCCGCAGCAGGTGCAGCAACGGCTCGCCGAGCTCGTCGAGTAGTGACCGATCGACTTCCAGTTCCCGGCCTTCGAGCACCAGCTCGATCTCCTTGCCCAGCGCATGCGCCGTGTCACGCACATGGCGCGGGAACCGGTCGAACACCTGCGCCAGCGGCAGCATGCGGCTGGTCAGGATCGCGTCGCGCAATTGTGTCACGAGCTTCGACGTTTCGTCGAGGGCCTGGCGGGTGGCGACATCGGCGGACGGCAGCGCGGTGCATACGAGCCGATCGCGGGCGAGTACGAGCTCACCGACCAGATCCAGCAGGTCATCGAGCCGCTGTGCGGGAATGCGCACCGTGCGCGCGGCCACCGCATCACTCGCCGGCGTGGCGGCGGGTTCGACGTCCCGCGCCACATGCACATCCACTACATCGCCGGCGCTGCGCACGGCACGCTCGATCGCCGCCGCATCACTGCCCGCACCGAGCCATACGCTCAGCGTGCGATCCCAGTCATCCTCCGCCTGCACGTCGCTCTCAGGCGCGATCCGAATCACCGGCGCGAGCGCCGACAGCCTGCGGATCACGAGCGTCGCGCGCGCCTGCGGAATTGCGGCCGTCGCGTCGATGTGGACGTCGACGCGCCATTGTGCACCGTCGACGGCGGTCGCACGTCGGACGGCGCGCGCGGCACTGGCGCGATCACGCGTCGTGCGCGTCACGCGCGACTGAGGCACCAGCGTTTCGAGTGTGCGAGTGAGTACGAGCAGCGTCGGCGGCGCTGCGACGCCCTGCTCGGCTGCGTCGAGTGTGCGGCGCATCACATCGTTCAGCTCGAGCAGCGCCGTCAGCTGCGGCATGGTCAGCGTACCGACGTCACGCGCGTTCGACAACAACGACTCGCCCGCGTGCAATGCGGCGGTGGCGGCCGTGAGTCCGACCGTGGCGCTCATGCCTTTCAGCGAATGCACCGCGCGAAACACGGCGTCGAGCGCATTGCGTGCGTCGGGTGCACGCTCGAGCAGCAGCAGCTCGGCGTCCACCCGGTTCAGCAGCTCACGCCCTTCCGCGAGGAAGAGCGCGAGCATGCGCTGGGCATCCACGGGGTGTGGTCGTCAGGTGTTCGAGTCGCCGGTCGCGACTCAGCCGAGCACGCGCTGGACGGCCTCGATCACGCGATTCGGTTGAAACGGCTTGACGACGAAGTCGGAGGCACCGGCCTGCAACGCCTCGTTGACGAGCGCCTGCTGCCCCATGGCGCTGCACATCACGACCTTCGCGTTCGGATCCCAGAGCGTGATCTGCTTGACGGCATCGATGCCGCCCATGTCGGGCATCACGATGTCCATGGTGACGAGGTCGGGCTTCAGTGCCTTGTACTGCGCGACGGCCTGCGCCCCGGTCTCCGCCTGCCCGCACACGTCGAACCCGGCCTGCTGCAGGATGTCGCCGACGAGCGTGCGCATGAAGAGAGCGTCGTCACAGACCAGAACGCGATGACTCATGGAGTGATTCCCGTGTGCGCCACGCGTCGTCGCGTGGCCTTACTGGAGCAGGATGTCGTCGGCCAGCGCATCCACGTCGAGCAGCGGCAGCGTGGTTCCCGACACGCAGACCTCCGCCTGGAGGAAGACGTGCCTGGTCGGGCGTGCGCCGGGCGGCGCATCGGCGGCGCGCAACACGGGCAGTGCATCCACTGCCAGCGCACACCGCCGCCCTCCGATGTCGAGCGTGATGACCCATCCCGACGGGTCGGCAGGCGCAGCGTCGAGAAGGCGTCCGAGATCGACGAGCGGGACGAGGGTGCCCCGCACATTGATTACTCCGCAGACGAACTCAGCCGCTCCGGGCAACCGGATTGCCGCCGTGCGTTGCGCGACCTCGCGCGCGGATGACGCAGCAATCGCGATGTGCTGTCCGCCGGCGGTCAACACCATGACCCGAGGCCCGGCCGGGGCGTCGGTCGAGACCACCATCTCAGCCGTCGGCGGATTCGGTGCGGCGGGGGAGCTGATCATCGGCGACGTCCGGATAGAAGCCGTACAGGTCGAGCAGATTGGCGTCGGCCGGTGGCTGGTGCGCCCCGGCCACGGCCCGCACGGCCACATCCAGATCGGCCGGCAGCGGTGATCGGAACGCCATCCAGCCACTGCTGATCGGATGCGCGAAGCGCAGGGAGGCTGCGTGCAACGCATGACGCCCGGGACCAAGCCCGGTCACGCGTCGTCCGCCGCCGCCGCCGTACGTGTCGTCGCCCATGACCGGGTGGCCGATCGAGGAGAGGTGCACGCGGATCTGGTGCGTACGGCCGGAATGCAGCGTGCACCGCAGCAGGTCGCCGCCATCGAAACGCGCGAGCCGATCGACATCCGTCCGGGCCGGCTTTCCCGAAGGAACGAGCGCCATGCGGTGTCGATTGTTCGGATCACGACCGATCCTGCCCTCGACGGTGACGCGGTCTTCGCGCAGGTGGCCCCACGTCAGGGCGGCGTAGCGCCGATCGATGCGACGTGCCGCGAGTGCCGCCGACAGCAGGCGATGTGCCCGATCGGTCTTGGCGACGATGAGCAGGCCCGAGGTCTCCTTGTCCAGGCGATGCACGATGCCGGCACGCTCATCGCCGCCTTCCGACGAGAGTTCACCGCCGCGCCCGACCAGCGCGTGTACCAGCGTGCCGGTCCAGTTGCCCGGCGCCGGATGCACGACCATACCGGCCGCCTTGTCCACCACGAGCAGGTGTTCATCCTCGAACACGACGCTGATCGGCAACGACTCGCCCACGATGTCGATCCCACGCGGTGCCGGGATGGTGATTGCTATTTGTTGGGACGCTGTCGGACGGTATCCGGCCTTCTGCGCCTTGCCATCGACCGTGATCATGCCGGTCGCGATCAGTGTCGCGGACTGTGTCCTCGACAGGTCCGTTGCCGCCGCCACGATCAGATCGAGGCGCTGACCATCTCCGATCGCGTCCACCGTCAGCGATCGCGCGATTTCCCGTGAACTGCTCATGGGGCGCTCAGCGCGCCGACGACGTATCGCCGGTGGTCGTCGCGGTGTGCGCCGCCATCCGATCCTCGCGCCAGAGCACGTACGCCAGCAGCAACGCGCCGCAGCTGACCCCGATGTCGGCCACGTTGAACGTCGGCCATCGCACGTCGCCGATGCCGACGTCGATGAAATCCACCACGCCCTGCGACGACCGAAGGCGATCGACGAGATTCCCGCACGCCCCACCGAGAATCATGCCGAGTGCGACCAGCTTGAGGCGATCACCCTCCGCGGTGGTGCGGTACATCCGCGTGAGGATGATCACGGCTCCCACCGTCAGCGCCGTGAAAATCCATCGCGACCAATCACCGAGGTGCAGACCGAATGCCGCACCCGGGTTGTAGAGCAGTGTGAACGTCATCCAGTCGCCAAGCACCGCGTGACGCATGTGCGCCGGCGAGAGAGCCTTCACGGCCCACCACTTGGTGACAATGTCCGTCACCAGGAATCCCGCGGCGACCGGCCAGAACAGCCGGCCGTTTCGGCTACTTCTTTCCATCTTCCTCTTTCTGCTTGCAGTTGATGCAATAGCGCGCATGCGGCAGCGCGTCGAGGCGCTCGAACGCAATCGGATTCCCGCATTCGTGACACATGCCGAACTTGTCCGGGGAGCGATACAGCCGACGCAGCGCCTGATCGAGATGCCAGAGGAATCGGCCTTCCTGACTCGCGAACAGGAACGCCTTTTCGCGTTCCATGGCGTCGGTGCCCTGATCGGCCATGTGGAATGAGTAGGCACTCAGGTCGCCGTCGCCTTCGGCGCCGAACCGGTTGCCGTGATGTCCGAGCTCTTTCAGGACACGCTTGCGCTCCTCCATGAGGCGCTTTTCGAAGTGCGTGATGTCCTTCTTGCTGAAACCCTTCGCAGTGGGCTTCGGTGCGCTGGCTGAGGAGCTCATTTCATTACGTCCCGTTCGAGGGTGATCCACGCAGCCAGACCGTCCAGGTCCACTACGACGCTCACGGGTGGCGTCGTGTCGCTGTCTTCCACTTCGAACACCGTCGCGAGCACTTCGCCTGCGATCCAGACGTGATGCTCACGGGCGGCTTCCCGCACTTCGGTCACTCCGCCCACGATCAGGCGAATGCGATCACTGACGGCCAGTCCAGCGTCTTTTCGGATCCGCTGGACCCGGCTGACGAGCTCCCGGGCAATCCCCTCCCGGCGCAGTTCACCGGTTACCAGTGGATCGACCGCGGCAACATACACGCCATCACTCGCCACGACGAGATCGCCTGCTGCCGACCTGGTCAGCACAACATCGTCCGGCTCGAGCGCGTGCTCCACGCCATCGACGACGATCGTGACTCGCTCACCTCGCTCGAACGCCTGCAGCTGCGCGGACGTGAGTGACTCGATGGCCGCGGCCGCGGCCGGCGTTGCCTTGCCGAATCGCTTGCCGAGCACCCGAAAATTGCCTTTCGCGCTGACGCGCACGAGATCGTCGGCGGATCCGGCGAACACGACCGTCTTCACGTTGAGCTCGGATGCGATCAGACCCGCCAACGCTTGCACACCGGCAACCTCATCGCGCGGGACCACGCACACCAGCCGGCCAAGCGGCTGGCGCACCTTGATGCCCGCCTCCTCACGGGCCGCACGACCCAGACGGCACAGCGTGCGCACGGCGGCCATGTCGCGTTCCAGCGCCGCGTCGCGTGCGGACGCGCCGCTCCCACGCGTGTACGCCGCCGTATGCACCGACGAACCCACCAGCTGTCGATGCATCCAGTCGGTGAGGAACGGCGCGAACGGCGCCAGCAGTCGACACACGATGGTGAGCACGTCATGCAACGTCGCGAACGCGGCCCGACTGTCGTCCGAGCCCGTGTCCCAGAATCGGGAGCGGCTCTGACGCACGTACCAGTTGGAGATATCGTCATCGACGAACTCCATGATCACGCGCGCGGCGAGCGTGGGCTCGTACGCTTCGAGCAGACGATCGGCGTCCGCTTCGACCGTCGCGAGGCGTGACAGCACCCAGCGGTCGAGCGCCGGACGTGCCGAGATCGCCGGATCGCGATCAGATGGTGACCACCCGAGATTCGCATACTGCGCGAAGATGCCGCTGTACGTGTTGCGCAGCGTGACGAGGAACCGACCGGCCGTCTGACGCAGCACGTCTTCATCGAAGCGGCGCGGGATCCACACCTGACTCGTGCTGATCAGGAACAGTCGCACCGCGTCCACGCCGTGCGTGGCGATGACACGCCATGGATCGACGGCGTTGCCCTTGCTCTTGGACATCTTCAGCCCGTTCGCATCGAGCACGAGGTCGTTGACGAGCACGTGACGGAACGGCGCCGCGGCACCGGCGGCATTGTTCGGCAGCGCATCACCGAGTGCCGTGGCCACCGCCAGCAGCGAGTAGAACCAGCCGCGCGTCTGGTCGACGCCTTCGCAGATGTAGTCGGCCGGGAAATGTCCGGCGACGACATCCGCGTTCTCGAACGGATAGTGCCACTGCGCGAACGGCATGCTGCCCGAATCGAACCACGCGTCGATCACCTCCGGCACACGGCGCATCGTCCCGGTGCCGCTCGCGGCGGGCCACGTGTAGGCGTCGATGTACGGCTTGTGGGGATCGAAATCCTCAGGTAGCGCGCGGCCGACGCGCTCCGCAAGATGCGCGAAGCCGCCGATCACCTCGATTTCGGTCGGATCCGCATCGTTGATCCACACCGGCAGCGGCGTGCCCCAATACCGATCGCGCGACACCGCCCAGTCCACGTTGTTCTCGAGCCACTGGCCGAATCGTCCCGAGCCGACTTCCGGTGGCTGCCACTGCACCTGCGCATTGCGCGCGATCATGTCGTCCTTGATCGCGGTCGTCTTCACGAACCACGAGCCACGCGCGTAGTACAGCAGCGGCGTACCGCAACGCCAGCAATGCGGATACGAATGCACGAAGCGCCCGTCCTTCCACAAGACATCGCGCCGCTTCAACTCATCGACGATCAGCGGATCCGCATCCTTGATGAATCGGCCACCGACGATGGGCATCGATTCCGGGAACCGTCCGCGTGCATCCACCGGCTGGATGAACGACAGGTTGTGTCGCTGCCCCGCCCCGTAGTCATCGGCACCGAACGCCGGTGCCATGTGCACCACCCCGGTCCCGTCATCGGCCGACACGAACGGCTCGCCGACGATGATCTCGTGATTCGTGTCGTCAGGATACTCGACCCAATCGAGCGGGCGCGCATACCGCATGCCCACGAGCTCGGAGCCGCGCAGCGCGCGCACGCGCACCCAGCGATCGGCCCAATCCGCACCGAGCACCGCGGCGACGCGCGACTCGGCGAGAATCACGGTGAACTCGGCGCCCGTCTTCTTCTGCAGCTCGACGTAGTCGAGATCAGGATGCACGGCGAGGGCGGCATTGGACACGAGCGTCCACGGCGTCGTCGTCCAGACGAGGATGCGTCGACGCATGGCGGACGACGCGTCGTCGAGATCGAGCGCGATGTACGTGCTCGGATCCTCGACGTCCTTGTACCCCTGTGCGACTTCATGGCTCGACAGCGCGGTTTCACATCGCGGGCAGTACGGCAGGATCTTGTGCCCTTGCGTGAGCAGGCCCTTCGTGAACATGGTGGACAGGGCCCACCACACACTCTCGACGTAGTCGTTGCTGTACGTGACGTACGGTCGCTCGTAGTCGAGCCAGTACGCCATGCGCTTGCTCAGTTTTTCCCAGTCGCCGCGATAGGTGAACACACTGTCACGACAACGACGATTGAACTCCGCCACGCCGATGGCTTCGATGTCGCGCTTGCCGCTGATACCGAGGGCCTTCTCGACCTCGATCTCGACGGGCAGGCCATGCGTGTCCCACCCGGCCTTCCGCGTGATGTGAAAGCCCTTCATGGCGCGGTGGCGCGGGATGAGGTCCTTCAGCGTGCGCGCGAACACGTGATGGATGCCTGGACGTCCATTCGCCGTGGGCGGGCCTTCGTAGAAGACGAACGTCGCCTGTCCGGGCTTCGCTTCGAACGAGGGATCGAAGAGGCCTTCCGCATCCCACACGTCGAGCAACGCCCTTTCGAGAGCGTCTGGCGTCTCGGCGGCCGTCAGCTCCTGGTATTTCTCACGATTGCTGTCGCTCACAGGGCCTCCAGCACCCCGCGCACGAGTGCCGTCAACTTCGGCTGCGCAGCGTTCGCGGTCGCGACGATCTCGTCCAGCGTCGCTTCCTGCAGCGAATCCGGCAGACACATGTCAGTGATGATGGAAAGGCCAAGCACACGCATGCCGCCATGCCGGGCGACGATCACTTCCGGGACGGTGGACATGCCGACGACGTCGGCGCCCAGTGCGCGCAGCATGCGATACTCGGCGCGCGTCTCGAGATTCGGACCGACGACCGCGATGTAGACGCCTTCGCGCAACGTGATGCCCTGACGTGCTGCGACCTGTCGCGCGATCGCGCGCAGCGGCGCGTCGTACGCGACGGACATATCGGGGAAACGCGGGCCCAGCGCCGGATCATTCGGGCCGACGAGCGGATTGTCACCGAGCATGTTGATGTGATCCGCAATCAGCATCACGTCACCACGCTCCCACAGCGGATGCATTCCGCCGCACGCGTTGGACACGATGAGCGTCTGGGCACCGAGCGCGCGCAGGACGCGCACCGGGAACGTGACCTCGTGCAGCGAATACCCTTCGTACCGATGAAAGCGACCCTGCATGGCGACGACCGTGCGGCCACCGAGTGTTCCGCAGAGCAATCGGCCGGCGTGACTTTCGACGGTCGAGAGCGGAAAGCCCGGGATATCCGCGTAGTCGATCGTGACGTCGACGGTCATCTGATCCGCGAGCTGCCCGAGTCCGGTGCCGAGGATGATGGCCTCCGTCGGCGCGGCGGCGAATTTCGCGCGGATCGCCTGCGCGGCCGCGGTGATGCGTTCCATGCTGTGTGGCATGGGCATCGGTGACACCTTGCGAAAGGCCCGCATCTCAACGGTGGCGTTGAGCGACGGTGTGCCCGGCCCACTCACGACCGGGGCTCCGGGAGGGCGCTGCGCGGGATGATGCCGTCGGTCAGCGCGCGCACGGTATCCGGATCGGTGATGGTTTCCTTGGCCGGCACGATCGCGCTCATGAGCGGTGTGGGACGTGGCTTGATGCGCGCTTCCACGACGTCGTCGGTTTCGTGGAGGTACATGTCCACCGACGCCGGAAGCACCGGCGCGGCCGTGCGCGACGCTTCGACGTCCTGCAGGTGCCGTTCGGCGAGCGCCTTCATCTGCGAGAGGTACGACGTGCGCGAGCGGTTGAGCTGATCGAGATCGCTGGCGATGCGCTTGGCGGTGTTGCGCGAATCCTCGACGAGCGAACGGGCTTCGGCCTTGGCCTCGCGCAGCATGCGTTCACACTCGTCGCGAGCATCGCGCAGCATCTCCTCGGAGCGCACCTTGGCGTCGGTGAGCACCTTGTCGGATTCAGCGCGCGACTCCTGCGTCAGGCGATCGGCCTCGAGGCGGGCTTCGCCAGCGTACTTGTCGGCTTCACTGCGTGCTTCCTGCAGCACCAGCGAGCCTTCCTTCTCGGCCTGCTCCCGGATGTCGGTGCGCAACTGCTGCGCGCTGACGAGCGCGTCATTGATCGCCCGATCACGCTCGCGGAATGAGCGAATCTGGTCATGGAAGCCGCGCGCCTTCGTGTCGAGGTCATTGATGCGACGCGCGAGCTCCTCGATCTCGTCGGCGACGCGTGACTTGAACTCGTCCACGCGAGCGCGATCGTAGCCGCGCAGCGCCGACCCGAACTCCCAGCGCCGCACATCCAACGGCGTCAGTCGAAATTGCTCGTCAGACATCAGTTCCTCGCTCCGAACAGCACGGTGCCCAAGCGAACCAGTGTGGCTCCCTCCTCGACCGCGACCTCGTAATCGTTCGACATCCCCATCGACAACTCGAGCGCGTCGGCATGACCGGCCGCGCGCACCTGCTCACGCGACAGCCGCGCGCCGGCAAAAGCGGTGCGCTGCGTCCGCTCGTCATCAGTGAAAGGCGCGAGACACATCACACCGCACACACGCAACGCCGACAGTCCCGCCACGTGCGACGCGAGTGCGTCCACCTCCGCCGGTGCAATCCCACTCTTCTGCGACTCGCCTGCAACGTTCACCTGAATGAGCACATCCAGCTTTCGTTCAGCCAGCGCTGCGGCCGCCTGCAGCGCGTCCGCCAGACGCGCACTGTCGAGCGAATGCACGAGCGCGAACTGCGGCGCCGACTTCGCCTTGTTGCGCTGCAGATGCCCGATGAGGTGCCATCGCACGTCCGCCTGCGTCGCCAGCATCTTGTCGAGCGCTTCCTGAACCTTGTTTTCTCCGACGTCAGCAATGCCGCAAGCCGCCGCGGCTTCCACCGCGTCGGCCCCGTGTGTCTTCGTCACCGCGATCAGGCGCACCGTCTGCTCATGCCCACCGCGCTGACGCGCAGCGACGATCCGGTCCCGCACGTCATGCACCCGCAGGGCCAGGTCCTGAAACGCCATAAGCTGTGAATTTACCGTAGGTTACACGTGATATCAAGCAATTTGCGCGTGGGAGCGTCGCGACCGTCATCGCCGGTCAGCGCAACGGTGGCCGCGGCGGCCGGACAGGTTGCCATTCGTTGGAATGCCCCGACCATTCCGTCGGGCGACCGACGCGCGCGATGACCGAGCAGCGGACGCATCCGTTCCGCGCTCTCGGCGGCGCGCGCAATGTCGATGCGAGGGGGGCAGAGGCGCCCACGCGACCCGACATCGATGAGCCCGAACCGGCGCCAGCACGACACGGACGCGATACGGCCCAGCTCGTTGCGCTCGACAGTCGTGAGCAGTATCGAGACGGCCACCGGTCGCCGCACATCCAGCTGCCGGCGCGCCAGCGCGCCAGCTCGACCGATCGCGGTTCGCGACGTGACGGTATCCGGCTCCCATCCACCGGCGCGCCAGGCGCTCTCTTTCAGGTACCAGTTCGCAGGCAGCAATGACGTGACGACCACCTGCACATCCGGACGCACCGAATCGATGGCCTGCCGATACCAGAGCGGATAGGAATCGTTGTCGCCGGCGGTGAACAGCATGCCGCGCAGTGGAACCTCGCGCAGGAATTCGTCTGCCATGACCGATGCGATCCGTCGATCCGGCAGCGCATCACGCGCGATGGCCGTCCAGCTTCCGGCGAGCATCGACACAGGCACCAGGGCGGCCAGCATCGGTCGACGCATGCGCGTCGCGATCGCGTACGCGCCGCAGCCGATCCACAGGCCCCAGACCCAGAATGCCTGCGCAAAGAAGTAGTCGCGTTCCCGCGCCTCGTGCACCGCCGCGTCGGCGAGAAGACCAACGCCGAAGGACGGACCGGCGCGAAGATTCAGCGTCACGCAGACGCCGATGGACGCGAGCAGCAGCAGCGCCAGCGTCGCGCGTGCCGTGATGCGATGGGTGCGCCAGTGCGCAGTCGCACCGACGACACCGAGCATCGCCGCGAGCACCGAGAACGGCGTGCGAAACCACGACGGGGTGACGTCATTCCAGGCGCTGAGTGCGACCTGCCAATCGCCGTACTGCACGATGTTGCCAAGCTGCAGCCAGAACGGTGCACGACGTGGCCACGGTCCGGCGACGTCGTACTGCGCCCGGACGATGACATCGTACATCTTCGCAATCGTGTCAGGGTCGCCCTGATTCAGGAACGGCGACTGGCGTGCACGGACGAGCATGATGAACACCGCGCTCCAGCCGAGCAGTGTGACTGCAGCAGCGAGCTGCGGCCACGACGCAGTGCGGAAGCTCCGGGCCATGATGCGTTCGCCGATGCGGCCGGCGGCGACATGCAGGTTCACCGTCATCAGTCCAGTGGCCAGCAGCGCGAACGCAATCACGGGCAGTCGTTGACTGAGCAACGCGGTCGCGAGCACACACTGCCCCGCAACCAACAGACTGCGCCACCGGATCCGTCCATCCTGCGCGGTGTTGGCGAGCAGCATCGCCGCCGGCGCGGCCACGAGTGCGCTCAGATGCAACGGTATCGACAGCGCCGCCACGTACGCGAGGAGGACACGCGCGCGATCATCGTCGCGCGAGTGTGCACGCCACGCGACCGCGAACTGGATGGCCACAGCACACAGCGAGACTGCATACACTTCCGTTTCGGTCGCATTCATCCAGACCGTTCCCATCGCACCCGCGCTCACGCCAGCGAAAACTCCTGCCGAACGACGCTGCGTGACGTGCGTGACGAGCCACGCCGCAATCGCACAGGCGCCTGCGGTGGCGAGCGCGGAGAGCAGCGTGCCGCTCTGCACCGGAGTCACGGCGGGCATCAGGCGCCAGAGCGCAGTGCCGATCGCGACGTACAGCGGTGTGCCAGGCGGATGCGGAATGCCGAATGTGCCGATCGCCGTCGCGAATTCACCCGCATCCCAGAAGGTCACTGCCGGCGCACCGGTGCCAACGTACACCAGCAACAGCAGGACCCCGACGACAAGGGCGGCGTCGCGTGCGCTGCGCACACGAGGCATCACGGCGTCGCTGATGCCGCCTCCGGCGCCGGCACTCCGAGCACGGTGTGGACGTCACGCGTGATCGTGGCCGTGATCGTCTCGAGCGGCAGGTCGTTCATGTCCTCGCCGAACGGATTCTCGATCTCCTCCGCCAGCAGCTCGAGACCGACCGTCGCAAAGAACATCAGCATCGATGCGGCAACAGTGCCGTACCCGAAGTCCTTGACGAGGCCGAAGGGCATCACGAGCGCGTACACGAGCACGAACTGCTTCACGTACGTGGAATAGCTGACGGGAATCGGCGTGTTTCGGATCCGCTCGCAGGCGCCGATCACGTCGTCGAACTGCTGGAGCAGCGGCGCCAGCACGATGCGTGCATCGTCGGCGAGCCGGGCATGCGTGATGTCCTGATGCACTTCGCGATGCAGCGCACTGACGAGCGTGAGCGGCGCGAGCTGCGGCTCGACACTGCCGGGTTTCCGCAGGTGTCGCGCGAGCGAGGCGGGCAGCGTCGCCAGCAGGTGTGCATAACGTCGTCGACGCTCCGTGCGTGTCGGACCGTCGTCGAGCATGGCGTCGAGCTGGTGCGCCAGACCGCGCGACACATTCACCAGCTGTCCCCACAGGCGACGTCCCTCCCACCAGCGATCGTAGGCGGTGTTCGTGCGGAACACGAGCAGCAGGCCGAGGATGATGCCGAGAATCGAGAGAAACGACGGGCCGAGCGGCAGGACCGTGCCGATGACGTTCGTCTCGAGGTAGACGACGAGCGCCGAGTAGAGGCCGGCGCCAAGCACGTCGAGCGCGAGGGTGCGAAACACCCGGCTGCGCGGGACGTCGAGGAGCAGTCGGATCCAGTTCTTCGGATCGTATGTGATCGCGGCAGGCTTCACGTCGTCTGGCGGGTGACAGGTGATGAGTGCAATCGCGGCGCGTGACGGGACCGTGGCCGGATCGGCCTTTCGTGAACGGCCTCGGTGCTACAGCATAATGTGATGGACCGACGAAACTTTCTGGGTGACCTGACCCGATATGCTGCGATGGGTGCTGCCGCACCATCGCTCGAGCGATTCTCGCGCCGACTCCGATTTGCGGACAACCCCTTCATGCTGGGCGTCGCGTCGGGTGATCCGCTGCCGACCGGCGGAGTGCTGTGGACCCGTATCGCGCCGCGGCCGATGGAGGCCGATTGGGGAATGGATGGCGTGCGCGCGCGCGTGGCATGGGAGGTGGCCGACGATGACGGCTTCAGTCGCATCGTGCGCAAGGGGATGTATTCAGCGGCGCCGGAACTCGGATACTCCGTGCACATCGAGGTGGACGGATTGCTGCCCGATCGCTGGTACTTCTATCGCTTTCGTGTCGGTGATGCGGTGAGCCAGGTGGGACGCCTGCGCACGGCGCCAGCGGATGGTACTCGGACACCCTTGCGCTTCGCCTTTGCATCATGCCAGCACTATGAGACGGGCCTGTTCACGGCGTATGAGCACATGGCCGCTGAAGAGCTGGACCTGATCGCACATCTCGGGGACTACATCTACGAATACGCGGGCATCAATGGCCGCGTGCGCAAGCACGACGGGTTCGAGTGCCGATCACTGCAGGAGTATCGCCGACGCTACGCGCAGTACAAGCTCGACCCGCTCCTGCAGGCCGCGCATGCACGGGCACCGTGGATCGTGACGTGGGACGACCACGAAGTGGACAACAACTACGCTGCTGACGTTGGCGAGAACATCTACGAGTCGGCAGAGCAGATGCGCGCGCGACGTGCGGCGGCGTATCAGGCGTGGTGGGAACATCAGCCGGTGCGTGTGCCGCGCGCGGCATCCTGGGCCGACCTGTCCATCCGACGCTCGATGAACTGGGGCGCACTGGCGCGTTTCTGGGTGATGGACACGCGCCAGTATCGCAGCGATCAACCCTGCGGTGACGGCACGCAGAAAATTCCCTGTGGGGACTGGGGCAGCGTGCAACAGACGATGCTCGGTGCTGAGCAGGAACGCTGGCTGGTGAACGGTCTCGCCGAATCCCGCTCCACATGGCAGGTGCTGGCGCAGCAGATCATGTTCGCACCGGCGACCACGAAGCCGGCACCGGGCGACTCGGCATACATGGATGTGTGGGGCGGCTATCCAAAGGCGCGCGACCGATTGCTGGCCGCGATCGGCGATCGCGCTCCCGGGCGCACGGTGGTGATCTCCGGCGACGTTCACAGCAACTACGTGCAGGATGTCAGGCGTGGGTTCGACCGACCGGATCGTCCCCTCATCGCGACGGAATTCGTGGGCACGTCGATTTCGTCGGACGGCGATGGCGGCGAGCGATCCGCGTATTTTCCCGAGTCGGCCGAATCGCAGCGCACTTAAGTGCGCTGGCACAACAACCGGCGTGGATACGTGTCGTGCACCGTGACGCCGACTGAATGGCGCGCGGACTACCAGACGGTTGAGTATGTGTCGCGTGCCGGCGCGCCGAAGATCACGGCATCGTCGTGGCGATGCGAGCATGGGCGCGCGGGTGTGACCAAAGTGTAGCGCCGACTCAGATGTCGTCGCGCAGCAGATATGCGCGCACGGCAGGATCCTGCGTCATGCCGGCGGCCCGGACCCGTGCGTCCCGCGCCTCGTCGTGGCGTCCGACGGCGGCGAGCAGGTGCGCGCGCAGCGCCCACCAGGGCTGATACGCATGCACCGCCGTCACGTCGAGGGCATCGGC
>JACMLX010000191.1 GCA_014379355.1 Gemmatimonadaceae bacterium
GCGGAAACTCGAGGGTGTCGATGACCTGCCCACCCTTCGCGAACTCGGTCATGCCGGCGAGAATCTGCTCGCGATCCTGCCATGGACCGCCGTCCCACCCCATCGCCAGCAGTTCACCCGGCACGATGCGCTTGAACCCGGCCTGATCATTGGCGAAAAAGGTGCGCCAGGCCGACTCGCGCAGCCGCAGGAGCTCCTGCCGTGCTGCCGGCGTGGGCTGCGGCCCGAATTGCTGGGCGGACAGTGGAGCGCGGACTGCGGGATCGACGAGTGTGACGACAGCGGCGGCAAACAGGCTTCGCAACAGCGGACGCATCGGAGACCTCGGTGGGCTGCACGGTTCCTGCCGGACACGATGCCGCGGCTGGTCATCATGCGCAGAAGTTCTGCTGCAGCCGACACGGCTGCGATGGCGGCGTTGAAAGATGTGGTCAGACCCGCACGTCGTCACGCCCGTCAGGGCGTCGACAGCACGAACTGGTTGCCGTCTGCGTCCTTGAAGATCGCACTCGTGCCCCATGGCTCCTTCGTCGCCGGCTTCACGAACTCCACACCACGCCCGGCCAGTTCTGCGGCGGTGGCCACGACATCGTCGGCCATGAACGTGATGTTCAGGAAACCGCCGATCATCGCTTCCTGCCCGGGCGCCGTGAACAGCACGAGCTTCGTCTCCGCGCGAGGAAATGTCAGTTCGATCCAGCGTTGGCCCGGCCCCATCGGTGCGTCGGTGACGACACGGCAGCCGAGTTTTTCGGTATAGAAGGCGAGTGCACGATCCTGATCGCGGGTCGGGATGCTGGCGAACTTGATGGCCTTGATCATGAGACGGGTCCGGCGTGATGGTCGGGGCGCGCGTGCGGCATCAGGGCGATGGCCGCGCGGCAAGGATCATCGATCGCTCACTGGACGACAAGAGTGGCAATGACTACCATGGCAGCAATTGCTATAGCAATCCTTGCCAGATGAGGAAGCGCCATGCGCGCACTGAGACTCGACCCGTATGTGCTCGACACCCTGATGCCGGATCTGGTCGGTCACGACCGGCGGCCGGCGGCGTTCGTGCTCTACCTGCTGCTCTGGCGCCGGACGCAGGGTGCGGGTGAGCGAAGCGCCACCATCGCGCTCGAGGACCTCGCGGAGCTGAGTGGCCTGTCGAAGCGCACCGTGCAGGCGTCATTGCGGTGGCTGCAGTCGCGGCGGCTGGTCAACGTCAAGCGGGACGGGCCGACAGGCGTAGGGCGGTTCGTGGTACTGGAGCCGTGGAAGCGGGGGTGAGGGCGGTGGATGCCGCGCCACCGGGCACCCGAACATTCAGGGCAGCGAGCCGGTGAGATCGTCTCCGCGACGTTGCTACGCCACCCACCGATTCCGCCCCGCCCCCTTCGCCCGGTACAGCGAACTGTCCGCCCGGTCGAACATCGCGGTGCCACGCTGGTCATCCGGGTACCGCTCGCTCACGCCGACGCTCACGGTCACGCGCAGCACCGTGCCGTCCTGCAGTGGCATCAATCGCTCGGCCACCGCACTTCGCACGCGTTCCGCGATCTGACACGCCTCGGCGAGTGTCGCGCCGGGCAGCACCGCCACGAACTCCTCGCCACCGTAGCGCGCCAACCGATCGTACGGGCGCATCGCATCGGCAATCGTGTGTGCGAGATGCTTCAACACCTCGTCACCGGCCGCGTGCCCGTGTTCGTCGTTGATGCGCTTGAAGTGATCCGCGTCGATGAGCAGCAGCGTCAACGGATGGAGTGTGCGAGCGGCGCGGGTCAGCTCGCGCTCGAACTCCTCCATGAAGTGCCGCCGGTTGAACAGTCCGGTCAGCGCGTCACGATGTGCGGTCTCCGCAAGCGCCGCATGAGCGGCATGCAGCTCGAGCGCGAGGCTCAACATGAAATGACTGGCGATCGGCGCGACCATCGCCGGCACCGCCATCGCCGTCAGAAGTGACTCGATGCGCACTTCCCGGCTGAGTGCCGGATCACGCAGCAGGAGCGCCGTGATCGCCAGCGAGAAGAGCACCGAGAAACCGGTGATCACCAGCTGCGCGCGCACGTATCCGAGCCGGACGAGAGCGTCCCGAACGCGATGCTGTCTGAAGGGATCCATGCGCAGGAAAGCGGAGTGACTGCCAGGTGATGCGAGGGCAGTGTCCCGGCACCCATCAGACGCCCGGACGGCAGTCAAGTCACCGGCTGGCACCAGCGCGTGTCATGGCCTATCGTCACGATATGCATTCCGTCCCATCCGGCATCGCCCAGCACACGCGCGTCGCACTCGTCACAGCGGTGCTGCTCGTCGCCGTATCGCCGCCCGTGTCAGCGCAGCGCCCGCGCGAAATCGGGCGCACCGCCGCCAACAATCCCGTACTCGTCGAACCGCGCACCGTGACGCGTGAGGGTGCGCTGCTGAGCGCGACCATCCGCGTGAAATTCGCCAAGGCGGTGAAGGTGCCCGGCGGCGATTGGTGGAGCTCTCGCACGCGACTCGTCTTCGATTGCACCAATCGCCAGGTCAAGGTGCTCGAGAGCTGGTACTACGGCGACACGACCTGGCGTCGCATCGCGAGCCACACCGTGAGCGGTCAGCCGGCGTTCGGCACCGTGATGGGCGGATCGATGACGTCCGTGGGGTACGATGCGCTGTGTCCGGTGCGCTGAGCGTCAGCGCATTCGTGCTGATGCGTCAAGCTCACCCATACCAACACTGTGCTCGCCGAACGAGCGGCCAAGCTGCCGCACTTCTGTCACGCATGTCGGATGACCGCGGCGGTGCGCCTCACGGCCGCAGCACCACGTCGCACTCGGGAAGCGACTCGAGGTATCCGGCACCGAATGCACTCGACGGCGTGTGGTATCCCGCCGCCGGCGCGGACGCGAGCACGCGCCTCGCACTTTCGACCGCCGCGATCGCGGTGAGGCGATACCCTTCCGGCGTTTCCGCCGTCCCCTCGCGCGTGCGGCCGTCGGCATGTGTCACACGGCCCCACACGCGCATGCGCGCTGCGGCGCGAACGGCCGCGCTGGGCCCGCTCACACGCGCGTCGATCTGTCGTTCGACGAACTGCTGGATGAACGGCACGCCGATCAGCGGGCTGATCGCGCGCATCACACGCATCATCCGCATCGCACTCGGCGGGACGGCGAGATAAGTGTGAATGTTCGGGATCTTCGTGGACCAGTGCGCAGTGGAGACATCGCCCCACGGAATCGTCACGGCCGTTCGCGCCTTGTCGCGAAAGGGAATGACCTGCGTCTTCCAGCCGGCCGGAACACGCGAGATGCGACCGTCCTTCCGGATCGCCCCGCCCTGCGGTGAACCGAGCACCATGGTCTTGAGCGTGCCACGACTGAAGCCACCGCCGCCGGCGAACGCCAGCTCCAGCAGGTTCGCACCTGGCGACGCTTCATCGAGACGCGCTGCCAGGCAATCGGTTGGCACCACGTCGAAGCCGACACCCGGCATGATGACGATGCCTTTCGCGACGGCATCCTTGTGGCGCGCCTTGCACGCTTCGAACACGACGATTTCGCCAGTGATGTCGAGGTAGTGCACGCCGGCCGCGAGACAGGCGGCGACCATCGGTGCGCTGGTGCGGAAGAACGGCCCGGCGCAATGCAGCACCACGCGCACGCCGGTCAGAATTGTCTGGAGCGCTGTCGCATCGTCGAGTGACGCGATGCGCGTGTCGAGGCCGTGCGTCGCAGCGAGTGAGGCGAGCGATTCCGCTCGTCGCGCGGCGAGGATCGGACGAATGCCCTGTGCCAGGCATTCCTCGACGATCAACTGGCCGGTGTAGCCGTTCGCGCCGTAGACGAGAAGCATGACTCGATGCGGGATGGAGGAACTGGCCCCGAAGGTAGCGTGGGGAGCGGAGCGCGACATGCTCGGCCGCACACGACTCGCCGTGTGCTGCGCGGTGCGCCTCGATCACCATCCGGCTTGACGCGCCGCGCCTGGTCACACCATAATCCTGTGCGCCTCCGGAGCGCGCCCGGTCCGCGGGAAGGGATGGTCCCATCCGATCGCACACGAACGCTCGCTCGACAATCCGACCTTCTTTTCGGGCCCGCACTGCGGACATGGGCCACTACGAAAGGAGGAGTCATGTCCGTGTCTCGGCCGCTGCCCGACCTGCCGAACCTCGAGTTCGAGCGCAAGGAAGCCAAGGAATTGTTGCGACGACTGCGCAACGCCGACGATGATGCGCTGTCGCGCGCGCATCGCAGTCACGCGGCACTCGCCACTATTGCACCCGCGGATTTCAGGCTTGCCGATGCGCAGTTGACGATTGCGCGTGAATACGGCTTTGCCAGCTGGCCTCGATTGGTACGCTACTTCGGCACGGCAGCGCGTCAGCGATTTCGCAGGCATTCGAACCCGGGCTCACCGGAAGGCGCGGCCTACTACGCGACGAAGTTGCTGACCTCGCATGCGAAGCGGCAGGTGCGCGCCGGACGTACGCTCGCGGAGTACGTGCCGCGATTGTTCGGCATGACACTCGATGAGGTCTTCGCAGAGACGGTCACCGAGGAGGAGGCACGGCATGCATTCGCACGCGATGCCGGGTTTCCGACGTGGGCTGCACTGGTCGAGAAGTCGGCCGAGGCAAAGGCAGACGACGAAATGCAGTGGGGCGACGCGTGGAAGGTCGACGTGTCGCAGATGGTGTATGGTGTCATGCGGTCCGCCGATCTCGCGCTGCTGCAACGCGTCGTCGCGGACCATCCTGAGCTCCTGCGGACGAAAGACCACCTCAGGGCACGGAACGCGGGCCTCGTCAACTCGGCGCTCGGTTGTGAAAGCCTGATCGGCCACCGTGCGATGCAACCGATTCTGCAATGGTTGGCCTCACAAGGTTTCGATATTCAGCAGTATCGCAACGAACAATTGTGTGGCTCTTCGTTCAGAACCGTCAGTGACGTGCAGTCCATGCTCGATCGCGGAGCGGACGCGAACTGGAGTGCGCCGAACGGCATCTCCGTGCTCGAACACGCGCTGATTCGATATGGAAATGGCGCATGTGTCGACCTGATCGTGTCGCGCACGACGCCGCCGAAGGCGCTCTGGATCGCGGCAGGACTGGGCGACGTGAAGACTGTGGCCGGATTTCTCGATCGTCACGGCAAGCCGACGGCGGCGGCGCGCACACATCGCCCCGACTTCACAGCCGTTGGCCCGCTGTCATGGCCGTCACGGACAGACGCGACCGACGACGAGGTGTTGTTCGAGGCCTTCTTCGTTGCCGCATGCAACGGCCGCACCGAGGTGCTCGACTATCTCGTATCGCGCGGCTTCGACGTGAACAGTCTCGCGTGGGACATCCCGATCGTGGCGTATGTGGCGGAACGGCGATTGCTCGACGTACTTGCCTTTCTCATCAGGCATGGCGCCGACGTCGATCTGCCCGGCGGACATGGGTATTCGGCGCGGACGATCGTCACCGAGATGATGCAGCGTATGCCCTGGGATGCTGACGCGCGAGGCGCGGCCGAGCTCTGTGGAATCGACGTCGAAGCCCTCCTCGCGGAGCGGCGCGCACGACCGACGCCATCGCTCGAAACGAGTCCGGAACTTCTCACGGTGCTCACGCTGGCGTCCGATGATGCCCGTCGGCTTGGCCTTCACGTCGTCGGTGTCGAGAATCTCGTCTTCGGGTTGATGCGTGTTGGAGGCAGTCCGATGTACTGGATCGCGCGCAACAGCGGAGTGGACTTTCAGGCGTTCCGCGACGCGGTGTACGATCGTGTCCGCCTTGGTCAAGAGTACCGCGAGGGCGCGTCGCTTGAACTGGATGTGGACGCAAGAAGCGCAGTCGACGCTGCCGTCGCGTTCGCAGCGGAGCGGCACGATGAGACGGCGCACGGCATGCATCTCCTCGCCGTGATGAACCGTTCCGGCGGAGCGTTGGCGCACCTCCTGACACGTTTCGGCGGCAGCACGACGCAGCTGCAGGAGACGCTGGAGAACATGCTGCAATACGACAACGCCGTGTAGAACATGCTGCCACGAGTGGGACGGTCCGTCCGGCGCGTCCCACTCGTCTGCATGTGCCCCGCCGTCACCTCACGGCTTCACCACCCACGGCTCCCGCACGATGTCCATCGGCATCGCCTTCCTCGCGTCGCGCACGATGCGCTCCACATCGCGCATCAGGTTCGCATTCTCGATCACGATGCCATCCTTGATCGTGTGCACGATGCCACGCGTGCGACGTACCGTGCCGTCGGCGTTGCGAACCAGGTCACCGAAGGCATACAGCAGCTTGAGATTCGCAGCCGGATTGCCGTCCACGATGAGCAGGTCAGCCAGGTACCCCGGTCGCACGAGGCCGAGCTTCGGCACACCGAGCGTGGTGGCACTGGTGAGTGTGGCAGCCTTCAGCACTTCGAGGCCGTGCAACCCGGTCTCGCGCATCAGCTGTGCTTCGCGCACGGTGCTGAAGCCCGGTGTGGCCCAGATGTAGTTGTCGTCGGTGCCGAACGCGATCCGGCCGCCGCGCTTGTTGAACGCGAAGATCAGGTCGCCCCACAGTCGATACGCCTGCGTCCACGTGTACTCGTCCTCCGACGTCCAGTCGGCGTGATACGCGCCGTGATTGGCGGGATTCGGCAGGTTCCAGTTCCAGAGCGCGGGGTGGGTGTACTTCTCGTGCCACGGCAGGCTCATCGCACGCACCGCGTCACGATTCGCCTCGTACACGACCCGCGTCGGCAGCATCGTCACACCACACTTCACCATGGAATCGGCGACAGCGCCAAGCAGCCGATCGCGATCCGCCTCGAGCCACACCTTGCCGGCGTACCGGAAGCGCTGATTCTCGTTGCCGAAGCTGTACTCCGGGCCGAAATTCTGCACCGTGCGGTCGAGTGCCGATTCAGCATACCCGTAGTGATGCTCGATCATCGTCACACCCACACACGCGGCCTGCAGCGCATTCACGACGGCGGTGGTGGCCGGGGGAATGTGAAAGCTCGTGATCATGCCGTTCGGCTTCGCTGCGGCCGCAATCGCCTTCACGAGCTCGAGGCTCCACCCGTTGGAATCCATCGAGATCACGCGGATGCCACGCGTCGCCATCGCCTTCGCCACTTCCGGAGCGCGCGCCGGATCGTCGATCTCGGCGCGTGTGAAACGTGTGCCGTTGCCCCAGCTGACCAGCGGATACAGTCGCGGTGCGAGCGTCGCGTTCTGTCGCGACAGGTCCGCTTGTGCGAGCGCGCTGTCCACACCACGATCGCTGGCCGGCACCATCGTCGTCACACCCATCGCCAGCTTCAGGTAGTACACGTAGTTGAGCGGCATCGGCTGCGTGCGGATGTGCGTGTGCAGGTCGAACATTCCCGGCATCACGTACATGCCGGTCGCATCGATGACACGATCGCCCGTCGCGCGTTCGGTGGAACCTCGGCGCTCCGCGGTGACGGGATCGAATGCGATCATCTGCGTGATCACGTTCCCTTCGATCACGATGTCGTACGGTCCTGCGGGCGGACCGCCATGTCCCGGAATGACCATCGCGCCCCGGATCACGAGACGTTTGTACGGGCCGGCAGCGAGGTCGCCGAAGTTGACCGGTGTCATCACAGCCGGGGACGCGATCGGCGGCGCTGACCGGGCCGGCTGCGCCGTGGCGACGACAGACAGGGCCAGGCCGCTGACGATCGCGGCCAGCGCGTGAGGTGACACACAGCGGCGGAGGAGGCCGGCGAGTCGTGGCATGTGCGGGCTCGAAGGGTTGTGCTGCAGGGACAGCGAAGTCACATCACCCTGCAACGGACCAGTCCGCAATGTCGTTGCGTGAGCCCGCGGCGTGTCAGGCGGTGCGGAAGCTCAGCGTGACGGTCGTGGCATTGATCCCGACTCCTGTGGCAGTGATGGTGATGGCGACCGGCGTGTTCGACGCGGCGACCGTGCCTGCGACGGCGATGTTCACGGACGTGGAGAACTGACCATCCGGCAGCGAGTTCGACCCGAACGTGACGGTGACTCCGGCCGGCACGCCGGACGCCGCCAGCTGCACCGCACCCGCAAACCCGCCGCCTCGAGTCAGCGACAGGCCGACCGACCCGATGCCACCTGGCGCAACCAGCGCGCTGGTCGGCAGCAGCGTCACCATGACCGTGCCGGTGGGAACCGGAGTCACCGGTGTCGCACCGTCGTCGCTGGTGCATGCCGGGATCGCGATGATCAGTAGAAGTGCGACTGCGATCCGTGTGAGATATGTCATGTGAAGGCGAAGGTGAATGAAAGCGAGCGTCCTGCGATGCCTCAGAGATAACCGAGCCACCACGCCGAGCGCGTCGCCTTGATGTTCGCAAACCAGCGACAGGCCGGGTAGAGAGCCAGCACGATCCCGATCCACACCACGTACACCACCCAGAGTTCATACCCGAAGTCCGCCGGGAACAGGTCGCGTGAGCCACCCATCGACGGGATCGGCGTGAATCGGAACGCACCCGACGCCGCGCCATACCGAACCCGCGCCAGCACCACCGTCATCAGGTGCGCCAGGAAAAAATGCGCCGCGAAGTAGAAGAGCGGCACGCGTCCGAACACCACCAGCGGAGAGTCCGACGTGAACCGGCGCCGATCGAGGAACGCCAGCACCATCAGCGCCGGTCCGAGAGTCATCAACAGGTACGACAACGACGGCGGATACTTGCTCGTGTTGAGGAACGACAGCAGCGTGAACATGGCACTCGGCTGTGTTGTCCAGCGCACCGGATCGCCATACACATTCGCGGCGCGCAGCAGAACGAAACCGCATGTGAGCGCAGCACCGATCGTGAGCAGCATGCGCTGGCGCACTGCGGGTTCCGACTGCATCAGCCGACCAGCGCAGAATCCCAGCGCCATCACCGCCACCCACGGCACCAGCGGATATCCCACGACCACCAGCATCTGCCCGACGAAGAACAAGCCCGGCTGGTGCACGAGATTCCACATCCACGCCGCAGCGCCGAACGATTGTGCCGGAATGCCATCGAATGTGTTGTGCAGCAGCGCCACCGCCACACTGAGCACAGTCAGCACGCGCAGCGGCACCCACGCCAGCAGCGCGAGGCTCACCATGCAGGCGCCCAGTACCCACAACACGAGCAGAAGCAGCGGATACTCCATGCTGAACGTGAAGTTGTACGCCAACCGCATCACCGTCACTTCGAGCAGCATCAGCCAGAGGCCGCGCGAGAGCAGGTAACGGCTCAGCTCCGCCTTCGAGTGTCCCTTCTGCCACCACAGGTACGCTCCCATGCCAGCCGTGAACATGAAGACTGGCGCACAGAAGTGTGTGATCCAGCGCGTGAAGAAGAGCGTCGGCGTGGTGACCGCCAGATCCGTCGGCTGCGACGTCATCGCGGCGCGATGAATGAAGTCGCGGACATGATCGAGCGCCATGATGATCATCGCCAGGCCGCGCAGCGCGTCGACGCAGGTGAGACGGTGCCTGTTCTCGGGCAACGTCACGGCACGTTTCGTGTGCGCATCATCTGAGAATCCGTTCGCCGGCGGCGCAGCTGTCCATCAGTTTCGTCAGTCGACGCTGGCGCGTTGCGGGCTGCTTCGCACTCGTCACCCAGTGCAGCATCAGTTTTCGGTAACTCGGCGCCACCGCCTCGAACCACGTCCACGCCTTCTTTCGTCGCTTGAAGGCCGAGAGTTCCGCCGCGGTCAACTCCCTTGCTGCCGCTTGTTCGTACGCATACACATTCGACTTGCGGTCCGTGCGCAATGCGAACGCCGCCAGGCCCGCTGGCATCATGCGACCTTCGGCGGTCAGCGCCTCGACGCGCGCGATGTTCACCGTGCTCCAGATCGAACCCTTGCGGCGCGGCGTGAACCGGATCTGATAGGCGAGATCGTCGATGCGTTTCCGCACGCCGTCGATCCATCCGACGCAGAGCGCCTCGTCCACCGATTCGGGCCAGGTGAGACTCGGCGTGCCGCTGCCCACCTTGTGAAATCCGACAATCAGCGCGGGTGTGGTCGACCCGTGCGCGTTCAGCCAATCGCGGAATGCTGCCGCAGTGGCAAAGAACTGCGGGGTTTCCGGTGCGGCCATCTGCCATCCATGCAATGCGTGCAGGGCTCGTTGCTCGATACTTTGACGGAGCATACAATTTCGCGCGCAGCACGGCCACTTACAGCACGGAACCATGACAGAGCCTGACGCGTCGCTGACATCCGGAGTTGTCTGGCCACTCTGGCAACGGGTCGCGTTCCGCTTCGTGACCGTCGCGATGGCGTTGCTGATCCTGCCTGACCTGATCGCGAGCGAGGTCGATGCCGTCGGCACCGCGATGGACTGGCTCGTGCGGACATCCAATGCGCACCTGTTCCATGTACGGCCCACGCTCATCCAGCCGAACGGGAGCGGCGATACGTCATGGGCGTTCGCACGATTGTGGCTGGTGCTGCTTTTGTCCGCGATCGCGACGGTGATCTGGAGTCTTGTCGACGCACGACGACGTGCCTATCCCGTCACTGCGTACTGGCTGCGCACGATTCTCCGTTTCCAGCTCGCCAGCGCCGCGCTCACCTACGGCATCATCAAGATGTTCGCGTTGCAGATGGGGTTCCCGACACTGAGCCAGCTCGCCACTCCACTGGGCGACCTGCTGCCGATGCGATTGTCGTGGCTCTTCATCGGCTATTCGGTGCCGTACCAGGTGTTCTGCGGGGTGATGGAAACGCTGGCCGGCCTGTTCCTCCTGGCGCGACGCACCGTCACGATGGGCCTCATCCTGTCGGCGGCTGCCTTCACCAACGTGCTGCTGATCAACCTGTCGTACGATGTGCCGGTGAAGCTGTACGCATCGCAGCTGCTCGTGACCTGCCTCGTGCTGCTGCTGATGGACGCGCCGCGCCTGACACGCGGCCTGGTGCTCAACCAGTCGATTCCACCCTGCACACTCTACGATCCACCGTTCGTGAGCACGGCGGCGCGCGTCGTGCGCTGGGTGACGAAAGCCGCGATCATCATCATGATCCTCATCCTGCCCTTCGAGCGTTCATGGGAACGCGCGCGGAGCGCGGCACACGAGGTGGCGGCAGTGCCGCTCGCGGCCGGCGTGTACGACGTGACGGCGTTCGTGGTGAATGGCGATACGATTCCGGCCAGCTCGGTCGACTCGACGCGTTGGCGCGACCTGATCATCGACAATGCGCGACAGGGGAGCGTCGGCACGACCGACTCGTTGTTCTGGCAGCGGTATCGCCGCGGCTATTTCCGCTTTCATGGCGACACCGCCGCGCACACGCTGACGCTCTGGCGCACCTCCATGCTGCAGGACAGCACGTTCCTGTTCTCCGCGCGATACGTCCTGCACGACAGCACATCAGCCGAACTGTGGACCATCCTGCACGGCGATTCGCTTCACGTCAGCCTGGTGAAAAGTGCGCGGCATTTTCAGCTCGCCGAGCGTCAGTTTCATTGGCTGTCGGAGTACAATCGCTGACGCAGGTGCCGGTGAGCGCAGTGGCGCTCGACGACTCCGACCGCGATGCGACGGTGCACGGCCCACCGAACGCGCCCAGTCCGTACTCTTGACAGCGCACCGCCCCAGACCCTATCGTCAGAAGCCGAACAAATACCGAACCGGTCGGCACTCCGCTTCCCCCGGCAGCACTCGCGCTGCACTCCTCCGAGGCCCCCGATGACCATCACCAGCACAGCGTCGCCCGTCGTGATCTCGCCTGAAGCGTTCCTCGCCCACTGGCAGGGACACCGCCGGCTCACCCGCCGCGTCATCGCCGCATTCCCGACCGACGAGTTCTCGTCGCTCAGCATCGGCGGCATGCGCCCCTTCAGCGCGCTCGCTGCCGAATTGCTCGGTATGGCCGGACCGACCACCCACGGCGTCCTGACCGGCAACTGGGAGGAATACGCCGTCTCGAAGGCCACCTCGCAAGCCGACATCCTCGCCGCATGGGATGACACCACGGCGGAACTGGAACGCGTCTTTCCACAGATCCCGATCGCGAAATTCGGCGAGACGGTGACCGCATTCGGTCAATGGACGATGCCGGTGCACGACCTCTTCCTCTACGTCATCGACAACGAGGTCCACCACCGCGGTCAGGGGACGGTGTACCTGCGCGCCCTGGGCATCGAGCCGCCGCACTTCTGGGAACGCTGAGCATGCAGCTGGTCGTGCCGTCGCACGTCATGCCGGCGGCACGAACCCACGTTCGGTCAGCACACGCAAGACCGCCGGGCGCGCGAACGACTCGAGCGCCTCATTCCAGAAATTGAACGACTCGGCGCGTGTCGCTCCCGCGTCGAGCAGCATGGTCGTGATCGCGACATACTCGTCGTCCGAACCATGATCATTCCACCGTGAGCCATGCGCTGCCCACGCAATCGGCGAGCTGCCGTAGCGTGTGTCGCGCACGTTGACCGGTGCGCCGTGCTGCAGCAGCAGCCGCACCATCGACACACGGGCATTCCACACTGCCCAGTGCAGCGGTGTGCCACCCCACTCCCCTTCCGCATCCAGCGGCCAGCCGACCGCCAGCATCGTCCGCGCGACGTCGGCCCGATCGTCCATCACCGCACGGCCCAGCGCCTGACGGTCCTCGGATGTCGACTGAACGATGACATCGGGATGGTGGGCGATGATTGCACGAGCAGCCGCTTCGTCAGCCTCGGCGCATTTGCCGAGGAGCTGGTCGACGGGAGACAGTTGCGACGCATCGGCTCCCGCGCGCGCCAGACATTCCGCCGCGCTGGTATTGCCGGCGCGCACCGCCATCGCGTATGCCGTCCGTCCATCGCCGCGCGGCGCATCCACCACCGCCCCGTGATCGATGAACAGGCGCATCACCGCCTCACCGAAACCCGAGGCGGCAGCGCGCAACAGTGGCATCTCGCTGCCGCCGGGTAACGCGTTGCCGGACGCGCTGCGATGGCTCGGCACATTCGGGTCGGCGCCGTGCTCCAGCAGCCACGCCATGCCGCGCATCACGGTCGGTGCCAGTTCGTTCGAGACGGTATGCGCGGCGAGAAAATGCAGCGGCGTGTTGCCGTTGGTCGGATGCGCGCCACTCAGGTTCGCGCCGAATTCCAGCAGAAGCTCGAGACAGGGACGGTGGTCGTGCTGCGCCGCATGATAAAGACTTTCGCCGTCATCCGGCCGCGCGCCGCGCTCGAGCAGGAGGCGCGCGACAGCGACGGTGTTCGACACACACGGGAAATACAGGACCGGAATGCCGGACGACACATCCGGCAGCGGTACCGTGGTGTTCGGGTCCGCGCCCGCATCGAGCAGCGCGCGCACGGTATCGACATGTGCGTCCTCGCTGACACCGAGCAGTCGCTTCAGCTCCGACGTCACCGCGTAGGCGAGCGGCGGTATCGCGGCGGGCGCTGCACTGTCCAGGGCGCGTGACGGAACGGCCTCCAGGAGTGCGCGAACGGTGGTCGCATCACAGACTGCGGCCGCCGCGTGAATGCTGTCATGCGTCAACGCTGGATGTTCATCCAGCAATGATTTCGCGAGCGTGGTGTGCTCGTCACGCACGGCGGTGAGGAACTGCGCGAGGACGGTATCGATGCTCATGCTGGTTGCCTCGTGCGCGCCCACGTGAGGAAGATGACGGCCAGGATCAGGTCCGGCGTCGCATTGACCGCCATGCGGACGGGTACGACGCCGACGACCGCGTATGTCACTGCAAGTGCGAAGAAGCCGAGCTTGCCCAGTCCGCCGACCAGCACGAGCGCGCGATTGAACTTCGGCTGGAGCGCGAGCCAGCCATACACACCACCGAACAATGCGATCGTGAGGGCAGTGTTTGCGGCAAGGAATGGTGACGCGGCAACCGGGAGCAGCGGTGATCGTCCACCAATGGCCATGGGCAGGAAGACCGCGACGCCGAGTGCATTCAGCGCAACGCTGCACCAGAGGGCGGCGCGCAAGACGCGGTCAGACGGCATGGATCTGCCATGGAAGGAGAGAACCATCCGCCACTGTCATCGATCGGAACGCGCGTATGCCGTCAGGTCACACTCGAAGCACACATCGCCCGGCAGCTGCGTGTTGCGATACTGCGGAATCGGCTCGAAGCCCAGGCGAAGATACAGCGCCTGCGCGGCGAGCAGTTCCGGCGCAGTGTCGAGACGGACGCGTGAGAATCCTCGCGCTGCGGCCTCGCTGAGCAATGCACGCATGATGACCTCGCCGACACCCTGTCCGCGTGCCGACGGTCGCACGTAGACGCGCTTGATCTCCGCGATGTGGGGTGGTTCGTACGCGAGCAACGCTCCACAGCCCACCGCATCGTCCCCGTTCCTCGCAACCAGCAACGCGCCACGCGGCGGCACGAACGGCTGCGGCAGCGCTGCGATGTTGGCGGCCGCATCCGGCCAGCGTGGAACGGTGTGAGGCATCACGGCGTATTCGCCGACGAGTTCACGCGCCATCGCCAGCAGCGCGCCGTCATCATCCGCCGGAACCGCGAACAACTCGATCATCGACTGCCCATGGCATCGCTGTTCATGAACACGTCCCACCTCGCCGCATCGTCGTCAGTGACACACTCTTCCGGCCAAACGCGCGCTTCCGCTCCGGCGTAGTATGTCGGACGCGCGCGAAGTTCGCCCGCACATCACCCCCGTGGAGCCGTCATGCGCCCAGTCGCCGCTGTCGTCATCGCCTCGCTCACCGTCGTCGCGATCGCCTGTGCGCGCACGA
>JACMLX010000023.1 GCA_014379355.1 Gemmatimonadaceae bacterium
CCGGCGTTGCCCACCCCTGCCGTAGCGCCGCAACGGCGGAGTCGGGCGCCTGGCGGACGCCCCCACAGCACCCACAACGCGGCCCATCCGACTTGTGCAGACCTTCCCTGGGCAAGCTGGCATGTCGCACCACGGACCGGTGACGCGAGCCGGTGCGCCTTGCCGCCTGCTGCGATCGCCAGCACGTTAGCAGATATGCCCTATGGATTCACCGACATCGAGACGCCCGTCCCGCTCGTCGATCTCGATCGCCTTTCGGTGAATCTGGATCGCATGGCCGCCTACGCTGCCTTGCATCAGCTCGCGCTCCGTCCGCACGTCAAGACCCACAAGTCCGCGCGCATCGCCGCGGAACAGATGCGACTCGGCGCCGCCGGCCTGACGGTCGCCACGCCGCGCGAGCTGCAGGTGATGAGCGAAGTCACGGACGATGTCTTTCTCGCACATCCACCACTCGGTGCCAAGATCCGTCGCGTGCTGACCTTCGCCGAAGATGTGCAGCTGCGCGTCTCCGTCGATTCACACATCGCCATCGAAACGCTCGGCGCGGCCTGCCGTCAGCGCGACCAGACGGTCGACGTGATCGTCGAGGTGGATCTCGGCATGAAGCGCATGGGTGTCACCGATCCGAACGACGTCGTGCGCCTTGCCGGGGCCGTGCGTCGGCAGCCGGGCCTGCGGTATCGCGGCATCTGCTTCTATCCCGGCCATATCCGCATGAACGTCGAGCAGATGGACAGCCATCTCGACACGCTGAGCGGAGATCTGCGGCAGGTGCTCGAGACGCTCGATCACGCGGGCCTCGCCGCCGAAGTGGTGAGCGGCGGATCGACACCAGCTGCGTTCCGCATGCATCACATTCCCGGGCTCACGGAAATCCGTCCCGGCACGTACGTCTTCAATGATCGCGATACGTTCACCATGGGTGCCTGTACCTGGGAGGACTGCGCCCTCACGGTGCTTGCCACGGTGATCAGCGATGCGGTGCCTGGACAGGTGGTGGTCGACGCCGGGGTGAAGGCGCTTGGTCGCGAACCGATTCGCGTCAGCGAAGGTGGCGGGTACGGCGCCGTGCTGGATCACCCCGAAGTCAGCGTCGCCCGCATGAGCGAGGAGCACGGCATCCTCGACATCAGCGACTCGCTCTGGCGTCCGGAAGTCGGCGAGCAGGTGCGCATCGTGCCGAACCACGCCTGCATCGTCACGCAGCAGTTCGACGCGATGCTGGGTGTGCGCGGCGATATCGTCGAGACGTGGTGGCACGTCGGCGCGCGCGGTCGGCACAGCCCGGAGCTCGCACCGCCGCCGCTGTCCATCTGACCGCGGTCCTCCGCTCAGGCATCACACCGGTTCGACGTAGACCGCCGTCCCGTAACAGAGCACTTCGCTCACGCCCTGCATGATCTCCCCGCCGTCATAACGGACGCCGATCACTGCATTGGCGCCGAGATGCCCGGCGTGACTCACCATCATGTCGAAGGCGTCACCGCGCGCCTGTTCACAGAGCTTCGTGAAGCCGGTGATGTTGCCGCCGACCAGCGTCTGCAGCGAGCTGCCGAGTGTGCCGAAGATCGACCGCGAGCGCACCACGATACCGCGCACGATGCCGAGGGTCTTCGTCACCCGATAGCCCTCGATCGTGAAGGCCGTCGTCGTCATTTCGTGAACCATGCGGGCCACCGTCGGAGAGAGAGAGAGAGAGAGAGAACGGCTGGAAGGTGCGAGTCGGCAAGATACCACGCGCCGCCTCCCGCCCCGATATAAACCGGATCCGGATCAAGTGGGGCGGCAAGCGGCCGAAACTCTGAGGGCAGTGACCCACCTCACCCACCCCCGACGCCACAACCCCACGCCCGCACCGGTTTCCGCGGTCGCGAAATCGTCGTCGCAGGGTGGTTCGGCGGGGCAGGCTGAATATCCGAAACAGCAGGAATACCCGAAGACGGAAACGCCGGAATCGTACGCCGTCTTCGATGCGCTCTCGGACATCATCTGCATCACGTCGTTCGACGGCACGTTGCGCTTCCTGAATCGGGCGGGCCGCGATCTGCTGGGCTATGTCGACGACGATGCGGGGCTGGTCGGCTGCCTCCTTCCGACGCACACGACTGCTGCACGTGAGCTGTTGCTGAACGAGGTCATCCCGACCGCGCTGCGGTTCGGATCCGCGACCTGTGACACCGCGCTCCAGACCGTCGACGGGCGTGTGTACCCGGCGTCGCAGACCGTGCTCGTCACGCCATCCGGCAGCGGGCCGGCGACGACACTCACGATCGTCATCCGCGACGTGAGCATCGAGCGACTGGCCGCGGCGCGCCTCGGTGAGAGTCAGCGACTGTTCGAGATGATCACGCGCAGTTCGCCGGACCTGATCTATCTCTACGATCCCGCCGACGAACGCATCGTCTGGATGAATCGCTGTCCGCACGCCTTTCTCGGCGGCGCAGAACGGGATGCCCGCACACTCAGTCGCCGGGAAATGCATCGCCTCGTGCATCCTGACGATCGTGCGCAGTTCCGCGCCGCCGGATCGCGCATGGCTGTGGTGTACGGCGACAGCGATGTCTTGTCGAACGAAGTCCGCATGGCGACCGACGGCGGCAACTGGCGATGGATGCACACGCGTGCCAGTGTCTTCAGCCGCCGGGAGACCGGCGCCCCGCTGCTGCTGCTCGGCGTTGCCACCGACATCACCGCGACGAAGAAGGCCGAACTGCAGTTGATCGCCGCCCGCGCCGAAGCGGAGCACGCGTCCAGCGTCAAGAACGACTTCCTGGCGCGGGTCGGCACCGAATTCCGCAGCGCGTTGCAGGGCATCATCGGCACGGTAGCCGAGGTGCGATCGAATCGCGACCGCCGACTCACCGCGCGCGAACTGGAACAGCTCGACGAGATGATCGCACGCAGCACGCACCTGCTTGGCACCGTGTCCGACCTGCAGGACTACACGCGCATCGACGCGGGCGAGATGCCGGTGCGGCAGGCGCTCGTCGACGCCCGCGATCTGATTCGCGAGAGCGTCGAGGCGTTTTCGGAACACCCACAGCATCGACACTTGACTGTCGAACTGGCGTTGCCCGACGACGCAGCGCCGATTCTCGTCGATCCGCTTCGGCTTCGGCAGGCCCTGTCACATCTGATCGCCAATGCGCTCGCCTTCACCGAATCCGGGCAGGTGACCATCGGATTGCTCGTGACCGGTGATTGCCACCAACCGGTTGCGATCGATGTATCCGACACCGGTCACGGCATCGCTGACGAGGCCCAGGATTCGGTCTTCGCGCCGTTCGCACCGTCCGCGCGCACTGCGAGCTCGAGCATTGCCGTCGGCCGCGGGACGGGCCTTGGTCTCGCCTTGGCACGAGCCATGTGCGAGATGGTCGGCTGCACCCTCACGCTGCTGCGATCGGAAGCCGGGACAGGGTCGACATTCCGGATCACGTTGCCCGCGCCATCGCGCGCCGCGCGGCTGGCGGCGGAATTCCCCGTCGAGTGAACGTGACGGTCGAATAGGACACACCCGTGCGGCGGCGTCCTGGTGCCGGGCTCGGGAATGCCTAACGCCAACGGAACGTCGTATCTTCGGTGTAGCCATAATCGGTGCCCGCGCAACTCGCGGAACCGATCTCCTTCACCGTAGCCGGGCCCTTTCATGATCCTTCGTCTTCTTGCCTCCGCCGCAGTCGTCGGCGCCGTTATCACATCGCCGGCCGTCCTGCACACCGCCACGCCGCTCAACGCCGCTCCGCCGCTGGCCAATGTGACGTTCAACCTCGATCCGGCGCACACCATGGTGCAGTTCAAGGTGCGCCACCTCGGACTGAGCATCGTCACCGGGCGGTTCGCGACGTTCACCGGCGCGTTCCAGCTCGACCCGGCGACGGGCGCGGCGTCCAACGCCACGATCTCGATCGATGTCGCCAGCATCAACACCGACAATGAACGCCGCAACGCACACCTCAAGTCGTCGGATTTCTTCGCGGCGGACAGCTTCCCGAAGATCACGTTCGTCTCGACCGGCATTCAGAAGCTCGCCGGCAACAAGTACAAGGTGAATGGCAACTTGACCATGCGCGGCGTGACCAAGCCGGTCACTCTCGACGGTGAACTGGCCGGCACGCGCCAGACGCCCCGCGGCTGGTTGGCCGCCCTCAGCCTCACGGGCACCGTGAAGCGCAAGGATTACGGCCTGATGTGGGACCGTGTCACGGAAGGGGTGGCGGTCGTCTCCGACGACATCACGCTGCAGATCGACGCCGAGGCCACCGAGGCCAAGGCCGCACCGTAAACAGCCCACTCGTGCTGAAGTGAGCCGGGCCGGCGTCGCATGATGACGCCGGCCCGGTTTTTTTTGTGCCCGACAGAATGATTGGAGCTCGTGACCCGCTACGACACGCTGAGCGATTGTCGATCGATCGCTGCGCGCGCCGTCGCCATCAGCATCGCCGCCATGCCGCCCAGCTGCGCAAACCGCGCATCGCGCGACGCACCGGACACGTACCGCGCGTAGAGCTGCAGGACGATCACCGCCACCTTGGTCAAGCCGAACACCCACCAGTACACGGGATGCTCCACCGGCACCCCGCGCTCCGCCGCGTAACGCGCCACCACGTCGTCCCGTGTCAGGCATCCGGGCGCGTTCGTCACGCCGAGCGCCAGCGCCTGCAGCATCGGTGGATCGTCGCCCTGCACCCAGTAGCCCAGCGCTGTCGCCAGGTCGAAGCGCGGATCGCCAACCGTCGCCATCTCCCAGTCCAGCACACCGCGAATCACCGACGGATTCGCGGCGTCCACCAGCAGGTTGTCGAACTTCCAGTCGTTGTGCAGCAGTGCGGGCGCGATCGGCGACGGCAGGTGCGACGCGAGCCACTCGCAGACGAATTCGGCATCCGCGTCGGGGACATCGGCCGGACGCGCCGCAACCCATCGAGCGCGCCAGTTCGTCACCTGGCGCGCGCCATACCCTTCCACGCGCGACGCATCGTGGAGCGGCGTCGATTCCACCGGCAATGCATGCAGGCGGGCGAGCGCGCTGATGCACGATTCGCTCATGCCACGCATCACCGTCGGATCACGCAGCGCCGGTGCATCCTCGAGCCGTCGAACGGCCACGCCATCCACACGCGACATCAGGAAGAACAGGCCGCCGATCACCGTTTCGTCCTCGCACAATGCGATCGGCGTCGGTACCGGCACCGCTGATCCAGACACGGCGGTGAGCACTCGGAATTCACGACGCATGTCGTGCGCACCGCGTTCCGCACGCACGCCCACCGGAGGCCGCCGCAGGATCACGTGCGCGCGACTGTCACCATCGCCGAGGGTGATGTCGTAGGTCAGGTTGGAATAGCCACCGCCGAGACGCGTCGCCGTGATCGACGACGTCAGGTCAACGCCGAGCTGCGGGACGGATTCCATCAACCAAGGGCGCAACCGCGCGACATGCACTTCCTCGGTCGACACACTCACGACGTCGCGTACCGTTTCAGGATGGCGCGGCCGAGTGACTGCTTGTGCACTTCGTCCGGCCCGTCGTAGATGCGTGCGCCGCGTTCATGAGCCCACCAGAACGCCAACGGCGTCGCATCGGTCAGTCCCATCGCTCCGTGGACCTGGATGGCGCGATCGAGCACGCGCTGCAGCACGGCAGCTGTGTGGAACTTGATCGCCGAAATCTGCTCGCGTGCGCCCAGCGGGCCGCGCGTCTCGAGTGCAAGCGCGGCATCCAGCACGAGCAATCGCGCCGCATCGATCTCCGCTCGGGATTCGGCCACCCAATGCTGCACCGTGTCACGCCGCGCGAGCGGTTCGCCCGGTGAGAGTTCGCGCTGTACTGCACGCTCGCACATCAGGTCGAATGCGCGTTCGCAGATCCCGATCCAGCGCATGCAATGATGCACGCGTCCCGGGCCGAGGCGCGCCTGCGCCAGCTCGAATCCCTGCCCTTCGCTGCCGATGCGATTCGTGACGGGCACGCGCACGGCGTCGAACCGGACTTCCGCGTGTGAGGCGTGATCACCACCGCGCTCGCCCATCACCATGATGTTCTGCACGATGGAGAAGCCCGGCGTATCCGTCGGCACCACGATCATCGTCGCCCGTTTGTGCGGCGGTGCATCCGGCGCCGTGACGGCCATCACGATCGTGAACGCCGCGCCATCGGCGCCCGTCGTGAACCACTTGTGTCCGGTGATGACGTAATCGTCTGCGTCACGTACGGCAGTGGTGGACATCCACACCGGATTCGAACCAGCGTGCTCCGGCTCCGTCATCGCGAAGCAGCTCCGGATCTCGCCATGCATCAGCGGCATCAGCCATCGGGCCTGCAGCGACGGATCGGCGTGGGTGTGCATCAGCTCCATGTTGCCGATGTCCGGTGCCTGGCAATTGCACAGCCAGTGTCCGATGGGTGAGCGTCCGAGCACTTCGCTCACCTGCGCGAACTGCACCAGCGACAGGCCCATGCCGCCATGTTCGGGGGTCAGGTGCGGGGCCCACGCACCGAGGCGCTTCACTTCCAGTCGCAGCGCGTGAAGCTGTGGCAACGCCGCCTTCCATCCCTCGCGCAGCACGACGGCTTCCACCGCGCGGCCCGGTCCATCCAGCACCGCGCGCAGGCGTTGCACGAGATCGTCGAGTGTGAGGCCCGTCATGCGAGATACCCGCCGTCGACCGTGAACGTCGCGCCCGTCGTGAAGCGCGCCGCGTCACTGACGAGATACAGCGCCATCGCCGCGATGTCGTCGCCTTCGCCGATGCGCTGGATCGGCTGCTGCCTGAGCATGTGCTGCATCGTCTTTTCGTTCGACCACAATGCCGAACTGAAATCGGTCTTGATCAGGCCCGGGCAGATGGCGTTCACCGTGATGCCATCGGCGCCCCATTCCTTCGCGAGCACCTGCGTCAGGCTGAGCAGCGCTGCCTTGCTGACGCTGTAGATCCCGAGCCCGGGTTCCGGATTGCGTCCACCGATGCTCGACATGTTGATGATCGATCCGCCACCGCGCGCGGCGAGATGTGGACGCGCCGCCTTCGCCAGCTCGAAGGGCGCGTGCAGGTTCACGCCCATGATCTTGGCGAAGATTTCAGGCGTCGCCAGTTCCACCGGTCCGTAGATCGGATTCGCGGCGGCGTTGTTGACGAGGATGTCGAGACCACCGAACAGTGCGACGGCTGCCGCAATCAGCGCCGGCGCGTCTTCGACGCGACCCGCATTCATCGCCAGGGCTTTCGCCTGCTGGCCTTCCGCCGCGATGCCCTCGACTGCAGCCGCGAGCACGTCGGCCTTGCGCGCGTTCAGCACCACATTCGCTCCCGCACGCGCGAACGTCTGTGCAATCGCGAGGCCGATGCCGCGCGACGCGCCCGTGATCAGCGCCGTCTTGCCGGCAAGCGAGAACGGCACAGCGGATGAGGCGGACATGGCGACGTGCGAGCAAGGGAAGTGATGTGGTGACGCGTGGCGAATCGCACTGTACACTACTCGCTGCACCATCACAGGCACCCAACCATGGCGACGGACATCGAATGCGGCACATCATCATCTCGGCGGCGCTGGCGTTCTCGGGCCTCTGTCCTGCCTCGCTGGACGCGCAGGTCACACGCGATTCACCGCCGTCCCTGCCACCCACCGGCGGACGGTACACCCACGTCGTCACATCGGAGGTGCCTGCCGGCAGTCGTCTGGTGTTCATCGCCGGACAGGTCGGCGCCGACTCGACTGGTCGCGTGGTGTCGTCCGACGCGGCAGCCCAGATGCGCGCGGCATACGACAACCTCGATCGCGCCTTGCGGGCCGCCGGCGCCATGTGGACCGATGTGCTCAAGACCACCACGATCCTCACACGCGCATCGGATATCGCCGTACTGCGCGACGTGCGCGCCGCGCGGTTCGCCGGAATGGCCGCGCCGGCCAACACGCTGATCGTGGCGCAGGCGCTCTATGATCCGGCGGTGCTCTTCGAAGTCGAGGCGATCGCGATCATCCGACCGCGCAGCACGCCCTAAGCCCGTAATGGCGATGCACGCGGCAGACACCGCTGCCGCGGCACGTGCGCGTCATTCCGGCCAAACGCAGCACGCACCCACAGCCAGCGCCGGGGTGCGTGTGAAATATTCGGGGCCTGCGAGAGGCGCGAGCGGGAATCGAACCCGCGATTGGCGGTTTTGCAGACCGCTGCCTTACCACTTGGCTACCGCGCCGTGTCCGCCACAGGACGATCGACGGACGGGAAAGGTCGTCCCGCACTGGCTGCGCGACAAGGGCACGCCGCTGGCACGGCTCCGATATTCTTCGCGCACGCGACATGTGCACACGGCACACGTCACCACCGTCCCGCCTGCGCCGCGTACGCCTGATGCCGCCGAAGAGCATGCTCCTCGCCGTTGCCGGCATGGTCGGTACAGGCAAAACGACGCTCACGCGCGCGCTGGCAACGCGATTCGGTCTGGCCGTGGCGCTCGAGTCGGTGGACGATGACAATCCGTGGCTGACATCGTATTACGGCGCGGACCCGGGCGCGCAACGACAGTTCGCACTGCGTCTGCAACTGCATTTTCTCGCGACGCGATTCCATGCGATGCGAAAAATGCGTGCACAGGGCGGTGGCTGGATTCTCGACCGCACGTGGTATGAGGATGCCGAGATCTTCGCGCGCGGACTGTACGAATCCGACGTCATGTCGCGTCACGAATTCGACCTGTACCAGCGACTCTACACCGAACTGCTGACCGGGCCCGCGGCCAGGCCACCCCGACTGCTCATCTATCTCCACGGCTCACTGGACCTCGTGGTCGCGCGGATCGGCCAGCGAGGGCGCGTCGCGGAGCGGGACATGCCCCCCAGCTACTGGAAGGCGCTCCACGCCCGTTACGCGACCTGGATCGGCGGCTTCCGGCGATGTCCGATCCTCGAGCTCGATATCCGCGACTACGATCTGCTGAGGGACCCAGCCGCCATCGATGACATCGCCGCGTCTGTGCGTCGCCGGCTCGAGCCCGAGATCCCCCAGACGGAGCTCTGGCCCGCGGGATTCTGAGCCCGGCATCGCAGGCCGACTGACATATCCAACGCCGCAGCCACGCGGGGCAAACAGACTTTTGCTTCCGTTTTCGCAAGAATCGCGGGTCACTTCGGCTTCTGCGAGCAGGAAATTGTCGGCCGAAACGGTTAGTTTTGCACTTCGAGCAGCAAATGGCGCACGGTGTTACCGCGCCGATCACAGCAGCACCCGTCCTCTCTCCCGTTCGGACCCATGCCCTCGTCGAACACTCCGCGTACGTCAGCGCTCCGGGCCATCGCCACGCGCCCGACGCAAACCGAGAACGCCGGCCTGCCGCCGCGCACCTCGGAGTATTTCGGCAGCCTGACCTTCGGCGCCCGCCAGATGCGCGCCAAGCTGCCACCCGATGTGTACGCGAAGCTGTCCGCCTCCATCAGGCTCGGCAAAAAGCTCGACACCGATATCGCGCCCGTCGTCGCCCAGACCATCAAGGAATGGGCAATGGCACTTGGCGTGACCCACTTTACGCACTGGTTCCAGCCGCAGACCGGCTCGACCGCCGAAAAGCATGACGCGTTCCTGACGTTCGACGACGCCATGACGCCGCTCGAAAGCTTCAGCGCCGATCAGCTCATCCAGTCCGAGCCTGACGCCTCCAGTTTTCCGTCGGGCGGCCTGCGCGCCACCTGGGAGGCCCGCGGCTATACCGCCTGGAATCCGGCCAGCCCCGTCTTCATCGTCGAAACCGCCGGCGTCAAGACGCTCTGCGTCCCGTCCGTGTTCATCGGCTACAACGGGGAAGCACTCGACGAAATGACACCGCTGCTCCGCAGCACCGACGTGCTCTCCGCCAAGGCCATCGAGCTCCTCGAAGTGCTCGGCGACAAGGGCGTGCAGCGCGTCTACACCACGATGGGCGCCGAGCAGGAATACTTCCTGATCGATCGCACGTTCTTCGCGATGCGTCCCGATCTCGTCATGGGTGGACGCTCACTCATCGGCGCGCCGCCGCCACGCGGACAGCAGCTCGAAGACCACTACTTCGGTGGCATCCCCGAACGTGTGCAGGCCTGCATCGCGGAAGTCGAACACGAGCTCTACAAGCTCGGCGTGCCGATCACCACGCGTCACAACGAAGTCGCACCCTGCCAGTTCGAAATGGCGCCGCGTTACGAGGAAACCGACGTCGCCGTCGATCACAACCAGATGGTGATGTCCGTGCTCAAGAAGGTCGCACTGCGTCACGGCCTGCAGGCGCTGCTGCACGAGAAGCCGTTCGCCGGCATCAATGGCTCGGGCAAACACTGCAACTGGTCGCTTGCGATCGCGGCCAGCAACCCGGAATTGAATGGCTTCAACCTGCTCAAGCCGGGCAAGACACCGCACCAGAACGTGCGGTTCCTGCTGTTCCTTGCCGCCGTGCAGAAGGCCGTGCACAAGCACGCGGGGCTCCTCCGCGCCGGCATCGCCACCAGCGGCAACGAACACCGCCTCGGTGCCAACGAGGCCCCGCCGGCCATCATCTCGATCTTCATGGGCGAGACGCTCACGAAACTCATCGACGAAATCGCGGAAGGCCGCGAGGCCGGCAAGACGGTGGCACAGCGCATGCTCGACCTCGGCGTGAACAAGTTGCCGGAAGTCGCGCAGGACAACACCGATCGCAATCGCACGTCGCCGTTTGCCTTCACCGGCATGAAGTTCGAGTTCCGCGCCGTCGGTTCGTCACAGTCGATTGCGTTTCCGGTGATGCTGCTGAACGCCGTTGCCGCTGAAGCGATCGCGGAAATGACGGTCAGCCTGACGGCGCGAATTGCCGATGGCACGCCGGTCGACGATGCCGTGCTGGCGGTCGTGAGCGAAGCATTCCGCGAGACGAAGGCCGTGCGCTTCGAGGGCAACGGATATTCGGCCGAGTGGGTCGATGAAGCGGCGCGGCGTGGCCTGCCGAACTTCCGCAAGACGCCGGAAGCGCTGGAGCAGATGCTGACGCCGACATCGAAGGCAGTGCTCACCGAACTCGGCATCCTCTCCGATGCTGAACTCGAGAGCCGCTTCCACGTGCGCATGGAGCGCTACGTGAAGGACGTGATGATCGAGTTGATCACGCTCAAGGAAATGGTCGATACGCTCATCCTGCCGGCCGCATTCGGCTATTACGGCACGCTCGCCCAGGCGGCGGCCAATGCGAGCACGGCAGGGATCGCCGTGGTGCCGCAGGTCGCGCAGGCCAATCACATCGGCACGATGATCCAGGAGTTGCAGACACGCCGCGATGCACTGGTGAGCGTGATCGACCGCGCGGAAGGGCTGCACCACGACCCGACGGCGCAGGCCAAACTGCTCACCAGTGAAGGCACCGACACGGCGGTCGCCGTCCGCGATCGTTGCGACGCGCTGGAACTGGTCGTCGCTGATGAACTGTGGCCGCTGCCCAAGTACCGCGAGATTCTTTTCCCGGTCTGATCGGCGAAGCTCAGCGAGCGCGAGAGCAGTGTGAGCGGGCGGGGTGCTACTTAAGTCGTATCCCGCCCGTCATCTTTCCGTGCACACGCTCGACTCCCCTTCATCGCCCCCGTGTCGCCAGCTCTCGTTGTCTCTACGTTCGTCACTCGGCTTCGTCTTGCAGTGGTTGTCGGCGTGGCACTCGTCGGACCAGTAGCGCACGGTCAGGTACGACCGGACACGGTTGCCAGTACGCTGCTGCTCGGAACTCATCCGTGGCTGACCGGCGGGGGACGATTCGCCGATGTGCAGCGTGTCGTTCGAGATGCACGCGCGGCAGACTCCACCGCCGCATTGCGCTGGACCACGTCGGCGGGCACGGCGACGCCGGCCGCCCGCACCGCGCTCACACATCTGCTCAACGATCCGGAAACATCGCGCGCCGACCGGACAGATGCGGATATTCTGGACGGCATCGCCAAACGATTCGAGACCAGCCACGCGGCACCTCCGGAACGAGGGTTGTTCGACGTCGGGGTCGATGTCGTCGTTGCGCGTCACGCCTTCATGCACCGACAGGGTCACGTCGATCCGACGCGAGTGCACGCCGAGTGGTCGCTGGGGGCGGCTGATCTCGACTACGCGACGCTGCGCACCGCGATCGCAACCGGTGGTGGCGCAGACGAGTCGTTCGCCGCGCTCGAACCGCGGACGCGCTCGTACGAGTTGCTCGTGACCGGGCTGCTGGACGCACGCCGTGAAGCTGCGGATTCCCTGGACCATCTTCCCATGGCACCGGCGCGGGCACTCAATGTCGGCGCCAGGTATCCGGACGCGCAGGCGCTCGCCAACGTGCTCGTTCGCCTTGGCGAGCTGCCTCGCCGGTTTCCCGTCGCCACGGTGCATCACACGTACAGCAAGCCGCTGTTCGATGCGGTCGCACGGTGGCAGAATCGCAAGCTGAAGAAGGGGCGCGCCACCGGCACCTTGACGGCGCCAGTCCTTGCCAGGCTGCTCGATGAGTACCGCTCACGAGAGGATCGCCTGGCGATGGCCATCGAGCGCTGGCGCTGGCTCCCGCGCAACTTCTCGAATGATCCGCTGGTCGTGAACCTGCCCGAGTACCGACTGCACACGTACTCACGATTCCAGGGCGATTCCGTTGACCGGCTGAGCATGAACGTGGTGATCGGCCGCGCCGATTCGAACGCGACACCCGTGTTCGCGGCGAACATGACGCAGGTCGTGTTCAGTCCGCAGTGGCACGTGCCGAAGTCGATCATGCTGAAGGAGATCCTGCCCGCGGCGAGCAGCGACACGGGATATCTCACCAAGCACAATTACGAACTCACCACCGGCGCCGGAAAGCTGCTGCCGAACACGTCGCGCAACATCGCACGCATCGGCACGGGCGTGATGGTGCGGCAGCGTTCCGGCGATGACAACTCGCTCGGCAAGGTCAAGTTCCTGCTCCCGAATCCGTACGACATCTACCTGCACGACACCCCCTCACGCAGCCTCTTCTCCCGCGTGCGTCGCGACTTCAGCCACGGCTGCGTGCGACTCGGCAATCCGATGGCGATGGCGCGCTACGTCCTCGGCAGCCAGCCGGTCTGGACCGACTCGAAGATCACCGAGGCGATGAACTCCGGCGTCGAGACATTCGTCCGCGTGCCTCGACCGATCCCGGTGCTGATCGTGTATCAGACCGCCGTCGCCGAGCCCGATGGTTCCGTGCGCTACTTCAACGACGTCTACGGTCACGACCGCACACTCACCGGCGCCCTCGAGAAGGCCCGCTGATGCTCGACTGGCGCTCCCGCATCGTGGTGGCGCTGACTCTGGCGTCGATGTGCAGCTCCGTACTCGCCGCGCAGGAACTCGCCATCACGCCGGTGCCAGTGGACAGCGTATCACACGGTCGCGCCACCGCCGTCGCCCTGACCGGTGCGCTGATTCTCGCCGGTGCCGCGGGCGCACAGGCGCTGCACACACCGAAGGCGTGGCCGCGCACCTTCGAGGGCTTCGGAAAGCGCGTCGCCGACCAGACAGGATTCTACCTCGCGCAGGCCGGCGTCAGCCACGTCGTCAGCCGCGCCACCCGTTACCGGCCCGACGACACATCGTGCAGCGGACAGTCACTGATTCCGTGTGCGGTCGCGCGAACGTTCACCGCCCGCGACAGCCGCAACGTGCGGCGTGCGAATCTGCCGTTCCTGATCAGCACACTGGCTGCCACTGCGGCGTCGGTCACCTGGCGCCCGGAGCGCGAGACCCGCAGTCAGGCGTTGTCGTTCGTGGCCACGCGCGTCGGTGTCGTCTTCGCCGGATTCATCGCCGAACGCGTCCTGCTGGAATGGCGGCGGCGGGACTGAGCCGCGTGTCGCACGCGGCACGTCACGACCAGATCACCAGGCTTCACCACCGAGCAGTGTTCGCCACTATGCAGTGTTCGCCGCCGAACAGTGTTCAGCGCTGAACAGCGCTCGCTTCCGCGCATCACCGAGCGCTGTCCCGTACACAAAAACCTTCACCGACCGAATCACTCACGGCGCAAGCCTTGAAGCATCTCTGTTGCTCCGCCACTCTGCGTGAGCCATGCAGTTTCGAACTGGATGAAGAAGTCAGAGCGAAAAGTTCATGTCGTTCTTCTTCACCCGATAGCCGGAAGGCAGCACGAACAGTGAGGCCGCCGGTGTGGTGGCGGAGAGCGAGGTGATCTCGACCGTCGAGCGCTTCGGTGAGTCGTCCCCTTCATGCACCGTCACCACCGCCTTCACCGGCGGCGCGCGGAACAGCGCCGTACGGGCACGGGCGACGTTCGTCTGGTGCACCGCGTCCTGCTGCGCCGTTGCCGACGCACTCCGCATCAGCAATTCGAACATCGGGTTGCGCGGCGTCGCCGCGTCGGTCGGCACCCAGTAGTCCGTGACCACGCGGTGATGCTTCTCCTCGGCGTTCATGCCGAAGACGCCGATGCGCACGTTGTACTCCTCGATGACGCGGAACTGCTCCGTCGAAACACCGGCGACCTGGCCGCCGGGACCGACCTCCTTGGCGATGATCCCCGCGTCGCGCACCTGCATCTGCACCACGCTGCCCACCATGCCGAGCGCCTTGCCGATGATCTGCTCGAACGTGGCGAGTGGCATCTCGCTGATCTCGTGTTCCTCGGGCTTGACCGTGCGCATGGTGTTGCTGGCGAAATCGACCAGCATGTATTCGCCGCGGCGATTGCCGGTGCTCACCGTCACGGCATTGTTGTTTCCACGGCGGGCACGGTTGCGATTCCGATCGAGATCGATGCGCATCTGCTGACCGTTCCACGAGACGGTACCGCTGGTGACGTCACCGTCGTCGTCGGTGCTCGTGAATTGATACTGGCCGGCAGGCATGGTCTTCGGCGCCAGCGCCGTCGCCGATGCGGCCGGCGCGGCAGTGGCGGCGGTTCGCGCCTGGCAGTTCAGGTACGGGGCCGCCGTCGTGAGGGTGACGGCGATCGTGAGGATGAGCGAAGTGCGGCGCATGAGGTGCCTCCACAGGCAGGGAGCGACGATCGTGATACGGGCGCCGACCCTCCCCGGTTTCGACCCGCGCTCACCGGTCGAGCGCAAACCCGAACAGCTGCAGCACCACCATCCGCACCTTCTCCCCGTCCACCTCGGCCGGCAAGAAGCGCATCCGCGGCAGCGCCACACGAATGGCCTGAGCGAAGGCGTCGTGCGACGCGCGCAGCACCTTGAACGATCCCGGCTCTGCTCGGCCGAGCGTGTCCACGACGAACTGCACCAGCGCGTCACCCTCGACGCCGGCGGCCTTCAGTTGCTCCGGATACACGGGCGCTGGCGACCCCGGCAGCGCTGCCGCCACCTTCTCGACCTGGAAATCGAAGTAGGTGCCATCGGCGTCCAGCTGCACGGGGGCGCTGCCGGTTCCTGCGTATGTGCCACCCGGCGTACCCACACCCGTCCAATCGCGCGCATCGGTCAGCGTTGCGCCGAAGTCTACCGGTGGAATCTCCAATGGAACGTCAACCAGCAGCGGGATCTCCTGCGATCCGAACGGGGTCGGCGCAGGTGCCGTCGGCAGCGCGGAGCGCTTCGTGACCGGCACCGGTTCCTTCGGTTCGAGAGGCACGCGTACCACGTTCGCCGGCGGCTTTTCCAGCGCTGACACAGCACGATGCGTGAGCGGAATGGCCGCTGCCACCAGGAGCGCATGCAGCACCACCGAGACGACTGTGCCCACCGGCTTCCGTTGCGTCGCCTGCTTCGTTTCCAGCAGTTGATCGAGCATGCACCACTCCTGATCGTCGGACGTGAGGTCGAGCGCTGACATCACGAACATCGCGTCGGTGCATTACGTACCAATGTGCGTCCTGATTGCCGCTTGCTTAACAGTGCGTGACGAAGCGCGTCATGAAGTCGGACGCAATCGTTCCATCATGCGGACGTCATCTGCGGCACCGCGACGGACCGGCTACTGCACCGGCACGAGCAGGTCCGTCCGCAGCTCGTCCTTCGGAGTCGTGCGCATGTCACTGCGATAGATCTCGATTGCCGGCCCGTCCGCGACGAGATGCCCGCTGGCCGGCAGCGCTTCGCCCATGAACCGCGTCCACACGTCACCGAGCTGCTCGAAACCCCCGATGTGGGTGTACCGCGCATACCGTCCGGCCGCGATGCGCTGCTCCGTCGTGCCATCCGGCAGCGCCGCCTGCTCCGGCAGCGTGATGCCCGCGCGCGAACGCAGCTCCTCGACCGGAATGCCATCCGGATCCTGGTCGTAGGTGGCGATCATCATCGCATCCGGATTGGCGAACAGGCCCGCGCGTCCTGCAATGCCTCCGAGGCGTTCGAAGGCTGCGCCGATCTGGTTGTACGGTCCGACATGTGCGACCGTCGCGAGCCGCAGTGCGGGAAGGGTCTCGATATCGATGTGCATGGTGTGTCCTCCGGTGTCGCTGGTGATGAAGTGTGATGACGTGCCGGCATGGTGATAGTGCAGGCCCGAGCGCGCGGACAGCAGCGCGCGGGCATTCGTTCGCCGCCGGAAGACGGACGGCGCCTCGCCGAAGGCCGCACGAAACGCCCGCGTGAACGCTTCGTGCGTTTCGTAGCCGGCCCTGAAGGCGATGTGCGTCACTGGCTCGTCGGTGTGCAATAGCGTGTGCGCGCCGCGTTCGAGGCGCAGTCGCCGCAGCAGCTCGAGCGGCGTCTCACCGACCATCCCACGGAAGATGCGGTGAAAGTGATACGGTGACAGGCACGCGAGACTCGCCAGCGCGTCCAGGTCGGCCGATTCGTCCAGGTGTGTGACGAGATGTGTCACGACGCGCTGCACGGACTGCAGATAGAAGGTTCGCGTGTCGGGTTTCATGCGCGACAATCTGCGAACGACTTCCGCGCGGCGCTTGATCTGTATTGCGGTATTTCGCAGCCTCGGGTTGCAGATCCATGGCGCACGCATCCGGTGTGCGTCGCCGATATTCGGAGCACGGGCGGCTCGGTACGAGACGCACCCCACCGCGACTTCAGGGCGATGATCTCGATGGTCGTGTCGTGGTCCGCTTGACGCCTGATGCGTGTCGCGCCAGAATCGGTGCAGTGCGCGCTGGGGCGCCTCCTGTCCGCGGCAAGGGAATTTCTCCCACCCATACGAAGTGTGCGCTCAGCACCTGCCGAGCCTTCTTCCTGCCTGTATTCAGCGGACTTCGGGCGTCACGGAGGAAGGAACCATGCACGATGCTCCACGCCGCCGCAGTCTTGACAGCCTGAAAAAGGAAGCGAAGCGCTGGCTCGCCGAGCTCGATACCAGCGACGCCGCCCGTGACCGACTGTATCGCATCACGCCCGACGCCCCGGCCTCCCCGTCGTTGCGTGATGTGCAGCACGCGCTCGCGCGCGAATCGGGTGAACCGGGATGGGCCTCGCTGAAAGCGGCGCTGATCGCCGCCGGTGATGCCTCCGACGAGACACTCGCGCAGTACGACGACATGGCGCGTGCACTGCTCGACGCGTACACACTCGGCACACCCGAGGCGATGGAACGTCACTGGAGCCTGACGTGGCATCGACGCGCGTGGCGTGCGATGCGCACCTACGTGCAGATCGATCTCGGTCGCGTGGCCGGTCCCGACGTGGACATCTCCCTCGATGATGCACGCTGGCTCGTCGCGCGCGAACATGACTTTGCCGACTGGGACGACCTCGCGCGCGCCGTCGCCACTGCGGCACGACCCGAGGAACTCGTCACGAGGCCGATAGCAGTCTTCGGCGCCGCGGCCAGCGATCGCGGGAACGCACGGGGAATGTCTCGCGACTGGCGGCAGGTGGTGATGGCGCTCGCAGATCCGATGGCGGTCGGGCTGCACGCGCACGGACAGATGACCGATGTGCGCGCACAGGAAATCTCGACGCTCACGCACCTCACGACGCTCAGGCTCGATGGTTCGCAGCAACTCACCGACGAGGGTGTGCGCGCGCTTGCCGCATTGCCGAACCTCGAGCATCTCGACCTGCAGGGCTCGTCGGTCACCGACACGGGGCTGGCTGCCCTTCGTGATCTGACATCACTGAAATCGCTGTCGCTGGCGTGGACAGGCGTCAGCGATGCCGGTATGCAGTCACTGACGTCGTTGCAACAGCTCGAACGCATCGACCTCACGGGCACGAGTTGCGGAGATGGCGCGGTTCGCGCGTTCGCCGGCACGCCGCGCCTTCGCGACTTTCGCAGCGGCGTCGCAACCACTGATGCCGCGTTGCCGGTGTTTCACGACTACCCGGTGTTCAAGCGATGGCACGGTGGTGTGGAAGTGCTCTCGCTGACCGGGAACGAGGCCGAACCGAACAGCCTGGCTCTGCGCGGCGCGCTCACAGACCACGGCATGCGCAGCCTGTCGATGCTGCACGGGCTCTTCGCACTCGACATCGACGACGCGAAGCTGCAGCTCACCGGTCGCGCGATCGTGCCACTGATCAGCATGGAACACCTCGGCCGACTCGCATTCGACGCGAAGGACGATGCGATGCGTGTGATCGCACGATTGCCGTGCCTGCGTTTCCTGAGTTGCCAGGACACCACGGCCAGCGACGCGGCATGGGCGGATCTCGGAGCGTCAACGTCCATCGAGAGCATCTGGGGTCGCCGCTGTCATGGATTGGGCGATCGCGGATTCGCCGCCCTGTCGCGCATGCCGACACTCGAGAAGTTGTCCGTGAGCTGCCTCAATGTCAGCGACACGGCGCTGGCGGCACTTCCATTCTTTCCGGCGCTGCGCGAACTGATGCCGATGGATATTCCGGATGCGGGCTACCGGCACATCGGAGCGTGTCGGGAGCTCGACAGTCTGGTGCTGATGTACTGTCGCGATACGACGGACCTGGCCACGTCACACATCACGCAGCTGCGAAAGCTCACATCCTACTTCGCGAGTTACACGCAGGTCACCGATGCCACGCCCCGGATGCTGTCCGGCATTGATTCGTTGGAGCGTGTCACGTTCGATTCCTGCGCCGGATTGACTGACGATGGTGTGGGCGCCCTCGCGCGACTCCCGCGATTGCGCGAACTGCGAATTTCCGGTCAGCGGTTGACCGCCGACGCGGCGCGCGCGTTTCCGGACGGAGTGACCGTGCACTTTCACCGGTAGTCGCAGCGCCGATCACTGTGTGGTTTCTGGATTCGTATCACACTCAGTCCGCGACGCGATGGCAACTCACGCGCGAAACCGTCCGTAGCAGAGTTGGCGAATGATCGGTCGCGGCCGCGCATACCAGCTGGCCCAGCTCAGCGGCGAATCGCCATGCATGTCGATCGCGTCACGCGCCGCGCCAGCGTCGAGCAACAGCTGGATGGTGGCTTCGGTCCCGAATGCCGCGGCGCGGTGCAGTGGCGTCTCTCCCTTCGTGCGGCAGTCCCGCATGAACGACTCCGTCTCGACCGATGGAATGGTGGTGCAATTCGGATTCGCCCCGTGCGCAAGCAAGAGCTGGATGATCTGGTCACGACTCCGCCGATCCGTCGTGCACAGCGCCGAGTGCAGTGGCGTTTCACCGGTCGGCGCGAGGGGTTTGCTCACGTCGGCACCGCTCTCGATCAGGAACTCGCAGAGTGTCACGTGCCCGTGAAATACGGCGCCATTGAGGTCGAGATTCTCGCCGAGCGATGCGAGCGCTTCTCCATTCTCGAGCAGGTACCTAATCGCGCTCACATCGCCGTGGTATGCGCAGAGCTGAATCAGCGGGACATCGTTCGCGTCGGTCGACGTGGCGGGGCGACCATCGGTGACGTACTCGAACACCAGGTCGGTTCGGCCGTCCGCGATGCGGGAGAGGAGAATGTTGTCCATGTCAGTTTCGGGTCGAGGACAATTCCGCGCGCGAGCCGCCGCCCCTCGTGACACGGAAACGGAATATGATGGAATGCGTACGGAGGTCCATGCCAACCACGCCCCGGATCTCGTCTCGCGTCGATCGCGCCAGCGTGAAACGCCGTCGCCCCCGCCTGTCGCCCCGGGGAGCGAGTATTGCCCTGGCGTTCCTTTCGGTGCAAAGCGCGGCACAAGGGCAACGACCCTCGCCGCTGACTGTTGCGGCGGCGGTCGATTCACTGGCCGAGCGCGCGATCGACGCTGGCATCGCTCCCGCACTCGGCCTCGCAATCGTAATGGACGGCAAGACGATACACCGGCGTGGCTACGGAATGTCTGATGCCACCGCGGGTATTCGTGCCACTGAGGGAACCCTCTGGTACATCGCATCGACCAGCAAGTCGCTCACGGGATTTGCCGCGTCGCTGCTCGCTACGCACGGCGCATTGGCGTTCGAGGAGCCGATTACTGCGCTGTTGCCCGGCGTAACATGGAACGCCGCAGCACCGGCAGACTCGCTGACGCTCGTCCATTTCCTCACGCACACGCACCGGCTCAATGACAACGCCGTGGTGCTGAGCGCCGCCTTCACCGGCGAAATTCCCGAATCGCGTTGGCCGGCACTTGTCGCGCTCGCCAAGCCCAGCGGCAATCGTGATCTCGTCTACAGCAACTTCGGCTACAACGTCGCGGCGATGGTCATCGACCGTATCAGGCCGGAGGGTTGGCGGCGATTCATGGAGAACGCCATTTACAAGCCGCTCAACATGCGAAACACGTTCGCACGTGTGTCCGGCATCCAGCCTCGACTCATCGCGAGGCCGCATCTGCTTCGACCAGACGGCCGATACGTCACGGAGACGTTCTTCAAGACCGACGCGACCATGAATTCGGCAGGCGGTCATCTCGCCACGGTCGGCGACCTCGCGCGATGGGCGATCGTGCAGATGGATTCCGGCAACATTGACGGTCGGCGCGTGTTTCCGCGCGCAGCGATCGAGCGTAGCCAACAGTTGCTTGCCCGACAGACGCGCGAACAGTCGAAGCGGTTTGCCTGGTTCGATCGCGACGGCTGGGGCGCCGGGTGGGATATCGGGAGTTACGAAGGCGAACGAATGATCAGCCGCTTCGGTGGGTACAGCACGTTCCGCTCGCACCTGTCCTTTCTCCCGCGTCACCGCATCGGGGTCGTCGCGATCACCACCGGCGGTCTCGGGTCGTCGCTCACGGATCTGCTGGCAACGTTTGCCTACGATCTCGAAGCGGCGCGTCCGGACGCGCGAGCACGCGCCGAGCAGCGATTCGCAGATCTCGTGACACGCCTCGTCACCGCCCGCCGCGCCGCAGCCACACGGGATTCAACGCGAGAAGTGCAGCATCGTCTGCCACTGAACCGCGCGCTGGCTGACTTTGCGGGACGGTTCAGCGCGCCGGCGTACGGTACCATCGTCATCAGCGCCCGTGACGCTCGGCTTCACTATCGCTGGGGTGCCGTCAATGGTCCACTGGTCCCCGACGATATCGCGAAGCGCGTGTTCACGTTCGAAGCTGCCGGCGCCGATATGCAGATGGCCTTCGAGTTGCCGGACGCAGGGGTCGCCACGTCCCTCACCGTCAACGGCATTTCCTTCACGCGACAACCGTGACGCGAGCGATGCCGGCGCACGCTCAGTACTTCATCAGATACCGCTCCACTTCCCACGGATGGATCGCCCCGCTGTACTCTTCCCACTCCGCTCGCTTCGCCGCCAGGAAATGCTGGAAGATGTGCTCGCCGAGTGCCTCGCGAATCACATCGTCCTTCTCCAGCTCATCGCAGGCCTCGTTCAGGTCGCGCGGCAGGTCGTCGATACGAAGGCGCCGCTTCTCGCGATGGCTCATCTCGAAGATGTTGGTATCGACCGGCTCGCGGGAATCGGCTTGTGTGGCAATGCCATCCAGTCCGGCCGCCAGCATCACTGCCAGCGCCAGATACGGATTCGCACTCGGATCGGGCAGGCGATGTTCCACGCGAGTGCCCGTGCCGCGCCTGGCCGGAATGCGCAGCATCGGTGACCGGTTGCGCATGCTCCACGCGACATTGATCGGCGCTTCGAAGCCGGGCACCAATCGCTTGTAGCTGTTCACCAGCGGACTCGTGACGGCGCAATAGCCGCGCGCGTGGCGCAGCAGTCCGCCGATGTAGAACAGCGCCGTCTGACTCAGCTCGAACGGTGCATCGGATTGCCAGAAGGCATTCTCGTTGCCCTTGAACAGGCTCTGATGGGTGTGCATGCCGCTGCCGTTCTGTCCATGGATCGGCTTCGGCATGAAGCTCGCACTGAGGCCGAAGCGCTGCGCCACCTGCTTCACCACGAAACGGAACGTGGTCAGGTTGTCGGCCGTCGTCAGCGCATCGGCGTAGCGGAAGTCGATTTCATGTTGCCCGTGCGCGACTTCATGATGACTCGCCTCCACTTCGAAGCCCATCTGCTCGAGCGTGTCCACGATCGCGCGTCGCGCCTCTTCGCCCAGATCCACCGGCGCGAGGTCGAAGTATCCGCCGACATCATGTGTGTCGGTCGTCGCCTTGCCGCTGGCGTCCTGCTTGAACAGGAAGAACTCCGCTTCCATGCCGGCATTCATCGTGAAGCCCTGGCGCCCGGCCCGCTCCAGCACTGCCTTCAGGCGTCCACGCGGATCGCCCGCGAACGGTGTGCCATCAGGCATCGAGATATCGCAGATCAAGCGTGCGACTCGTGCGCCGGGTGGACCGAACGGCAGCGCACGGTAGGTGGAGAGATCGGGCTTGAGCAGCATGTCGCTCTCCTCCACCCGCACGAAGCCCTCGATCGAGCTGCCGTCGAACAGGATGTCGCCCGCCAGCGCCTTCGCGAACTGGCTGCGCGGGATTTCGACGTTCTTGATCACGCCCAGGATGTCGGTGAACTGCAGGCGCAGGAAACGGATGTCGTGCTCGCGCAGGAGCACCTGGATGTCACCCGATGCCGCACTGCGCAGATCGTTGGGTGCCGGCGTGTCGGGAGTCATGACGCAAAACTACGCCCGACGCCGGCACGGCAGCGAGGGAACCGGAAACCGAACTAGATTGCTCCGCTTATGTGTTTCTGCGGTACGCACGTCCAATCCTGATCAATCCATGTCGTCTGCATTCTGTGCGGCCTGTGGCGCACAGCTCACATCCGGTGCCCGATTCTGCCACCGATGCGGTCAGCCCGTCGGCGAGGCGGTGTACGCCGCCGCCGGCTCTGCGCCCACTCCGATGCCGGCGTCGATTCACTCCTCCAATCAGACGCTGCCCTGGGCGGTCGCTGCGATCGCGCTGCTCGCGCTCATCGCACTCGTTGCCGGACAGCGTTTCGGGCGCACGCCCGCAGCCGTTGCCGACGCGCCGATCTCCGCACCGCAATCGGGGCCGTTTGCGGGCGGTGATCCAGGTGGTGCCGCTGCGGATTCCAGTGGTGGCGAGCGTCCGGTCCGTGCGCCGGACATCTCCGCCATGTCCCCCGACGAACGCGCGCTGCGCCTCTTCAATCGCGTCGTCTCACTGGCGGAACAGGGCAAGCGCGATTCGGTGCAGTTCTTCGCCCCGATGGCGCTGATGTCCTTCCAGAGTCTCCCGGCACCCACCGCGCTGCAACGCTTCGAACTTGGCCGCATCGCGGAACTCGCCGAGGTCAAGGAAATCATCACCGCGCAAGCCGACACGCTGCTTCAGGCGTCACCGACACACCTGCTCGGCCTTTCACTGGCCAGCACGGCCGCCGGCATGAAGAAGGAATTCTCGAAACAGGCGGACTTCGATCGTCGCCTCATCGCCGCCGCCACTGCCGAACGCGCGAAGAACCTGCCGGAGTATCAGGTGACGCAGGTCGATCTCGACAGCGCACTCGCGCGCGCGCGACGGAACGTCAAGTAATCAAACACATCATGAAACCCACGCGCACCATCACCGTCGCACACAGTCCCGACTCCGACGACGCCTTCATGTTCTACGCGCTCGCCGAGGGCAAGGTCAACACCGAGGGCCTCGCGTACACACACGAGCTGCAGGACATCGAGACGCTCAACCAGCGTGCACGCCGGCAGGAACTGGAAGTCACCGCGGTCTCGATCCACGCCTTCGCGTACCTCTCGGAGCACTACGCGTTGTTGCCGCATGGCGCATCGATGGGTGACAAGTACGGCCCGCGTGTCGTGGGTCGCATGAAGCGCGGCCCGGACGCCATCCGAGGTGCACGCATCGCCGTGCCCGGCCCGCTCACGAGTGCGTATCTCGCATTGCGCCTGTTCGAGCCCGACTTCGAGGCGGTGTTCATGCCATTCGACACGATCGAGGATGCGGTGCTCGATGGCACCGTCGATCTCGGCCTGCTGATTCACGAAGGCCAGCTGACGTTCGGCGAACGTGGCCTGTTCATGCTGCTCGACCTCGGTGCTTGGTGGCATGAAGAGACGAAATTGCCGCTGCCGCTCGGCGGGAACGTCATCCGCAAGGATCTCGGCGCCGACCTGATCGCGATGATCAGTCGACACCTGCGCGACAGCATCGCCTACGGCCTGACGCATCGCCGAGCCGCACTCGACCATGCGATGAAGTACGCGCGTGGACTTGATCGTGGACAAGCGGATACATTCGTCGGCATGTATGTGAATGAATGGACGCTCGACTACGGCGACGCCGGTCGCGCCGCGGTGCAGCTGTTTCTGCAGCGCGGCACTGAAGCAGGCATCATCCCGCACGCTGTCACCGTCGAGTTCGCCGAGTAGATGCGGGGGAGTGTCGATGCCTGAGCAGCCGATTCGCGGCGTCGATGTGCCTGCACCATCCGCACCAGTGCTGAGTCCGCAACCACCCATCATCGATGCGCCCGCGGGTGGTGCGTCGCGCGGTGGTGGCACGCCGGATGACTCGTCACGTGCACGTCGATTGCGCGCGCTGGCGAACGAAATCGAGACGCTGCCCACCACACACGCCGCGCTCGCACGACTGCTCACCGTCGCCGTCGAAACGCTTCAGGGCGCCGGTGCGTGGGTCGGCCTCACGATGGAGGATTCCGACGCACTGGTGGTGGTCGCAGCAACGGGCGACATCTCGGTCGAACCCGGCGCGCGCGTCCCGCGTGATCGTGCGTTCGCAGCGCGCGCGCTGAATGCCCACTCCGCCGTCTTCGCTGACCCGAGCACCGGCGTGCGCTGGAGTGACACGGTGATTGCACGTGTATCGGTGCGCGCCGTGGCCGCACCACTGCTGGTCGATGGTGAACACGCCGTCGGGATCATTTCGGTCGTCGGCGGGCCGGGTCGCCTTTTCACCGTGGCCGACGGTACGTTCGCGCACGAACTCGGATCGCTCGCCGCGCTCGTGCTTCGCCGGCGTGATCCCGTCCGCCGCGCAACGCCCGATGATGTCGTTGCGACGCCGGAATCGAATTTCGCCGTGCCGATGCTGCTCGATGCCGCGGCCGCGGTCACGGTCGATGATTTCACGACCGCGATCATTCATCGTCTCGATGATCGGTCGCTGCTTGGGATCAGCGTCGCCGTGCGTGACCGTGCGTCGGGCACGCTGCGGTTTCCTGCCGCGCTTGGCGCGCTGGCGGCGCTGCGTGGCGTGCGCACCCCTCTCGACACCGTGCGCGCCGAACATCTCGCCCGACAGCGGCGCGCCGTGCAGATGCCCGACGCACGCCATGTCGTGCCGGAAGGGTGGCGGTCACTCGTGCCGGCACTGCCGGGCGCGTCCATCGCCCTCATCGACAACGAGGTCGCCATCGGTCGCGTGGACGTCGTCTTCGATCCCGACCGCCCGGTCCCGCACGAGGCCATGCGTCGCATCGAGCAGCAGGCGGGAACCGTCGCGCGCGCACTGGGCATGGTGCTGACTCGTGTCGCGCGCACGCCGATCGATTCTGGTATCGAGTCGCTGCACGCCGTGCGCACGACGCTCAGCAGTCGCCTGCACGATCTGACGTCGCCCATCGCCGGGATCAGCGCACTCTCCGAACTGCTGGCCGAAGAGGAGTTGTCGCCGGAGATCCTCGAACTGGTGGGATTGATCCAGCGCAGCGCTCGGAAGGCGACGGACGCGGCCCGAACTTTGCGCGAACTGACGGATGATTCCGACACAGCGCCGGACCCGGTCGCCGTCGACGCGCTCATTCACGATATCCTGCGTGAGCGCGCCGAGTCGCAGCGGGCACTGGCGATCACGGTGAACGTATCGGTGGATCCGGGGCTGCCGCCCGTGCCGTGGGCGACCGCTGCGCTGCGTGAGTGGTTCGGGTCCGCGCTCGTCGCCTCGGAGACCGCGCTGCTGGGCTCGGCTCGACGACGAATCGACGTCCGGGCGGCGCTCGACGGCGGTCTGGCGGTCGTCACCGTCGCGGACGACGGTGTGCCGATCGGGATCATCCCCTCTGAGGGGGACCTTCATGGTGCTAGCATTTCCGTCATCCGCACCGATGATGGTCGCACCATCCGTCGTCTCGCGATTCCGCTCCGCATCGGCTCGTAGCTCTACACACAGTTCCGCCACTTCCGTGACGACTGCAATGCAGGTGCTGGCTCCCAAACCGCCACCGGCGCCCCTCGCGCGCATCCTCGTCGTCGATGATGACGAGTCGATTCGCGTCGCCATGGTCCGATTTCTCCAGCGGTGTGGTTACGGAGTGGAGTCGGCAGGCAATGGCACCGACGCGTTGTTCCTGTTCGAGTCCAACGCCTTCGATGCCATGATCTGCGACGTGCGCATGCCGGGCCTGTCCGGCCCTGAGCTGCTGCCGCGCGTGCTTGCCCATGATCCGAATCTGGCCGTGCTCATGCTCAGCGCGGTGAACGACGCGCCGACGGCCGCCCACGTGCTGGCCGGCGGCGCGGTCGACTATCTGGTCAAGCCGATCGAGCTGCGTGCGCTGCAGGACGCCGTCATCCGGGCCCTTGCGCGCCGCCAGTCGCGGATGGAGAAGGAGCGGTTCGACGAGCGCATCCAGGAAGAGGTCAAGCTGCGCACGGCCGAGCTGGAGCAGGAGAAGGAGTCACTCCGGCGCCTGTCCGTCAGTGTCGTCGAGACGCTGATCATCGCCATGGAAGCCAAGGACGTGTATCTGCGCGGCCACTCACAGCGTGTGGCCGACCTGGCCGCCGAAGTGGCAATCGAGATGGGTCAGGATCATGAGATCGTCGAACGCATCCGCCTCGCTGGACGCCTCCACGATGTCGGCAAGATCGGAATCCGTGAGGAGATCCTGAACAAGCCGTCGGCGCTCACGGTCACCGAATTCGAGCATGTGAAGCAGCACGTCCGCATCGGAATCGAGATTCTCCGGCCGCTGCAGCAGCTGGATCATGTGCTCGATTTCATTCACGACCACCATGAGCACTGGGACGGCAGCGGCTATCCGCGCGGTATCCGGGGCGACAGCATCACGCTCGGTGGGCGCATCCTGGCCGGGGCGGACGCCTTCGACGCTCTGACGTCGCAGCGTGCCTATCGCGACCCCATGCGAGCCGATGATTCCCTCGCATACCTCGGCACCGTTGCCGGCGCACTGCTCGATCCGCAGGTCGTCCGCGCACTGCAGGTCGTGATGATGCGTCGCCTCGCCGCCGCCTGACATACCAGCACGGCATGTGACGGGACGTGCGAATCGGGTGATCTGGTAAACGATTCGGCGCGTTCAGGCGTACACACCAGATCATGTCAGAGCACACCAGATACCGCCCGGCGCATCGGCGCGGGCGTTTTTTCGTCGCCGTCACCTTCGCCGTCGCTTCCACCGCCGTCGGCGCGCAGTCCTCGCGCGCGCCCATCTCCCGCGCGGAACGCCTGGCCACCGATACCCTTCCCCTCACCTTCGACGCCGCCATCACCCGCGCCCTGCGGGACGGCGAGGAAGTCCGAACCGCCACTCTGGCCGTCGATGTCGCCGAGGCACAGATCGGCGTCGCCCGGTCCACCGGACTGCCGCAGCTTCGGCTCAACAGCACATACTCGCAGGTCGTCGAGAACGCGCGCGCGACGATCGTCGGCTCGGTGTTCGGCCAGGCATACAACTACAGCGCCAATGCGCAGCTCTCGCAGCCGCTCTTTCTCGGCGGACGGGTGTTCGCGGGTGCGAAAGCCGCGGGCGCCGTGCGCGGTGCGGCGCGCGCCTCGACGGCCGAGGTGCGCGGACAGGTCGTCGTCGATGTCGAGCGCGCGTACCTCAATGCGCTCTTCACGCGTCGACTCATCGAGATCCAGCGGGCCAACCTGCAGCTCGCCGATCAGCGCGTGACGCAGGCCCAGCAGCTCGAGACCGCCGGTCGCGCGTCGCGGTACGATGTCCTGCGCCTGAAGGTCGAACGTGCGAACCTCGAGCCCGACCTGGTGCAGGCGCTGAACGACTACGCCATCGCGGTCCTCACGCTGCGTCGCCTCGTGAACGTGCCGGCCGAGCGTCCCATGACGCTCACGTCGGAGCTCGACACGCTGTCCCTGCAACGCCTTCTGGCAACGGTCGATACTTCGCCGACCGTCGGTGAGGTGCGCGCCTCGGTACGTGCCGCCGAATTGACGCGCACGGCGCGTGAAGCCGGGGTGCGCGTGGCGCGTGCGGATCTCTTTCCGTCGATCACCGCCACGCTGACATCCGGCTACCTCGCACTGCCGGGCAGCAACGGTTTGCCGACGCGTGGTGGCAGCACCAGTGCCTCCAACTGCGTTCCGCAGGTGACGGGCCGCGTCTGCCAGAACAACGGCTGGTTCACGGATCGCAACTTCGGGTTCCAGGTGACCTGGGCACTCTTCGACGGGCTGCGCACGAAGTCGAACCTCGACAACGCGCACGCCCTCGTGAATCAGTCGGAAGTCCAGCTCGCGCAGGTGCGTGAACAGGTGGCGATCGAGGCAGCCGCGTCGCGCGCCGAGTTCGGTCGCGCCCGCACGCTGTTCGATGCGCGGCGCCAGACGGTCGCCGAAGCGACCGAGGCGTACGACCTCGCAGTCCTGCGCAACACACGCGGCGTCGGCACGACGCTGGACGTGTCGGATGCGCAGCTCAACCTCGTGCGCTCGCAGGTGAACGCCGCGCGCGCGATCTACGATGTATTTCTTGCCGCCGCCGAACTGGCGCGGACGACTGGTCGTCCGATTCCGTTGCCTGATGGCGGCGCGATGCGCATCACTGACCGTGGAGCCGATCGTGTCACGACGGATCGCTGAAGTCTTTCCGCCTGTGCGGATCCTCACCTGTGCGGCGCTCCTGTTGGCGACGGCCTGCTCGAAGACCGGCGACGCGGAAGCGAAACCGGCGGCCGGCACTGGCACCGGCAGCGCCACC
>JACMLX010000192.1 GCA_014379355.1 Gemmatimonadaceae bacterium
CATCAATCGCCGAATGAAATTCCCGTTGCGCGCGCAGTCAGCACGATGTCGTGCTTCGGATCGACGCGCTTCACTTCGCGCAGTGCCTCGACGATCGGGATCGTGACGATGTTCGGCGAATGGAGCGCCACCATGTGGCCCCACTTGCCCTCGGCCACAGCGCGCACGGCCTCGCCACCGAAGCGAGTCGCCAGCAATCGGTCGTAGCCGGTGGGCTGTCCACCACGCTGCAGATGGCCGAGCACCATCGAACGGGACTCCTTTCCCGTCTTCTCCTGCAGCATGCGCGCAAGCGGACCGGCAATGCCGCCCATCCGCTTCGCCTGCCCTGGCATCGACGGGCCCATGATCGATTCCTCACCGCCGATGGGAACAGCGCCTTCCGCCACCACGACGATCGAGAAACGACGGCCGGCCAGATCGCGCGAGCGGATCTTCTTCACGACGACGTCGACGTCGAACGGGATCTCCGGAATCAGCACCACGTCGGCACTCGCCGCGACGCCGGAGTGCAGCGCAATGAAGCCGGCATCGCGACCCATGACCTCGAGCACCATCACGCGATCGTGACTCTCGGCCGTCGTGTGCAGCTTGTCGATCGCCTCGATCGCCGTCGTGACGGCGGTATCGAAACCGAACGTGGTGATCGTGCCACTCACGTCATTGTCGATGGTCTTGGGAACCGCGACCATCTTCATGCCCTTCTCCACCAGGCGCTGCGCGATCGAGAGTGACCCGTCGCCACCGATCGTGATGATCGCATCGATGCCGAGCGCCTTCGAATTCGCGACGACTTCCTCGGAGCGATCGACTTCGCGATACGTGCCGTCGCCGTTCGGGACGGGGTAGGCGAACGGATTGCCCCGGTTCGTGGTGCGCAGGATCGTGCCACCGAGATGCCCGATGCCGGACACCATGTCGCGCGTCATCGGCACGACGTCATCCTCACCGAGGAGACCGTAGTAACCGCGCTTGATTCCAAGCACTTCCCATCCGCGATCGAGTGCGGAGAGAACGGCCGCGCGAATGACAGCGTTCAGTCCCGGGGCGTCTCCGCCACCGGTGGAGAGGGCAATGCGCATGACGTGGGTGTTGGGGGTGTGAAGTCAGCCAAGGAAAGTAACCGGACCGGGCCATGTTCCCACGGGTCAGGATAGAATTCTCGGCATGCGCCTCTCTTCGCTCGCCGTCCTGATCCTTTCTGCCGCCTCGCTCCGCGCGCAGGCGCCCCTCACGTCCGCGCTTCCCGCCGCGCTCATGCGGGATCTCGATTTCCGCATCGTCGCCGTCACGCCCAAGGTGATCGCGTGGCGACGAGACCTGCACGAACACCCCGAGCTCAGCAATTTCGAAGCGCGTACCGGCGACGTCGTTGCGGCGCATCTGAAGGCGCTCGGTCTCGAAGTCCGGACGAAGGTCGGCGGATCGCACAGCGTCATCGGCATCCTGCGAGGCGGCAAGCCGGGACCCAGCGTCGCGTTGCGTGCCGACATGGACGCGCTTCCCGTCACGGAGCAGACCGGCCTCTCGTTCGCCTCGAGAGTCACCACGCAGTACAACGGCCAGACCGTCGGTGTGATGCACGCGTGCGGACACGACGCGCACACGGCGATTCTCATGGGCGTGGCGGAAGTGCTGGCGGGAATGAAGGCGACACTCCCGGGCACGATCACCTTTCTCTTTCAGGCCGCGGAAGAATCGGCGCCGAACGGTGGCGCGAAGGCGATGATCGAGGCGGGTGCGCTCGACGATCCGAAGGTCGAGGCGGTCTACGGGTTGCACACCTGGCCCGGACCGACCGGCACGGTGTCGACACGCAGCGGCGGCATGATGGCCAGCGGCGATAACTGGCGCGTCGTCATCCACGGACGGCAGGCCCACGGCGCGCAGCCGTGGCGCAGCGTTGACCCGATCGTGATCGGCGCGCAGATCATCACCGGATTGCAGACCATCGTGAGCCGGAGCATCGACCTGACGGCGGGTCCAGCGGTCGTCACGGTGGGCGCCTTCATCGGCGGAGTGCGCGAGAACATCATCCCCGACAGTGCGGTGATGTTCGGCACCTTCCGCACATTCAATGACAAGGCGCGCCGGACGGCGGCCGATCAGATCCGCGCCATCGCGACACAGTACGCCACCGCCGGCGGCGCGACCGCCACCGTCACGATCAGCATGGGCTATCCGACCACCGCCAACGATCCGCGCTGGTTCGGCCGATCCACTGGTGTGTTGCGCAGCACACTCGGCGATGCGCTCGTGCTCGAGAGTGCACCATCGATGCCGGCCGAAGACTTCTCGCTCTTTCTCGAGAAGGTGCCTGGCCTGTTCTTCTTTCTCGGCGTGACGCCGAAAGGCAAGGACCCGCTCAGAATGCCGGCCAATCATTCGCCGATGTACGATGTCGACGAGGCCTCCTTCCCCACCGGCGTGAAGGCGCTCAGTGCCCTCGCGCTCGACGCGCTGCTGCGCGGCGTCCCGCCACTAGGACCGATGAAGTGATCGATGGTCCGGGTGCAGTGATCTTCGATTGTGACGGTGTGCTGGTGGACAGCGAAGGTCTCATGAATCGTGAGTTTCGCACGATGCTCGGCGAGATCGGACTGTCGTACACTTCCGAAGAAACGACACGCACGTTCATGGGCCGCTCGATGAAGAGCTGCCTGCAGATCGTCGAGACGCAGCTCGGTCGCGCTGTACCTGATGATTTCCTCGCGGTGCTCGACGAGCGCGCCTATGCCGTCTTCGCGCGAGACCTGAAGCCTGTGGATGGTATCGAGGCACTGCTCGATTCACTCGATGCGGAAGCGATACCGTACGCTGTCGCGAGCAGTGGCTCGCACGAGAAGATGCGGACGACACTCGGCATCACAGGGCTGCTTCCCCGACTCGCCGGTCGAATCACGAGCGCGACGGAAGTGGCACACGGCAAACCCGCCCCGGATGTTTTCCTCCTCGCGGCGGAGCGGTTGCGCACGGAGCCCGCCCGGTGTGTCGTGATCGAGGATTCGCTGCTCGGTATCGAGGCCGCCCGCGCCGCAGACATGCGCGTCATCGGCTATGCGGCGATGGTCTCGCCCGAGGCGATGCAGGCCGCTGGCGCCACCCATGTGGTGGAGCACATGCGCGACGTGATGGAGTTGCTTGCCGGCATGTGATGATGCGTGCGTGATTCCGGTGTGACGCGGTGTGCGTCAGGCGACACGTTGTCACCGCCACCACTCGGAGCGACGAATGCGAACCGGCTTCACCTTGATCGAGATGTTGCTTGTACTGGCCGTGATGGCGGTGCTCGCCGGACTGTCCACGCCCGCGCTGATCGGCATGCGCGATCGGATCACCGTGCGCCTGGCAGCGATGGATGCCGCGCGCACACTGGCCGATGCACGCAGCGTTGCACTCACCGCGTCGCGCCGCACCGCCGTCCGAATCGACCAGATCACGAACGCCTTGACGGTGGTGTCGGGGCCAGACACGATCCGCACGCTGCAGCTGTCTGAATACGGTGTGCAGCTCCGCACCACCCGTGATTCCATCGCCTTCGGCCCCACCGGCATCGGCTGGGGCGCCGCCACCGCGACCATCACCATCACCCGCGGAAGCGCGAGCACCGCACTCGCAATCTCAAGGCTCGGGCGAATCCGGCGCACGTGAACTGCATTGTGATGATAGGCCGGAGCGCCTGGAGAGTGCGTGGCGCGCAAGGCACGGTGCATCGCGCACTATCGTCAAGTGCGTTGGGTGTGGAGCGCACCGAGCGCACGGAGTGCGCCGTATGCACCGCCCTGCCCATCGCGCATCGCCGGTTGTATTGGAACAGCAGTTCCATCAAAAGTCAGCGGCGCCTCGCATACAACGAAACGCCGCAACCCACGCACGCTCCGTGCTCCCGCCCTATCCGTCCCAAAGAATCAGCAATGCCGCGAAGATCGATGAACGTTGCAACCGAAGCACTCCGTGACCTCCGTGCGCTCCCGCTCCAAAAACGTCAGCGACGTCTCGCGCTGAACGGAACGTTGCACCAGACGCACGCCCTCAGCTCGTGCCATGGCCTCACCTCGCAATTCGTCAGCCCGTCCCGAAGTCGTACCCCGGCACCGACACGCGCGGAATCTGCTGCCCGATCACGCGCTCGATCGTCCGCACCATCGCGATTTCATCAGGCGCCATGAACGTCACCGCGTCACCCGATGCCGCCGCGCGGCCGGTGCGGCCGATGCGGTGCACGTAATCTTCGGCCTGCTGGGGCACGTCGTAGTTGATGACGTGCGAGATCCCATTGATGTCGAGCCCGCGCTGGGCGATGTCGGTCGCGACCAGCACGCGGATGCTGCCGTCACGGAAGCCCTCAAGCGCCTTGATCCGCTGCGGTTGCGTCTTGTCGGCGTGCATGGCGGTGGCCGCGATGCTGTTCTTCTCGAGATTGCGCACGACCTTGTCCGCGCCATGCTTCGTGCGCGTGAACACCAGCACCGAGTCCATCTCCGGACGACGCAGCAGGTGCACCAGCAGGTCCACCTTCTTCTCGGCCGGCACCGGATACACCGCGTGTGCAACCGTCACGGCGGCACTCGAACGACGGCCCACCTGCACCACGATCGGGCGACGCAGGTACTTGCGTGCGAGTGCCTCGACTTCCGGCGGCATCGTCGCGCTGAACAGCAGCGTCTGGCGGTATTTCGGGATCTGCTCGACGACGCGATTGATCTGCGGTGCGAAACCCATGTCTAGCATGCGGTCCGCTTCGTCGAGCACCAGCACTTCGAGATCATCCGGCACCATGTTCTGCTTCTCGAGATGGTCGAGCAGGCGGCCCGGTGTCGCAACGACGATGTCCACGCCGCGCCGCAGCGCGGTTTCCTGCGGTTCGTACGGCACCCCACCGAAGATCGGCGCCACCTCGATCCCCGTGCCGCGCGCGTACTTGCGCACACTTTCCTCCACCTGCAGCGCGAGTTCACGCGTCGGCGTCAGCACCAGCGCTCGCGTACGCTTCGGACCATCGAGCAATCGACTGATCAGCGGCAGCGTGAACGCCGCGGTCTTGCCGGTGCCCGTCTGCGCGAGACCGATGATGTCCGACCCGCGGAGCGCCAGCGGAATCGCATCGCGCTGAATCGGGGTCGGATATTCGTAGCCCGCCGCGATCACGGAGGCGAGCAGGCGTGGATCGAGATCGAGTTGCGCGAACGTGATCCTGGCTTCGTCGGCAGCGATTTGCGCCGCAATCGACTCGGGCGTGAGCTCGATCGCGTCCGGTACCGAATTGTGCTCGGCCTCACTGACCGTCGTCGGACCCTCGCCAGCGGGGCGAGCGCGACCGCCACTACGTGGGCGTCGTGTACGTGAATTCACAAAGAATGGTGTGTTGCTCCCAGGTCGCCTGTTCGGCTTGCGCCGACCTGTGGAGCTGTCTGCAGCGGTCCCGGGCTCCGGTGCCGTCGCGGATACCGCCCTCAGCCGAAACGGGAAGCGTCGCGGACTGTCTGGGCGACCGCCGCGGGTGCACGGAGTGCTCATCGCGTGGGACGCCGGCGAAGTGGCGCGTCAGGGGGACGTGCGCAGCCGGTGAACATTCCGCTCAGGCGCGAGCGGCCATTCGATCTGGAACGTACTCGACCCGACCGGCGAGTGATACCGTTCCCGGGAAAGCCGTCCTTCTCAGCCCAGCGCCCTGACCGGCGTCCCGAGGAACGGCAGCAGTCGCTCCAGCGCCCATGCGGGACGCTCCTCCGGCACCACGTGCCCGGCCCCCTGCGCCACGTGGAGCTCGGCGCTATGCAGACATCGCGCGAGCGTCGGAACCACGCGCTGCGGTCGCACCACGGGATCGCGATCGCCGAACATCAGCAATAGTGGCTGCGACACATCTCCCAGCTCGGTCGGTGTCCACGGCGACCAGGTGAAACCGTGCAGCAGCAGCCGCATCGCGTTCAGGAAATCGGGGAACTGTGTCGGTGCCCAATACTCATCCACTTCCTGCTCGTCGGCCACGCCGCGTTCACCACGCGAATGCTGCAGCGCGAACTTCACCGCCCATCGCGGAATACGCATCGGCAGGAGTGCGCCGGTGAGTGACGGTGGCAGCAGTTGCGACCATGCCGCTCGGTCGACGATGCCGAATCCCACCGCGCCGAACAGCGCCATGCGCGTCACGCGCTCAGGATTTCTCAGTGCGAGCGCCATCGCCACCGCGCCTCCCATCGAATGTGCGATGATCGGAGCGGACGCGACGCCAAGCGCGTCCATCGTGGCGGCGAGATGATCGACCATCTGCGCGCGCTGATACTTGGCGGGATCGCCGGGGCGATCGGAAAGTCCGTGGCCGCGCAGGTCGATCGCGATCGCGCGCCACCCCGCGTCAGCCAACGGGCCCGCGAGATAACGCCATGCGAATGCCGAACACCCCCACCCATGCAGGAGCAACAGCGGCGGCGCATCGTCCGCTCCGCTCTGCACCACGCGGACACGCTCACCATCCGGCAGCGTGATCCACGACGCGTGCGCCGAGGGATCGTTCGCCGGATACATCGACTCGGCGGCGAGTGGCACCACTCGTTTCGACGACGGCATTTTCAGCACATGCGCACCCGCATCCGGCAGGCTCAGACGAGATTCAGGTCGCGCCCGATCAGCTTCGCGATCAATGACACCCGCAGCGTCACATCGCTCCAGCGACGCTCACCTTCCGTCGAGGCATCCTCGAGCGGGAACCAGCCGATCAGGTCCGCGGCCGTCGTCGCAGGCATCGCATCGCCCTTCATCGGATGCCACACACCGTACCGATCGGCACTTTCCACGAATCGCTCGAACATCTTGATCCACGGCTCGTGACGACGGAAGACACCGAGGCGCACCATGATCTCGAGCCAGTGCAACGCGGCGGGGACGTCGGCCTCCAAGGCATTGCGGTGCGGCAGCCGATCGCCAAGAACGGCGTTCGGCACCGGCACGAGCTGCCCTTCGATCTGCTGCACCGGCTCCTGACGCGGCTCCGGCTGCATGAGATGTTTGCCGAGCAACTCCATGCCCATGTGGTATTCCGTGCGCAGCTCCGGCATGAATGCCGCCATGCGCAGGAAACTCATCGTCGGCGGCGCCGCTTCCGACGCCAGTACCTGCTTGTTGCCGACGCGGATCCAGGGCTTCGAGGCGAGCGGCGACCGCAGGTAGTCCATCACACGCTGTGTCGCGCGGATCGCAGCCCCACGAACGCGCGGGTCGCGCTCGTACCCGGCCTGTGCCAGCAGCGCCGCGGCTTCGACACGGATGTTCGCGCGGAGACGCTTCGCCAGTTCCTTGCTGCCGCCCGCCGTTTCGGCAAGCTCGTACAGCATGGTGGGCTCCTCATCCATCGCGAGCAGGCGGAACAGGAACCGGCGTGAGATCGCCAACGGCGGCGATTCGCGATCCCATCCACACTCCAGCAAGTGCCGGAACGCGGAGAACGTCGCCGTGTGCGGTGATGCGCCCGGGAGCGGAAACAGGCGGCCGCCCCATGTGCCGTCGAGATGCATCGTCACCGCACACTTGAGCGCAGACGCCTGCACGAATGTGACCGGTTGCACGTCGCTGGCGGGCTTGAGCTTCCCCAATTCGACGATGGCGCGATACTGCACCGCGCCGGTCCCTTCACGCATCAGCCAACGCACCGGCACGCGCACGGGCGAGTCCGGCATGTCCGGCAGTACTGGCTTGGCGGGCGGCGGGGGCGGGGCGACTGGCGCTTCGACAACGGGCGTCAAGGGCGCGGCCGGCAGGCTCGCTTCAAGTTCTGGAAGATCGGTCACAGGAGGGATGCAGACGGAACACGTTGCGCCACAACAACCTCCAAGCTAGCACAGGAACAGCCTCGCGGCATTGGTGCGCGTGTGAAATTCGCGAAAATGCGGCGAATTTTTGCGCCGGGGTGCTCGAATCCACGAAATCGTGAGCAAGACGCTTCGATTGCCAACGTTTGGCTACGGCGTGATCATGGCGTACCCTTGGTGGCGGCGCCAAGTCATCCGGCACGAACTACGAATCACCACGCTGTTTCAGGGAGCTGGTCGGATTTTCATCTTCGAACGACGGTCACTGGCGTAAGTGCGCGGCGAATTCCTCGACGTGGGCGGCGCGCGCCTCTACTACTACGCCGCTGGCACCCGCGGCGGCGGCGAGCCCCTGGTTCTCATCCACGGCTTCCCGACGTCGTCGCATCTCTGGCAGGACCTGGTCCCGCTCCTCCCCGAAGGTCGACGCGTCGTCGTCGTCGATCTACTGGGATACGGTCGGTCCGATCCGCCCGGCGACCTCGCACTCAACATCAAGGCGCACGCCGATCGCGTGCTCGTGCTCCTCGACCTGCTCGGCATCAATCGCGCCTGTCTCATCGGGCACGACATCGGCGGCGGGATCGCGCAAGCAGTGGCCGTCAAGGCGCCGCACCGCGTGTCGCATCTCTGTCTCGTGAGCAGTGTGGCCTTCGACGAATGGCCGTCACGCGAAGTGAAAATGGCGCGCGCCACCCTGCCACTGACGCGCCATCTTCCAGCCACATGGCTTTTGGGTGCGCTCAAGACCGATCTCGCACGCGGATTCGTCGATGACGAACTCGCGCAGCGGTCGATCGATCGCTACATCAAGAGTTTCGCGACACCCGCCGGACGCGATCTGCTCGTCGCGCACCTGGAAGCGCTCGACAGCGCGGACACGGTGGAAATCGGTGCCCGCCTCGGCTCAGTTCCGGCGCCGACCGCCATCATTCACGGGGCGCACGATCCCTTCCTGCCGCTCAGCGCAGCACGACGGCTGCACCAGGCGATTCGCGGATCCACACTCGACGTCCTGGACGCGGGCCGCCACTTCCTTCCCGAGGAATCGCCCGAGCGTCTCGCGGAGCTGATCGCAGTCCTGATCGAGAAGTGACGCCGCCGGAGGGGACATCCCTTTGCGCGTCAGGGCTCGATGTCAGGGGGCGATGTTCGTCGTTACCGTGGTCGTGATGCGCCGCGAGGCCGGTGTGCCGGGCGGCAGCGGTCCGGCAATTCCACGAACGATCACCGTCTGCGCGGTGGACGACTGGAGCGTGACTCCCGCCTGCGCCAGCACGGTCGTCGGCTCCGAAAGCGGAGTGATCGTCAGCGTGTATGAGCCGGACGGGATGGTGCGTGTCAGTGCCGAGCGAAAGTCCACGCCAGCGAAGGTCGGCGTTGCGCCCTGCGCGCTGTTCACGGCGGTCGCGTAGACGTCCACTGCGCCGGCGTCGGATGACGCATTGATGACCCGCAAGCGTGCCTGCCCGCTTGCCGGCAGCGAGATGTCGTCGATGTACGCCGTGATGCCGACGGCGCGTGCGTTCGCCGTGTCCTTGACCTGCCCCGCCGCGACGATGGTGAGTGCTGCACCGCTGCCCGCCGCGATGCCACTCAGGTTCGTGAGCGGGATCGGTGTATCGACGCCGGTGCTCGGTGACGCCTGCACGGTGAAGCTGAGGGCACCGCTCGACACGGTCTGGTAATCCGTACCGCCGCCGTATGGCACGGCGGTGAATGGCACGGTGAGTTTCGTCGCGACCCGCACATCGACGCTGCCCGTATCCGTGATCGCATGCACGAAAATCACGCGCGCCGTGCCGCCGTTGCCGCCCGTCGACGAATCCGGGGAGCACGACGCAAGCAGTGCAACTGACGCAGCGAGCAGGATCTGGCGAGACGGCGACATGACAATGATGGGGTGATCGTGGTCGGCGCCGAGGCGGGCGCGGATCGGGACTTGACGGGCGGCGCGAATCACGATGCGTGGAAGCGCTGGCCGCCGGCACCGTCGGGGAAGACCGTGCTACACCCGATCTGCTTCCCGGGCGCCTTCGAGAAGGTAGGCGAGATCCCGCGACAGCGCGCGCGCCTGCTCGGTGGCCTGACCCACTTCGCGAAGCGCCGGCGACTGCAATCCCAACGACCCGAGGCGAAGCACGTCGAGTCGCAGATTCTGCAGCGAGATCGACGCACTCTCGAGCTGGGATCGCAGGGTGCTTCGCCGGCCTTCGAGATCGGACAGCGATTGCCGCTGCCGGACGAGGAGCGACAACGTGCGATCCGAATCGCCGATCCCTCGTCCGCGCAGTTCCGAGATGCGGGCGTCGAGCGATCCGTCACCCGCCGCACCCATGTCGCGGTCGAGCTGATGCAGCGCACCCGCCAGCTCGGCAATCCGCGCCACGAGTGCCTCGACGGTCGGAATCACGTCCGGCAGGATCGCCTGTTCGTCGCCGCCGAGCCGCGCCATCTGCTGGCGGATCGCGGTCCGATCATCCACCGCCAGACGGAGGCGTTCACCGTGCGCACTCATCACGACATCGGGCGGCGCGAGCTGTGAGACTTCTTCCTCACGCAGGCGGAAGGCCGTGCCAGGTGCGCGCGCGGCTTCGCTGTCGCGCCAGGTGCCGTTCAGCAGGTCGCGACGCCTGAAGCCGAGACGAACCAGCGGTCGGCCCGCGTACATCGCGCTCACGAACGACAACACGGCGATGGCCGCACCTCCAACCAGCGGAATGGCCATCGGATTCGGCCCCAGATGCGCGATCGACACCGTCAGCATGCTCACCGCCGAGACACCCGCGGCTGCGACGCTCACCTTGATTCGTCGCGCAAAGCGCCGCGCGCGGCCCGCCAGACTGTTGCTGAACAACACCGCCGGCACCGAGCCTTCCACCCCTGCATTCCGCACCGCCTGGCGATTCCGCAGGACATCCATGAACGACAGTCCCGCATCGCCGAGCGGACGCCACTTCGCACTCAATCCCATCAGCATGCCGAACGCGGGAAACACCACCCATGCGAAGTGTGGCGACGTGATGCCGTTCACGATGCCGAGAAAACTCAGCGTGCCGAGCGTGCGCATCGCCTGTCGGCGAAAACTTTCCGCCTGCAACGCAAGGGTCGGCGAATTCGCGTTCGTGCCGTAGACCCATGCCGGGACCGCATTGGCGCCGGCGAGCGGCACAGGCGGTCGCGGTGGCACGGGCAGCGACGGCCCCGGCGCTGGAGCGTACGGTCG
>JACMLX010000193.1 GCA_014379355.1 Gemmatimonadaceae bacterium
GTTCGGTGATGGTGCCGGTGCCGCCATCGTGCGGCGCAGCGACGGCAAGCGAGGCATACTGTCGGCGTTCATGCGCAGCGATGGCGCGCTCGCCGAACTGCTCTGGCGTCCCAGCGGCGGCGCCAATCATCCCTTTTCGCTGCCGGTGCTCGAGGATCGGTCCACATACGTGAAGATGGCGGGACGCGAGGTGTTCAAGCACTCCGTTCGCATGATGGCAGAAGCGTGTGACCGCGCGCTGGATGGTGCTCGGCTGACCGGCGCCGACATCGATCTGCTCATTCCACATCAGGCCAACGTGCGCATCATCGAGGCAACGGCCAAGCACGCGAGTGTCTCCATGGACAAGGTGTACGTGAACGTGAATCGATTCGGCAACACATCGTCGGCCTCCATCGGCATCGCCCTCGACGAGGCAATCAGTACCGGTCGCGTCCGATCAGGCGATACGGTACTCCTTTGTGCATTCGGTGCCGGCTTCACGTGGGGCTCGATGGTCGTGAGGCTCTGATGGATATCGCGCTGGTGTTTCCCGGACAGGGGTCGCAGAAACCCGGCATGGCGCTGGATCTCGTCGATGTGCATCCGATCGCCGCCGAGACCTTTCGCGAGGCCGACGCGGCCCTCGGCTTCGCACTCTCGACGCTCTGCTTCCAGGGGCCGGCGGAGACGCTGATGGAGACGCACAATGCGCAGCCCGCGTTGCTGACGCACGGCGTCGCGGTGTGGCGCCTGCTCGCCGAGCGTTTCGGTGCCCGCGTGAAATGCGCCGCCGGACATTCGCTCGGTGAATTCACCGCGCACGTCGCCGCCGGCACCTTCAGCTTCGATACGGCGGTCAAGCTCGTGCGCAAGCGCGGAGAGCTGATGCTCGCAGCTGGCAATCGGCGACCGGGCGCGATGGCGGCGATCCTTGGTGATCTCACCGTACGCGTTCGTGAACTCTGCGAGCGAGCGACCCGCGAGGCTGGTTCGGTCGTCCCCGCCAACTACAACTCGCCTGGTCAGGTCGTGGTCTCCGGCGAGGTTGCCGGTGTCGAACGCGTCATGGAACTGGCAAAGGAACACGGGGCGCGCAAATGCATGCGCCTGCAGGTCAGCGGTGCATTCCATTCGCCGCTGATGGAAGCGGCGCGAGCCGGTTGGGAAGCGGCGCTGGCCGACGTCGAAGTGCACGATGCACGGATACCGGTGTATGCCAACATCACCGGCATGCCTGTCACCGGCGCCGAAGCGTCGCGGCAGTTGCTTGGCGATCAGATCGTCTCACCAGTGCGCTGGACCGAAACCATTCGCCATATCGCCGCCGACTATCCCGGCATCACGTTCGTCGAACTCGGACCAGGGCACGTCTTGAGCGGGCTGATCCGCAAGATCGTTCCGGATGCGACGGTGCTGCCCGCCGGCACGGCGGCAAATCTCGACGCCATCCTGTCATTGCAGGCTGCCTGATGCAGATCGATCTGGGCGGACGGGTTGCTCTCGTCACCGGCAGCACGCGCGGCATCGGGCGTGCGATCGCCGAGGCACTCGCATCAGCAGGCGCGCGCGTTGCGGTCGTGGGTCGGGATTTGTCCCGGGCTGAAGCCGCCGCCGCAGCGATCGGACACGAGGCGCGAGGCTTTGCGTGCGACGTCAGCGACACCGCGCAGGTGAGCGCGCTCGTTGCGGATGTCGAAGCGACGTTCGGTTCGCTCGACATTCTGGTCAACAACGCCGGGCTCACGAAGGACAACGTGATCATGCGGCTGAAGGACGAAGACTGGGACAGCGTGATCGATGCCAATCTGCGTGGCGCATTTGCGAGCATCCGCGCCGCGTCGCGTGGCATGATGAAGCGTCGCAGCGGTCGCATCATCAACATCAGCAGCGTGGTTGGCGTCATTGGCAATCGCGGACAGGCCAATTATTCGGCGAGCAAGGCGGGGCTCATCGGCCTCACGAAGTCCGTCGCAAAGGAGCTTGCGTCGCGCAACATCCTGTGCAATGCCGTGGCCCCTGGTTTCATCGCGACTGACATGACCGCGGCCCTCGGGCCCGATCAGAAAAAGGCGCTGGAGAGCCAGATTCCTCTTGAACGGCTGGGAAACGCCGCTGATATCGCGTCGGCAGTGGCGTTCCTGGCGTCGGACCATGCGGCATACATCACGGGTCAGGTGCTCGTGGTGGATGGCGGCATGGTGATGTAAAGTTCGTCGTGGAGGCCGGTCACCGGCCTCGACAGACCCACCCACGATTCAACCAGCGCACGGAGCGGAAATGGCAGACCATACAGAGAAGGTCAAGACGATCATCGAGCGCGAACTCGGTGTCGAGCGCGATAAACTCACCAACGAAGCGAGCTTCATCGAGGACCTCGGGGCCGACAGCCTCGACATCGTGGAACTCGTCATGGAATTCGAGAAGGAATTCGATATCGACATTCCGGATGAAGATGCCGAGAAGCTGCGCACGGTCGGTGACGCGCTTGGTTATCTGAATTCCAAGGTGCAGGGCTGATGAGGGAACGTCGGGTCGTCGTCACCGGGCTCGGATGCCTGACGGCCGTCGGTAACGATGTGGCGACGACCTGGGCCGCGCTGCGCGCGGGTGTCAGCGGAGCGGGGATCATCACACGCTTCGATGCGGAGAAGTTCGCAACGCGCTTCGCCTGCGAAGTGAAGGACTTCGACGTCACGCAGTACATGGATCGCAAGGAAGCGAAGCGCGCCGACCTGTACACGCAGTACGCGGTGGCGGCGTCGGTGCAGGCCATGCGCGACGCGGGCCTTGCCGAGGGCGGCTTCGATCCTGATCGCTGCGGCGTGATCATCGGCAGCGGTATCGGTGGCTTGAAGACGATGGAGGACCAGCACTCGAACTACGTCAATGGTGGACCGAAGCGCATCTCGCCGTTCTTCGTCCCGATGTACATCTGTGACATCGCAGCGGGCGTCGTGTCGATGCAGTTCAACTGTCGCGGCCCCAACTTCGCCACCGTCTCGGCGTGCGCCACGAGCGCACATGCGATCGGCATGTCGATGCGCAGCATCATGTACGGCGACGCGGACCTGATGCTCGCCGGCGGCTCGGAAGCGGCGGTGACGCCGATGTCGATCGGTGGTTTCGCGAGCATGGGGGCGTTGTCGAGCCGGAATGACGACTTCCTGCACGCCTCACGCCCGTTCGACAAGACGCGCGATGGCTTCGTCCTCGGCGAAGGGGCGGGTGTGGTCCTGCTCGAGGAGCTGGAACATGCGCGGCGCCGCGGCGCTCATATCTATGGGGAAGTGGCCGGCTACGGCGCGACAGGTGATGCACACAGCCTCACCGGCCAGCCGGATGCCCACGAGGGGTTGCAGCGCTCCATGCGCCGCGCCCTCGAGGATGCGGGCCTCACCCCGGGTGATGTGGAGTACATCAATGCACATGGGACCTCCACACCGCTCAACGATTCGAACGAATGCAAGGCGATCCGTGCGGTGTTCGGCGAACACGCGGACAAGCTGAGTGTGAGTTCGACCAAGTCGGCCATCGGGCACATGCTCGGCGCGGCGGGATCGGTCGAGTTCATCGCGTGTACCCTGGCGATACGTGACGGCGTCATCCCACCGACGATCAACTTCGCGACGCCGGATCCCGAGTGCGACCTGGATGTCACGCCGAACACGGCGAAGGAACGAACGGTGAACGTGGCCGTCAGCAACAGTTCGGGGTTCGGCGGTCACAACGTGTCGATCGCCGTCCGACGATATCAGGAGTAGCAACCGCATGTCCGCTGTGCCGAACATCCATCTCGACCGTCTGCGCGACGTTGCGCTTCACCCGATCGGTGAGAAAGTGCGTCTCGGTGAACGTCTGACGGCAGCTGACGCCATCACGCTGTTTCGCACCGCGGACGTGCTCGGTCTCGGCCATCTCGCGGATGCGGCGAATCATGCGAAACACGGTGACGTCGTCACGTTCGCCTCGAACCAGCACATCAATCCGACCAACGTCTGCGTGCTGCGGAAGACGTGTGTGTTCTGCGGATATGCGCGGCTGCCGAAGGAGGAGGGCGCGTACCGCTACTCGCTCGAGCAGGTGCTGGCCGAGGCGGCGCAGGCGACCGACAGCATGACGCGGGAGTTTCACATCGTCGGCGGGCTCGACATGCAGGCGGGCCTCGCGTACTACACGACGATGTTTCGCGCACTCAAGGCGGCGCATCCGCAGGTGCACATCAAGGCACTCACGGCCGTCGAGATCGCGCACATCGCGCGCATCGAGAAGATGTCGTGGACCGACGTGCTGATCGCCCTGCGCGAGGCCGGGCTGGACACGATGCCCGGTGGCGGCGCCGAGACCTTCAGTGCGGCCGTGCGTGATGTGATCGCGGACAAGAAGCTCGGCGGTGCGGACTACATCAACGTGCATCACGCCGCGCACGAACTGGGCATTCGCACCAACTGCACCATGTTGTACGGTCACGTCGAGACCATCGAGGATCGCGTCGAGCACCTGACCATGCTCCGTGACCTGCAGGACGTCACCGGCGGCTTTCTCGCGTACATCCCGCTGGCGTATCATCCGGACGACAACGAGCTCGGTGTGACGCTCGGCCGACAGGGCACGAGCACGACGGGCATGGACGACCTGCGCAACCTCGCGGTGGGACGCCTCTTCCTCGACAACATTTCGCACATCAAGTCGCACTGGATCATGGTGTCGCCGTCGCTGACGCAGATTTCACTCGCATTCGGCGTGAACGACATCGAAGGGACGGTGGTGCGCGAGAAGATCTACCATGCAGTCGGCGCGACGACGAAGCAGGGCATGACGCTGGACGAATTGCTGCGCCTCATTCGCGGCGCGGGCAAGCAACCCGCCGAGCGTGATTCGTTCTATCGCATTCTCAGATCGTTCGACGACGCGCCTGCCGACGTCGTTGGCGCGGCCGCCTGATATGCTCAGAGTCGGCCGGATCCCGTACATCAACACCTATCCAGTGTACGGGGCGGTGGATCGTGGCATCGTGACACTCGACGCGGCCATGATCGATGGCGTGCCGAGTGCGCTGAATGCGCGGATGTACGAGGGTTCACTCGACGTGAGTGTGATCAGCGCTGTCGAATATGCGATGCACGCGGAGCGGTATCTGCTGCTGCCCGATCTCGCGATCACGAGCGATGGTCCGGTGCGCAGCGTGATGCTGTTCAGCAAGCGACCGGTCGCGGATCTGGACGGCGCGACCGTCCTCGTGTCGCGCAGCAGCATGACGTCGGTCGAGCTGCTGAGCCTGTTGTTCAGGGAACGCTGGGGTGTATCGCCACGCCTCGTGCCAGCCGATGCGGAGAGCGCCGACATCGCGCACTTCGGCGCCGAGCCGCACGACGCACGCCTGGTCATCGGCGACGCGGCATTGCTGCTCTCATCGGGCACACACCCCGCGAGTCGCGCCTATCCGCATCATGTCGATCTCGGTCTCGCGTGGAAGGAGTGGACTGGCCTGCCGTTCGTGTTCGCGGTCTGGGTCGCGCAGCGCACGACGCCCGTGGCGGACGCGCTGGCCGTGCATGCGGGGCTGATCGCGTCGCGTGACTGGGGCGTCGCGCATCTGCCGATCCTCGCGGACCAGGCCGCCGACGCCACGGGCGTGCCGCGGCAGCGCTGCCTGCAGTATTTCGCCGGCCTGGATTACCGTCTTTCGATGCCGCATCTGCGCGGACTGACGGAGTTCTACCGGCGACTCGACGCGGCGGGCCGCGTGCCGGCACGCCCGCTCGTCTTTCTTTCCGCGGCCTGAGGCCACATGCGCGACATACTCGACTTCTACACGAACGCACCGCTCCTCGAACTCGGTCTGGAAGCCGATCGCGTCCGGGAGCGATTGCATCCGGAAGGCGTCGTGACGTACATCGTCGATCGCAACATCAACTACACGAACGTCTGTGTGGCGGACTGTGGTTTCTGTGCCTTCGCGCGACGCCCGAAACACAATGAAGGCTACACGCTGTCGTTCGAGCAGATCGGGCACAAGATCGATGAAACGAAGGCGCTTGGCGGTGTGCAGATCCTGATACAGGGTGGACACAATCCGTACATCCCATTCGAGTGGTATCTCGATCTGCTGCGCTACATCAAGCGCAATCATCCGATTCACATCCACGGGTTCAGCCCGAGCGAAGTGGACTTCTTCGCCACCTTGTTCCGCATGGACCCGCGCGAGGTGATTCGCGAGCTGAAGGGTGCTGGCCTCGATTCGATCCCCGGCGGCGGCGGTGAGATTCTCGTGCAGCGGGTGCGCGACTATGCGGCGCCGAAGAAGGCCGGTGCCGATCGCTGGCTCGAGATGATGGAGATCGCGCACCAGGAAGGGATGAAGACGTCGGTGACGATGATGTACGGACTCGGCGAGACGCTGGCCGAGCGCATCGAACATCTCGATCGCGTGCGTGACCTGCAGGCGCGTACGGGCGGCTTCACGGCGTTCATCACCTGGCCGTTGCAGCCCGAGAACACGCCGGAATTCTCGCACTACCAGAAGACCGATGCGACGGAATACCTGCGCACGGTCGCGATCAGCCGCATCGTGCTCGACAACGTGCCGAACCTGCAGAGCAGCTGGGTGACGATGGGCATGAAGGTGGGCCAGATGGCGTTGCGGTACGGCTGCAACGACTTCGGCTCGCTGATGATCGAGGAGAACGTGGTGTCGGCCGCGAACACGACGTATCGAACCACGACCGCAGAGCTCGAGCGTCTCATCAGCGATGCCGGATTCATCGCGGCGCGCCGCCGCCAGGACTACTCGATCCTGCCGATCGCCGCTGCCGCCTGATCGACCAATCGCCATTCGCGACACGTTTCGCCTCTCCGACACTCCAGATCATGCCCGTCCGGTTCCAGCCATCTGCGCGCAAGGCCATCGACTTTGCGATGGTCGAGATGGAGCGTATCGGTGATCCTGCGCTGTCGTCGCTGCATCTGCTGCTCGGCCTGCTCGAACCTGGCGCTGAAGGCTCGCAGGCGGCGTTGCGCCTGCTTGGCATGAATCCCGCCGCGCTGCAGCTCGATGCGCGACGCGACATTCATCTCGCGCGAACGGGCGCGTTGCTCGCCGAGATCGATGATGCCCCCGAGCACGTGCTGGAGCGCGCCGGACGCATCTCGGAACAGTGCGGAGCGAGCGATATCTCGGATGCGGACATCCTGATGGCGGCCGCTCAGGATCAGGCGACGTGGGCCGGCAAGCTGCTTGCGGCGTCCGGAGTCACGCCGGCCCTGTTGTGGGGCGTGTTTCCCGAAGCGCGTGGTGTGCTGCGACATCCGGGTGCGCCGGATCCGCTGGCGGGCATCGAGATGCTCGACGTCACGTTTCCACCGACGTTCGCTCCCGCACTCCCGGTGCGCACGGGCATCGGCTACGACTCGCATCGATTTGGCGTCGGCGGCCCGATGATACTTGGCGGGATCGAGATACCCGGCGACATCAAGCTCGTCGGGCATTCCGATGCCGACGCCGTGTGTCACGCACTGACGGACGCGATTCTCGGCGGGGCAGGCGCGGGTGACATCGGCGAGCTGTTTCCCGACACCGATCCGGTCAACCAGGGACGAAGTTCGATAGAGATGATGCGTGCCGCGTGCGCTGCCTCGGAAAAGCGCGGCTGGCGTGTGGCGCAGGTGGACGTGACGGTCATCGTCGAGCGACCGAAGCTGTTGCCGTATCGCGATGCGATGCGTGCCTCGCTCGCCACCGCACTCGGATTGCCGGCGGACTGCGTGAGCGTGAAGGCGAAGACGAATGAAGGCATGGGCTGGGTTGGCCGCGGCGAGGGTCTCGCCTGCATGGCCGTCGCAACGCTCATCCCGATGCGTACCGTCACTCGCTAGCATCGTGTTTCGCGCAGGCGTAGCGTGAACGCGCTGCTGGCATGGCTGGCGGAGTTGCCGACGTGGGCGCTCTACTCATCGCTGGCGGTGATTGCGGCGGCGGAGAACGTCTTCCCGCCGCTTCCGGCGGACACGGTGGTCGGTGTCGGCAGTTTCCTTGCCGCGCAGGGCTCCGGCTCGCTGATCATGGCCGCGACGTCGGTGTGGGCTGGCAACCTGCTCGGCGCACTTGGCATGTATTTCGTCGGTCGTCGCTACGGAAGCGCGGCACTGATGAAGCGCTTCGGCGGGGCCGACGCTGAAGCACGCATTGCGCGGATGTACAAGTCGTACGGTATCTGGGCACTGTTCGTCAGTCGCTTCCTGCCTGGAGTGCGCGCCGTCGTGCCGCCGTTTGCCGGTGCCTTGAAGCTGCCGCTGCGTCAGGTGATTCCGGCGATGGCCACCGCATCGGCCATCTGGTACGGCGCCATCGCCTGGCTCGGATTTCGCTTCGGCCAGAATCTCGACGAGCTGAAGGCGCTGATCGGCACGGCCACACGCACGTCGGGACTGGTCGCCGTGGCGATCGTCGTGCTGGCGGGCGGGTTCATCTGGTGGCGGCGTCGACGCACGGCGACACCATGACACGCGGCGCGGCGGCACATCCACTCGAACATGCCGACGCATGGCTCGATGCGATGTCGCTCGAACAGGGCTCTTCGCCGCGCACGATCGAGGCGTACTCGCGCGACCTGCAGCGATTGCACGAGTATCTCGCCAGCCGCGGCAATCCGTCGCCGACCACGATCGATGCGCGCGTGCTGCGTGGCTTCATCCATCATCTCGTCGATCTGGGCCTCGCGCCGGCATCGGTGAGCCGCATGGTCAGCGCCGTGCGCGGCTTCTATCGCTTCCTCGTCGGTGAGTCGTACGTCACACACGACCCGAGCGAACAACTCGAGACGCCGAAGAAATGGCGCACGCTGCCGGACATCCTGTCGCCGGACGAGGTCGATCGCATCATCGGCGCCATCTCGCTCGACGAGCGACTCGCGTTCCGTGACCGTGCGTTGTTCGAGGTCGCCTATGGTGCCGGCCTGCGTGTGAGTGAGTGGATCACGCTCGGCATCGGCGATGTGTACATGGACGATCGCATCGTGCGCGTGGTGGGCAAGGGCAACAAGGAGCGCCTCGTACCGATCGGCCGGCGTGCGCTGGCTGCGGTGGCGATCTACACGCGTGAACTCCGTCCCGCCCTCGTGCGTGGCACACCGAACGCGACGCTGTTCGTGAACAGTCGCGGCGGCTCGCTGTCGCGCATGGGCGCGTGGAAGCTGCTGCGGAAGTACGTCGACTCTGCCGGTATCACCACCCACGTCACGCCGCACACCTTGCGACACTCATTCGCGACACATCTGTTGGAGGGCGGTGCGGACCTGCGCGCAGTGCAGGACATGCTCGGCCACGCCGACATCGCCACGACACAGCTGTACACGCAGGTCGATCGCACGTACCTGCAGCAGATCCACCGCCAGTTCCATCCGCGCGCATGATCCTGATTCTCGATAACTACGACTCGTTCACCTACAACCTCGTGCAGTATCTGGGGGAGATGGGTGAGACGCTGGATGTGCGGCGCAACGACGCGATCAGCGTCGACGACGTCGGTGCGCTGCAGCCCGAGGCGATCGTATTGTCGCCGGGCCCGTGCACACCGGCCGACGCGGGCATCACCGTGCCCGTGATCCAGCGCTGGGGTGCGTCGATCCCGATGCTCGGCGTCTGTCTCGGTCATCAGGCGATCGGCGAGGCATACGGCGGTCGAGTGGTGCGCGCCGGTCGAGTGATGCATGGCAAGACCTCCGAGCTCGTGCACGACGGCACCGAGCTGTTCGCCGGCCTTCCGTCGCCGCTGCGGGTGATGAGATATCACTCCCTCGTCGTGGAACCGGCATCGTTGCCTGCGTGTCTCGAGGTCACGGCCCGGGCCACCGATTCCGCCGACGAGATCCATGCGCTCAGGCATCGCGAGCATCCGGTGTGGGGCGTCCAGTTCCATCCCGAATCGGTGCTCACCGAGGGCGGAAAACAGCTGCTCCAGAACTTCCTGCGTCTCGCGCGCACCCGGCGGGTCGAGACCGGCTGAGTGTTGGATGACTGATCGACGAGGTGAATAATCCAGCTGAGATCGGTAGCTTTTCCGTATCGAATCGCGCACGAATGCCGCCACGTTTCCGGCGCCATTGCCAATGCGTGGCAAGGGTCTACGTTACTGGAATGATTCTTGCCACCAGCGATCCGACGAGGGGTCTCGCGTGACGGTACTCGCGATCATTCCCGCCCGCCGTGGTGCGACCCGGCTTCCCGATAAACCGCTCCGATTGCTCGGTGGCGCCCCGCTGATCCTGCGTGTGTGGCAGCGCGTTCTGGCGCTCGGCGTGGCCGATCGCGTGGTCGTCGCCACCGACGATTTCGCCGTGCAGGACATCATCGAGACGGCGGGTGGCGTCGCCGTGATGACCCGAACCGAGCATCCGTCGGGCACCGATCGGGTGGCCGAGGTCGCGCGGCTTGCAGCGTTCTCGAATGCCGACGTCGTGCTCAATGTGCAGGGCGATGAACCGTTCATGGATGAGCTCGCCGTCAGGGGCGCCGTGGCCGTGGTGAGTTCCGGACAGGCGCCCATCGGGACCGCGTCCGTTCCGGCGGACATCGATGCGCTGGCCTCGCCGGATGCCGTCAAGGTCGTCTGTGATGACAGCGGGCGCGCCCTCTATTTCTCACGCGCCCCCATCCCGTTCCTGCGCGACAAAGCCGACGCCTCGCTGCGCGACGCGCGCGTGCGACTGCACCTCGGCATCTACGCCTATACGCGCGACGCATTGCAGGCGTGGGTCGCGTTGCCGGTGCATCCGCTCGAGCAGATCGAGCGACTCGAACAGCTCCGTCCCCTCGCGGCCGGCCTCGCCATCGGGGTCGCGTCCGCTGCGCCCGTGGCCGTTGGTGGCATCGATACTGAAGCAGACCTGCTGCGCGCCAATGCGCACTGGGATTCCATTCACGCCGTACGGAGCCCCGCATGAGCGCGCTCGCACATCCGCAGCAGCCCACCAAGTACATCTTCGTGACCGGCGGCGTCGTGTCGTCGCTTGGCAAGGGCATCGCGGCTGCGTCGCTCGGACGCCTGCTCGTCGCGCGGGGACTGCGCGTGACGATGATGAAGTTCGATCCGTATCTCAACGTCGATCCGGGCACGATGTCGCCGTTCCAGCACGGCGAGGTCTTCGTGACCAAGGATGGTGCCGAGACCGACCTGGACCTCGGTCACTACGAGCGCTTCCTCGATCGGTCGCTGAGCCAGGCCAACAACATCACGACGGGCCGCATCTACTCGAACGTGATCACGAAGGAACGGCGAGGAGAATACCTCGGCTCCACGGTGCAGGTCATTCCACACATCACCGACGAGATCAAGGCCGCGATCAAGCGCATCGCGCCCGAGAACGACGTCGTGATCTGTGAAATAGGCGGCACGGTGGGTGACATCGAGTCGCTGCCGTTTCTCGAGGCGATCCGCCAGTTCCGCACCGAGGTCGGCAAGGCGAACGCGATGTTCGTGCATCTCACGCTGGTGCCGTACATCGCGGCGGCCGGTGAGGTGAAGACCAAGCCGACGCAGCACTCCGTCCGCGAGCTGATGGAGATCGGTATCCAGCCCGACGTGCTGATCTGCCGCACGGAACGGCCCCTCGGCGACGACACCAAGCGCAAGATCGCGCTCTTCTGCAACGTCGATTTCGGTAACGTCATCGAGAGCCGGGACGTGCCGACCATCTACCAGATCCCGCTGTCATTCCACGAGCAGGGCTTCGACGCGCGCGTCATGGCGCGCCTCGGCCTGCCAGAGACGGCGGAGCCGGATCTCAGCCAGTGGCGCGACATCGTACGCCGCATCACGAAGCCGGCCGGTCGTGTGCGCATCGCGGTCGTCGGCAAGTACACGGACTTCATCGACAGCTACAAGAGTGTGCAGGAATCGCTGATTCACGGCGGCATCGCACACGACGTCGGCGTCGACATCGCGTGGATGTCGAGTGACCGATTCACGGATCACGAAACGGCGCGCGCCCTGCTCTCCGAATACGATGGCCTGCTGGTGCCGGGTGGGTTCGGCGTGCGCGGCGTCGAGGGCATGGTGGAGGCCATTCGCGCGGCGCGTGAGCTGCGCATCCCGTTCTTCGGCATCTGTCTCGGCATGCAGGTCGCGATCATCGAGTTCGCACGTCACGTCGCCGGGCTGCCGGAGAGTCATTCGTCCGAATTCGCACCGGAGTGTGCCCATCGGGTGATCTCGCTGATGGAGTCGCAGCAGGGAGTCACCGACATGGGTGGGACGATGCGACTCGGTGCCTATCCGTGTGTGCTGCAGCCTGGCTCGCGCGCGGCGGTGGCGTACGGCGTGAGCGAAGTGAGCGAACGACACCGGCATCGCTACGAAGTCAGCAACCAGTATCGCGACCTCTTCGTGGAGCACGGCATGGTGCTGAGCGGGCTGTCGCCCGACGGATCGCTGGTGGAGATCGTGGAGCTCGCGGACCATCCCTGGTTCGTCGGCTGTCAGTTCCATCCCGAGTTGCAGTCGCGTCCCACGCGTCCGCACGCATTGTTCGCCGGGTTCATCGGCGCAGCGCGGCGCGAGCAGGGTGCACGCAGCGTGGAGAGCGGTGAAGCCTCGCAGGCGATTTCCGGCAACTGAACATCATGCACGACGCACCGTTGTTTCCGCACGACCGACTCTTCCTCATTGCCGGGCCCTGCCAGGCCGAAGACGACGCGCTCAACCTGCGTGTCGCAGAAGCGCTCGCGCGTGTCGCTGACCGGGTGCCGGGCGGCGTGATCTACAAGGCCAGTTTCGACAAGGCGAATCGCTCGAATCCCGGCGCAACGCGCGGGCTCGGGCTCGAGCGCGGCCTCGAAGCGCTGGCCACGGTGAAGCGTGAAACGGGACTGCCGGTGCTGACGGACGTGCACCTGCCGGAACAGTGCGCGATGGCGGCGGAGGTATGTGATGTGCTGCAGATCCCCGCGTTTCTCTGTCGCCAGACGGATCTGCTCGAAGCCGCAGGCCGCACCGGGAAGCCGATCAACATCAAGAAGGGTCAGTGGTTGCAGCCTGAAGGCATGAAGGGCGCGACAGAGAAGGTTCGACGTGTGTCGCCTGCGGGTGATGCGGCGCCACTGGCGGTGACCGAACGCGGCACATTTTTCGGCTACGGTGATCTGGTCGTCGACATGCGCAACTTCGCGCGCATGAAAGCGGCGGCGCAAGCACCGGTCGTCTATGATGCGACCCACAGTGTGCAGCAGCCGGGTCGCGGCGACGCTGGTGCGAGTGGTGGCCTGCGCGAGTTCATTCCGCCCCTCATGTTCGCCGCGCTGTCGGCGGGCGCGCAGGGGCTGTTCGTCGAAACACATCCGGATCCCGATCACGCACCGAGTGACGGGCCGAACATGGTGTTCCTCGACCACTTTCCCGACCTGATCGATCGCGCCGTCGAACTCTGGGCGCTGGTGAATCGATGATCGACCCGACGATCGCCCGACGCATTGCGCTGGTCGCGTTCGACGTCGACGGCACGCTGACGGACAACGGCGTCTACATCGGCGATTCGGCAGACCTCACGCTGCCGGAAGAGCGCATCGAGCTGAAGCGATTCGACATCCAGGACGGTCTCGGCATCGTGATGCTGCGGCGTGCGGGCATCGCGGTGGCCTTCATCTCGGCCCGGCATTCGCCCGCCACGACGCTGCGCGCGAAGGAGCTGGGTGTCACGCAGGTGCATCAGGGCAAGGGTCTGCGCAAGGTGCCGACATTGCGTGCGATCAGCAGCTCGCTCGGCATTCCGTTCGACTGCATGGCCTTCATGGGTGATGATCTCGCCGACATCGCGGTGATGTCGCAGGTGGCGCTGGCCGTGGCACCGCAGAACGCTGTCGCGGAGGTGAAGGGCATAGCGAACGTGCAGCTGACCCGACCTGGCGGACGCGGCGCGGTGCGAGAGTTCGTCGAGGCACTGCTGCAGGCGCGTGGTGAATGGGACCAGCTGGTGGCCACGTATGTCGCAGACAGCGCGCATGAACCGGCGGCGCAGACATGACCGAGGTCGAACTCGTGGCGCGGGGTGTTCGCGTGATGCGTCTCGAACGGGTGGCCATTGCGGCGGTCGAGTCGCGACTCGACGCGTCGTTCGCGAGCGCCGTGCTTCTGATCGCGAACTCACGAGGGCGCGTCATCGTGGCCGGCGTCGGCAAGTCAGGCCTCATCGGTCGCAAGATCGCCGCCACACTCACGTCGACGGGCACGCCGGCGACGTTCCTGCACCCGGTCGAAGGTGTGCATGGTGACCTCGGAATCGTCGGCCCGAACGACGTCGCGATCCTGCTGTCGAAAAGCGGTGAGACGGCGGAACTCCTGCCGCTGCTGCAGGAACTGAAGCGACTCGGTGTCGGCGTGATTGCGATCACAGGGGACGTCCGCTCCACGCTCGGTCGTGCCGCGGACGCCGCGCTCGACGCCGGCGTGGCCGAAGAGGCGTGTCCGCACGACCTCGCGCCGACCACCAGCACGACGGCCGCACTCGCCATTGGCGACGCGCTCGCGGTGGCGCTGCTCGAACACAAGGGATTCCGTCGCGAGGACTTTGCGCGACTGCATCCCGGCGGATCGCTCGGCAAGAAGCTGCTCACGACCGTCGCCGAGGTGATGGAAGACGAACAACTTCCGGTGTTGCCGGTAACAGCCACGATGAGAGAAGCCATCGTGCCACTGGCCGAACGTCGCGGCCTTGTCGTCCTGAGCACCGGTGACGGTGTCGTCAGCGGTGTCGTGACCGCCGGCGACCTGGCGCGCCTGCTCGAACGGAGCGCGGAACCGTTCGCGGCATCGGTTGCGGACGTGATGACGACCACCCCTCGCACCGCGCGCGCCGATGAACTCGCGAGTGGTGTCGTCTATCGCATGGAACGCTTCGGCATCATGGCGATGCCGGTGCTCGGCGCCGACGACCGACTCGTCGGTGTCGTGCATCTGCACGACCTGCTGCGCGCGGGAGTCGTCTGATGCGAAGCGCACTGTTGCTCGCCGTCGCCTTCGCGGCGATTCTCGCCAGTTGCCGATCGCAGTCGAAGACGGCGATCGCGAAGAAGGCGCCGTCCACGGCGGATTCGGCTGACCAGATGATGTGGGGCATGCGGCTGATCCTCACCGATCGCGGCGTGCAGCGCGCCGAACTGCAGGCCGACACCGGCTATTTCTTCGACGAGAATACGCGCGCCGAGTTGCGGATCGTGAAGACGACCTTCTTCAACAATCAGGGCGCGCGCGACGGTGTGCTGACGTCGAAGCGCGGCACGTACAACACGCGCGCCAGCGTCATGGAAGCGCGCGACAACGTCGTGATCGTGGGTGTCGACGGCAAGCGGCTGACGTCGCCGATGGTGCGCTTCGAGCAGTTCCGCAACCTGATCGTGTCGGACAGTCCGTTCGTGTTCGTCGATGGGCAACGGCGAATCGAAGGTATCGGATTCGAGAGTGATCCGCAGATGCTGAATGTGAAGGTCCGTCAGCTGTCGCGCGGCACCGGTGCGAGGATCATGCTGCCGTCGTCGAAGGGTTCGGCACCGGTGTTCCGCACCGACTCATCGGCGGCGCTGCCGCCAACGGGTACGCAGCCCATGACCGGTCCGATCAGGATGCCCCCCGCACAGCCGGCCGCGAAGCCGAAGCCTCTCACCCCGATCCCGCCTGCCGCCGGCACTGTGCCGCCCGGCGCTGAGGTGAAGCCGTGAGCGCGCGTCGTGCAGGCGTGCTGCTCACACTCGCCTTGTGCGCTGCCACTGTTGTGCGCGCACAGGGAACGGGCCGTTGTGACATCGAGTTGCGACCCGCGAACGACTCGACACGGCTCACGTCCACGACGTCCACGCCGAACGGACCACGCAACGTGTTCGTGGGTGGCCGCGTCGAGGCGCGCTGCCTGAATCAGGATGTGCGTCTCCTGGCAGACAGTGCGGAGTGGTATCAGGGTGCGCAGGTCCTCTACCTCATCGGCCATGTGCGGTACACGGAGCCGCGCGTGCGCGTGACGAGCGACCAGATGAACTACTTCCAGGTGGACGAACGCCTGGTGGCCACCGGCAATGTCGAGGCGACACTGCCGAGCGGCTCCATCATGCGCGGTCCTCAGGCGACGTACTTTCGCGCGGTGAAGGGCTTCCGGCCGACGTCACGCCTTGAAGCCATCCAGCGCCCGCGTCTCTGGCTCGCGCAGCGTGATTCCAGCGGCAGGGCGAGTGAACCGGTGCAGATGACGGCGAACCAGATGACGACCGAGAACGATTCGCTCGTGTACGCCGGCGGCAGCGTCGAGATCACGCGCAGTGATCTCGATGCGCAGAGTGACTCGGCATTTCTCGACAGCGGCAACGGACTCGCGCGTCTCATGCGTCGACCGGTGGTCCTCGGCAAGGGTGAGCGCAGCTACACGTTGCATGCGGACCAGATGGAGCTCTACACGCGGAACCGGCTCGTGCAGCGCGTCCTGTCGCAGGGCGGCGCGCGTGCGACGAGCGGGGACATGCTCCTGACGGGCGACACGATCGACTTGCGCGTGGACGAGAACAAGGCGCAGGCGGCGTACATCTGGGGCAAGTCGCGCGCGCGCGCCGTGTCGCCCGACCGCGACCTCCTCGCGGATTCACTGGCGGTGCGCATGCCGAATCAGCTGCTGCACGAAGTGCGCGCGTTCCGGCTCGCCGTCGCGACCACCATGCCCGACACCGCGAACATTCGCAGCGGCGAGAAGGATTGGCTCAAGGGCGACACCATCTTCGCCTACTTCGACTCGCTGCCGCCGAGGCCAGCCGCCAGCGCCGACACCGCCACGGCGAAACCGAAGCTGCGGGAATTGCAGGCAATCGGGCACTCCAGTGCGCGCTACCAGATGGCGACGCAGACGAGCACGCCGGAACGACCCGGCATCAACTACTCGCGCGGCGATCGCATCACCGTCACGATGGACACCAGTGGAGTTTCGCGCGTGCAGATCGATGAACACGCCGTCGGCCTGTATCTCGAGCCGGTGCGCGACTCCACGCTTTTGCCGCTGGATGTCCAGCCGCAGCCTGACAGCACCACGCCACCGGGATCGCCGACGGTTCCGACGCCCGTGAAACCAACGCCACCCGCCACACGGCCCGCCGCGAAACCCGCAGCCACCGTTCCGCGCACCACACCGGCCCGCCCGTGATCGATCAGCCGACGTCGCCCGACGAAGAGCTTCCGGCTCGTATCCGCGCCCTCATCGAACATTTCGCGCCGCATGATCGCTCGCCGGTGATGGCGATGCATGCGCTGTTCGCCGCGTCCGATGAGCAGGGCATGGCACGCTTCGATGAAGTCGCACGGATCTATCGCGAGGACTACCTGCTGCTCGAGAAGGCGGCCGGGCGTGATGCCGAACGCGCCGCCGGCACGCTCAGCCTCGATCAGGTGCGCGCGCATCTGCGTGATGCGCTGCTGCCGCGACTCGTTGCCGACGGCGTGGTGATGCTGCCGGCCACCGGGCTCGATACGCCGGGCGCGAAGGTGCAGGTGGTGGGCGGCGTGTGGGAAGGTGTGAAGGAGAATCGCGACAAGGTCACCGAGGAAGTGAAGCGTCGCTCGACGCAGGGCGTCGCGATCCAGACCGGGCGCGTGCCGATCTTCACACCCACCACGCAGGCGAAGCTGACCGCACGGCTCGAGGCCAAGGGCCTCGTCAAGACCTACAAGAAGCGCAGCGTGGTGAACAACGTGGCGCTGCATCTCCGGCAGGGAGAAATCGTCGGCCTGCTCGGACCGAACGGTGCCGGCAAGACGACCACGTTCTACATGATCGTCGGCCTGATCCAGCCGAACAGCGGGCAGATCCTGCTCGACGGAAAGGACATCACGTCAATGCCGATGTACCAGCGTGCCCGCCACGGAATCGGCTATCTGTCCCAGGAGCCGTCGATCTTCCGGAAGCTGACGGTCGAGGAGAACATCATGGCGATTCTCGAGACGCGAAAGCTGCCGAGTGCCGAGAAGGCGGCAAAGCTCGAGAAGCTGCTGGATGAGCTCAGTATCAAGCACCTGCGCAAGAGCAAGGCGTATGCGCTGTCGGGTGGCGAACGGCGTCGGCTCGAGATCACGCGTGCCCTCGTCACCAATCCGCAGTTCATGATGCTCGACGAACCGTTCGCGGGCGTCGATCCGATCGCCGTGCACGACATCCAGACCATCGTCTCCGGGTTGCGCCACCGCGGGATAGGCGTCCTGATCTCGGACCACAACGTGGAGCAGACCCTGGATATCGTGGACCGGGCCTACATCATGTTCGATGGCCAGGTGAAGGTCTCCGGCACGGTCCGTGAGCTGGTCTTCGACGATACGGTAGCGGAGTTGTACCTCGGTCCCACACTCGCCGCCCGGCTGCGTGAACGTTTCGCGCGCGACGAATCGAAGGAGACCGCGTCGTGATGCCGTCCGCCCCGCACGCGGGAGGCCGACGATGAGCGGCTACAAGACGGGGCTCAATCAGAGCACGTCGATGCGGCAGGAGATGAAGGTCAATCCGCGCCTGTATCAGGCGATGGATCTGCTCTACATGCCGCTCCTTGACCTGCAGCAGCACCTGCAGCAGGAACTGCTCATCAATCCGTTCCTCGAACTCGTGCCGGAGGACGAGGACGGTGAGGGCGAGGAGGGTGCCGAACTGCTCGAGGTGGCCACGCCCGAGGAGCAGAAGGCGGACAACACGGACGAGATGGATTGGCAGAAGATCCTGGAGGATGGCTTCGAGACCGGCGGCCGCAAGGAGGAGTACGAGGAGCGCGAGTACATCGAGCCGATCACGGTGATGACGCGCGACCTGCTGGACCACCTTCGCGAGCAGGTCCAGATGCTGGAGCTCAATCCGCGCCAGGAATTCCTCGCGGATGAATTCGTCGGCAACATCAACGAGGATGGCTATCTCGCGTGCGAGCTGGTCGAGATTCTCAATGGCGTGAACACCGAGGTCGCACGTGTCGCCGAATCGATCGGGCGCGACATCAGCGAGCTGCCGATGTACACGCTCGAGGAAGTCGAGGCCTTGCTGCCCATCATCCAGCAGCTCGACCCGCCGGGTGTCGGTGCGCGCAACCTGCGCGAATGCCTGCTGCTGCAACTGGCGACGCAGGGGCTCGAGGAGGGCGTCGCGTACGCGCTCGTGCGCGACGGCTTCGACGAGTTGATCGGCCATCGCTGGAGTGAGATGGCGAAGCGATTCGGGATCTCGGTGTCGGAGGTGCAGGCGGTGGCGGACCAGATCGCGAAGCTCGACCCGAAACCCGGACTCAAGTTCGCGCCGGACAACGAGCACTACATCATTCCCGACCTCGTCGTCGACAAGGTCGACGGTCGCTACGTCGTGTACCTCAACGACGGCAACCTGCCGCGCCTCAAGCTCAGTCGCACGTACCAGGACATCGCGCGCGACAAGAAGAAGTACGACACCGAGAGCAAGGACTTCATCGCCAACAAGATGAACTCCGCGCACTGGATGATCCAGGCGATCGAGCAGCGCCGGCAGACGATGCTCAAGGTGATGAACTACATCGTGGAACGGCAGCGCGACTTCTTCGAGAAGGGCGTGCAGCAGCTCAAGCCGCTGACGCTGCGCGAGGTGGCGGAGGTGATCGGCATGCACGAGTCCACCGTCAGCCGCGTCACGAACGAGAAGTTCGTGCAGACGCCGCGCGGCGTGCTCCCGCTCAAGTTCTTCTTCTCGTCCGGACTGTCGACCACCGACGGTGACGACGTCTCGGCACGCGGCATCAAGGACCAGATCAAGAAGCTGGTCGATGGCGAGGACGCGAAGGATCCCCTCACCGATCAGGCGATCGTCGACATCCTCAAGCAGGGCGGCGTGGTCATCGCGCGTCGGACCGTGGCGAAGTATCGCGACCAGCTCGGCGTGCTGTCGGCCCGCATGCGGAAACGGGTATGACGACCAGCCTCACGACCAACGCCCGCACCACCGTGCCGGCGGCGCGTGCGCACGCCGACACCGGCGTGGACGTCAGCGTCCTCGTGCCCGCGAAGGACGAGGCCGAGAACCTGCCGATGTTCATGGAGCAGGCCGAGGCCGCGTTTCGCGACACCGGCACGCGCTACGAAGTCATCGTCATCGATGATGGGTCGAAGGACGGCACCTGGGCCGTGCTGCAGCAACTGCAGGAGCGGTATCCGTTCCTGCGCGCCGTGCGCCATCGCACGCAGCGCGGCATCGCCGACGGCTTGCGCACCGGCTGGCTCAACTCGAAGGGCGACATTCTCGTCTTCTATCCTGCGGACATGCAGTTCAAGCCGGAGGACATCCCGCGACTGGTGGCACCGATTCTCGCCGACACCGCGGACATGGTCACCGGCTACAAGGAAGGGAAGTACGAGAAGGCATTCGTGAGCGGCGTGTACAACAAGCTCAGTCGCTCGCTGTTCGACGTGCCGGTGAAGGACTTGAACAGCGTCAAGGCGTATCGTCGCGAGATCATGGACGCACTCCCGGTGCGGCCGGACTGGCATCGCTACATGATCGTGATCGCACATTTCGAGGGTTTCAGCGTGACCGAGATTCCGGTGCCGCTGTATCCGCGCAATGCCGGCAAGTCGAAGTTCGGCATCGGTCGCATTCCCGTCGGTGTGATGGACATGCTCTCCGTGTGGTTCGAGCTGCGCTTCGGTCGCAAGCCACTGCTCTTCTTCGGCATGCTCGGCGCGGCGCTGTTCGCCATCGGCGTGCTGACGGGCCTCATTGCGATCGGCATCCGCATCTTCGCCGGCGTCGGCTTCCGCCCGATGCTGAACCTGATCGAGACCTGTGTCATCGTCGGCTCGGTCCTGTTCGTCGGTGGCTTCGTCGGTGAGATGATCGCGGTGCAACGCGCCGAATTGCGCGAAATCCGGCGTGAGCTGGACGAGAGGCGCCTCACCGACGTGTCGTGACCGTCCGTCGCGTCCTGTTCGTCACGCACAACTTCCCCCGTGCCAGCGGCGATGCCGCCGGCGGCTTCCTGCTCGATCTCGCGCATGCGCTGGCGGCAGTCGACGTCACGGTCGAGGTCATCGCGCCACACGCGAAAGGCCTGCCCGAACGCGACGTGATCGAGGGCATCCACGTGCATCGTGTGCGGTATGGTGACGACGCGGACGAGACGCTGGCCTACACCGGAACCATGGCCGAGCAGGTCAAGGCATCCGCGCGCGGCAAACGTGCGATGCTGCGCATGATCGGTGCGATGCGACGCGCGACCCGGCTGCGCCTGGCCAGTGGCGACGTCGACGTCGTGCCTGCGCACTGGTGGTTTCCCGCAGCACTCGCCATCGGTCGCACGGCGGTGCGCTCCCGCGTGCCGATGGTGGTGACGTCCCACGGCAGCGACGCGCGCATGGCGACCGGCATGACCGCATCACTGGCCTCGTTCGCGCTCGGTCGCGCCACCGCAGTAACGACCGTCAGCCACTGGCTCGCGCAACGACTGCGTCCACTCACTCCGGCACCGATCACCGTGGCGCCGATGCCAGCGGACGTGACGGCGTTCACGGCGCACGCGGCCATCCGTGCCACGCCACCACGCCTGCTGTTCGTCGGTCGCCTGAATGCACAGAAGAATCCGATCGTGCTGCTGCGGGCGATGGTCGAACTCCCGGACGACATTCATCTCGACGTGGTTGGCGATGGTCCGGATGCCGGCGCGTTGCACGCACTCAGCGCGCAACTCGGCATCGCACACCGCGTCGCGTGGCATGGGCAGCAAGCGCGCGACGCGATGCCGGCGCTGTATGCCCAGGCGAGCTGCACGCTCGTGCCATCACGCGAGGAAGGTTTCGGCATGGTCGCCGCCGAGTCACTGCTCTGCGAAACGCCGGTGATCGCGACACGCTCCGGCGGATTGCCGGACATCATACGCGACGGTGAGACCGGAACGCTGCTCGCGGCGATCGATGATCCCATCGCGTGGCGCGACGCGATCGCAGCGATCGTCGGCGATGACACGCGACGCGCGATGATGGGTGCGTCGGGCCGCGCACACATGATGACGATCGTGTCGCCAGCGGCGGTGGCCGAGCGATATCGGGATGTATATGTGCTGGCCCGGCGCGGGATCGTGCGTGCGCGCTGAGGTCAGGACCGCGATCCGCATTGCGGTCCTGCTGGTGATTGCGTGGATCGTGTTTCGCGTGCTGTCGAGGAGCTGGGACGACATCAAGGTCAGCGCGGCGTCGCTGCGTCCGTCCTGGTCCGGGCTCGCGCTGGCGAGCGTCTGTATCTGCGCCGGCTACGCGGTCCTGATCGCGGCGTGGCGCGTGTTGCTCCGCACTTGGCGCAGCCCGCTCGGCGTGTTCGATGCCATGCGCATCTGGTTCGTCTCGAGCCTGGGCAAGTATGTGCCGGGCAAGATCTGGGCGATCGGTGCGATGGCCATTCTCGCGAAGGAGGCGGGTGCGTCACCGGTGGCCGCGACGGGCTCCGCGATCATCATGCAGGTCGTCAACCTCGCGGCCGGCTTCGCGGTCGTTTCAGTGGTCGGGGCAGGGGACCTGCTCGCACCATATCCGCTGCTGCGTGCCGCGAGCTGGATCACGCTGGCGGCAACCATCGTCGGGCTGATGTACGGACCGCAACTGCTCGTGTGGGCCGTGCAGACCGGCACACGCCTGGTCGGACGCCCGATGCCGGAGATGCCGGTGATCACGCGAACGACATTGCTGCGAGTGTTCGCGGCCAATGTCGCGGCCTGGATCGCGTACGGCATCGGATTCGGGATCTTCTGGTCCGCGCTTCTCGGCCGCGGTGGTGGCATCTCGCTGGCTGCGCTGGCAGTTTACACCGCGTCGTATCTCGTGGGGTACATGGTCCTCCCGGCGCCGGGCGGTATTGGTGCTCGTGAGACGGCCATGATCGGCCTCCTGGTTTCGTTGCGCCTTGCCACCCCTGCCGACGCCGCATTGCTGGCGACGACATCCCGCATCTGGCTGACCGTGCTCGAAATTCTGCCGGGGCTCGTGTTTCTCCCCGGTGCATCCGTGCGCCGCCGTACCTCCTCGTCGCCACCCGATGGCCCTCTCGCCTGAGATGACCCAGAAAGACACGATCGAACCACGGCATGCGTGGCTGCTTGCGGTGCTGACATGTGTGGTGGCGACGATGCTGCTCGCGTATCCGGCGCTGAGTGGCCAGTTCCTCGTCAACATCTACAGCGACCAGTACATCGCCGGATATTCGTTCCGTGAATTCGGCGCGCAGGTGCTGCGCGCGACGGGCGGGTTCGCACTCTGGAATCCGTACCTGTTCGGCGGCATGCCGTATGTGGGCGCGATGCACGGCGACATTTTCTATCCGACGGCGTTCCTGCGACTGGCACTGCCGACCGATGCGGCGATGACGTGGGGGATGATCCTCCACTACATGCTCGCCGGATTCGCGACCTACCTGTTCCTGCGCGCCCTCGGCCTGAAGTTCTTCGGCGCACTCGTCGGCGCGGTGGCGTACATGCTGAGCGGGTGGAATGCGTCATACGTCAATCCCGGGCACGACGGCAAGATCTTTGTCGGTGCGATGTTGCCGCTGGCGATGCTCTGCCTGGTGCGCGGAATTCGCGACGGGAGGAGCGCGGCGTGGGGAGGGCTCGCGATCATCGTCGGTCTCGGCATGCTGAGCCCGCATCCGCAGCTGATGAGCTACATGCTGATGGGTTGCGGCATCTTCGCATTGTACCTCGCATTCGGGCTGGCGACTGCGGGCCCCGCACGACCGGTCGCGATCCGTCGCCTCGCGTTCGCACTCGGGGCGATCGTCCTCGGTTTCGCGATCAGCGCAATTCAGTATCTGCCGGTGGTGGAGTACACGCCGTTCTCACCACGAGCCGGAGGACGCGACTACGCGTTCGGCACATCGTTCTCGTTTCCGCCGGTCGAGCTGATCAACACGCTGATCCCGCAATTCACGGGCATCCTCGACAAGTATTGGGGTCCGAATCGCATTCACCATCACAGTGAATACATCGGCGCGGCAGCGTGGCTGCTCGTGGTCGCGGCGTTCCGCTCGAAGGTCCGCACACGCGACACGTTGTTCTGGGGCGGCTTCGTGATTCTGTTCACCCTCTGGGCGCTCGGCGGGAATACGCCGTTCTATCAGCTGATCTACGCGCTCGTACCGGGCTCGAAATTCTTCCGCGCACCGAGCACCGTGTTTTTCGTGGCGACGTTCGCGATGGCCGTGCTGGCGGGATACGGCGCGCAGGGCCTGATCGACAGGGGTCCATCACGTCGTTTCGTGATCGCGTCCGGCGTCAGCATCGGCGTCGTGCTTCTGTTGGGCGTGACCGGCATGCTCACGGCGGTCGCCGGCGCGTTCGCGACACCCGAGGTGTCGGAGCTCGTGACCCGAAATGCGGGCGACCTGCTCACCGGCAGCATCCGCGCGATGGTGTTCGCGGCGCTGGTGCTGCTCGTCGCGATCTTCCGCGGACAGGCGAAGCTCACGCCGACAATCGCCGGATGGTCGCTCGTCACGATCGTCACGCTCGATCTGGTGAGCGTGATGCGCACGTACTGGACGTTCTCGCCGCCGGCGACCGTGTCCTTCGCGACAGACCCGGCGATCGAATACATCAAGAAGGCTACGGCCACGGAACCTGGCCGAGTGATCGACATTGCCATCGAGCGAAGCGGACCGCCGCGCGATCCGGAGCTTGGCTACAGCGGCCTGATGGCGCACGGGATCCGGCAGGCGAAGGGATACCATGGCAACGAACTCAGTCGCTACGATGACTTGATCGGCCACGAGGAAGAAGGGTACCCGAACCTCGTGAACCCCAATTTCTGGGCGCTCTCCAATTCCCGGTTCTTCCTGACCGACGCCGCCAAATTCCCGCTCGAAGGAACGAAACTCGTCGCGGGTCCGGCGCGTGATGCACATGGTGCCACGGTGTATGTCTACGAACTTCCTGGCGACAATCGCGTCGCGTGGGTGGCGCCTGCGATCATCAAGGCAGCCGACAGCGTCACGCTGGCCACTGTGCTCGATCCTCGATTCCCCGTGCACTCCGTCGCCATCTTCAATGACAGTGCCGACGTGAAGGCCGTCCAGCTCTCCGCGCCGCCGACACCGCTCGACCTGGCCGTCGCCGTGACGAAGTATGACCCGGGCGCGATCTCGCTGACCCTTGGCGCGCCTGCGCCGGCCGGTTCCGCGCTGATCGTCTCCGAGAATTTCTACCCCGGTTGGGCAGCGACCGTGGACGGCGCGCCGGTCACGGCGGCGCGAGCGATGTACTCGCTGATCGGCGTACCGCTGCCTCCCGGCGCACGACAGGTCGACCTGCGATTCCGGAGCGCAAGCTTCGAGAAGGGAAAGACCATCACCCTCGTGGCACTCGGACTGTCGTTGCTGCTCCTCGGTGCCGGCGTCGTGCTGGATCGGAGAAGCACGGCGTGACCGAGCCTGCAGGTGATCACTCGGTGCCGGCTGAGCGGGGACTCGTCATCGTTCCGACGTACAACGAACGGGAGAACGTCGCCCGCATTATTGAATCAGTGCTGTCGCAGGATCCGAGACTGAGCGTGCTGATCGTCGACGATGGCTCTCCCGACGGCACGGGCGCCATCGTGGACGAACTGGCGGCCCGGAGCGATCGTGTTCACGCGTTGCACCGCGCGAAAAAGATGGGGCTCGGCACCGCTTATCTGGCGGGCTTCAAGTGGGCCCTCGCACGCGATTTTGCATACGTGTTCGAAATGGACGCCGACTTTTCGCACGATCCGAATCATCTGCCGGAATTCCTGCGGGCCATTGCCACGGCCGATCTCGTGCTCGGCTCGCGGTACCGCAATGGCAAGGTGACCGTGGTGAACTGGCCGATGACCCGTCTGATGCTGAGCTACGCCGCGAACGTCTATGCCCGAACGGTGACCGGGCTGCAGCTGTTCGATGCCACGGGCGGATTCAAGTGTTTTCGCCGGACGGTGCTCGAAGCCATCGATCTGGATGATGTGCGGTCGAACGGTTATGCCTTCCAGATCGAGGTCAGTTTCCGCGCCTGGAAGAAGGGATTCCGCATCGCGGAGATTCCGATCGTGTTCACGGATCGAACGGAGGGCGAGAGCAAGATGTCGAAGCGCATCGTGCGCGAGGCGATCTGGATGGTCTGGCAGCTGCGCTGGTGGGCGATCACGGGTCGCGTCTGATGGCCGGCGCCGGTCGCGCTTTCTGGAAAATGACGGGGTCGGGGAACGACTTCGTCTTTTTCGACGCGCGCGGCAGCGGCGACGCCGCCGATGCGCTGGAGAACACGGCGGATATCTCGGCCATCTGCGCACCGCATCTGGGCGTCGGTGCCGATGGCGTCGTATTCATTGCAGAGTCCGATGAGGCGCAGTTCGCGATCCGATACTACAACGCCGATGGCACCCGCGCATCACTGTGTGGAAACGCTTCACTCTGTGCCGCGCAAAGTGCTGTCCGACTTGGACTTGTGGCACGTGAGCAGACGTTTCACTTCATGTCCGATGCCGGCAGGATCGCGGCGGCGATCGACGCGCAGGGCGTGGCATCGGTACGGTTGGCGCCCGTGACTGCCCTCGAAGCCGCTGCGTCCGAAGGGCTCGCGCCACGCGAACAGCGCATCGGGTATGCGGTCGTGGGCGTACCGCATCTGGTAGTGCTCGTCGCCGATGTGGCTGCGATGGATGTGGCCGGGCGTGGCCGCATCCTGCGCTATGGCGTGACGCGTGCTCCAGCGGGTGCGAACGTCAACTTCGTGAGCGTTGGCGCAACGCCAGGCAGCTGGCGAATCCGAACGTACGAGCGCGGCGTGGAAGCCGAGACGTTCGCGTGTGGAACTGGCGCCGTGGCGACCGCCGCGTGCCTGCAGGCGTGGGACCTGGCGCCGAGAGGCGACGCAGTGCAATTGCTGACGGCGAGTGGCAAGACACTCATCGTGCGATTGCCGGAGGCGCCAGACGACGGCTACAGCGAGCTCTCAGGCGAGGGTCGTGTCGTCTTCGACGGCGTGCTCGACTCGCTGCGCTGAGCCGTTCGGCGGGGCGGCTGGGCGAATGGCGGTGTGACCGGTCCGTGACGGGACACGGAGGTCATTTGTGTGGAACCGCCGAGGCTTTCCACAGGAGGCGCGGTAAACAGGCACTTATCCACAGTTTTCCACCGCCCGTAGTTTACATAATACTTCTTATAAGAAGTAGCATCGCGCCAGCGTGACAGGGCCTGCACCACGAATGCCTCGAAGAATACCGGCCCGGCGCGGCGTCGAACGGCCTGCATACTGTGCCTGAACATCAACCGCGTCACATGCCGCCACCCGCGCACCATCCGTCGGCCCCGCTCGCATGATCCCGACAGCATCCACCGCCAGGACGCGACCACTCCACCGCGTCGCTCGCTGCGACAAATTGAAATCCGTTCCCGAGGCGTCTTCGAACTGACCGGATTCCCGGTTATCACATTTGTCCGGTCCCGACAACAAAAGCCACCGGACGCGTGCTGTGCCGGTGGCCTGAAATCGTGAAGCGCGTGGCAGTCAGTCCCACTCGACCAACATCTCGGCCAACCAACTACTGCTTGACGATCAGCTCGCCAAGACGGACATGCGCTTCGGCTGCGAGCGGACCCTTCTCGTCCGCGCTCAACTGCGTCCACAGCTTGATAGCCTCGACCGAGTTGCCTGCCGCCATGTAGGCGCGGGCCGCATCCGCCTGGCGCTGCGCCTTGGCGTCGCCGAAACTCGTCGCCGCAGCCGCGAGGTAGGCCTTCGCGGCGTCCGACGGCTTGTTCAGGTTCTCATAGGCGGCCGCGAGCAGCGTCTGCAGCGTCGCGCCGAGCCGCGCTGTACCGCCGCCGGCCGCCAGCGCCTCGAGCTTCTTGAGCGCGTCCGCGGACTTCCCGTCCGTCATCATGGCCTGCGCCGCGAGGAGCGCGGCGCGGTCACCTGCCGACGTGCCGGCGTAGCGCGTCGCCACCTTGTCGAGCTCGGTCGCAGCAATCGTCGGGTTCTGGGCCGTGGCCGTCTGCGCCGCAAAGAAGGCACGCTCCGCATTGTCGATCTTCGTATCGGCCGACTTCTGCCAGATCACGATGCCCACTGCCGCAGCCGCGAGGCTGCCGAACACGATCGAAACCAACTTCTGGTTCATCTTGAACCAGCCGGCAAGCGAGTCGAGCCCGCCCTCTTCGAATTCCGACATCGTGACAGGACTGGAGATTGGGTCACCCGCAGGATTCCCGAAGCGTGCCGCGCCATGGCTAGAAAAGCCCGGCGCTTCATAAGCCTGTAAAGTTGACCGGTTCCCGAGCCGGCGACAAGCGCCTGACCGCTCGAGGTGCCGATACTGCCGAGGACCAAGAGGTCAAAAGCGGGCTCGTGCGTGACCGCAGACTTCTGCCGTCGTCACCCCTCTGAAGCGCGGACCGTCACCGGTCCCGGCTGAGTGGCCGGTCAGTCCGGTTCGCACGAGTCGTCGAGAGTCCGCTGTGCTCGGTGATGTGTTCGGGTACCCTTACCTCCATGCCCATGCCGATCCCTTTTGCCACCGCCCTGCGCCGGCTCGCACTGCTGCTGGGGTTGGTCGCGATCGTCGTCGCTACGCCATCAGGCGCGGCAGCCGAAAAGCCACGAGGCAGGAAACCAGTCGCGACGGCGCGCCGAAGTGTCGCGCAGAAGCCGGTCGTCAGGACGCGCGCACGCACCGCCACCGCGCGCACCTCTGCGAGATCGAGGAAGGCCGCATCGGCACGCCGCGCGCGCAATCGGCGCTCGCGTCATGTCGCCACCGGACCGCTGTTCCCCACTGTGGCGCAGGCGTCGTTCGTATCTGACTCCGCTGATGCGTTGCGTGATTCGATCGTGTCCGTTGCACGCCAGCAGATCGGCTTGCCGTACGTCTGGGGCGCTGAAGCGCCGGGTCGCGCGTTCGACTGCAGTGGTCTCGTGAAGTACGTCATGTCGTGGCTGCACGTCGACCTGCCGCGCACTGCCAACGAACAGGCGTACACCGGTATCCGCATCGGTCGCGATCTCGATCGCATGAAGCCGGGTGACCTGCTCACGTTCGGAACCGGCCGTCGCATCACGCACATCGCGATCTATTCCGGGAATGGCAAGTACGTCCATGCGAGTCGTCCGGGAGTCGGTGTCGTCGAGAGCCTGCTGAACACGCGTGCCGCGCGGTTCAAGGGCGCCATTCGCCTCGTGGCTGATGCGGACACGGTCACCAGCAAGTCCGAACTCACTCCCTGAATTCAGCGCACTGCACGCGATCGACGCCTTCGGCCTGTGCCGAGGGCGTTTTTCGTTTGACGATCAGCGAACGATGATCGTGGATGCTGTTGCCGGGCTTGATATCTTTCATGGAATCGCCGCGCAGCACGCGATCCCCCCTGCCCTGGAGTTGCATGCGCTATCGCGTGCTCGTGACGGATGACATCGATCCCGATGGCCTTGCCCTGCTGATCGCGGAACCAAGGTTGCAGGTCGATGAAGTACCGACGCTGCCGGCGGCAGAGCTGCTTGCGCGCATTCCGGAGTACGACGCGATCGTCGGGCGTAGTGCGTCGAAGATCAGCAATGAATTGTTGCGCGCGGCGACACGGCTGCGCGTGGTCGGTCGCGCCGGCGTCGGCGTGGACAACGTCGACATGACGACCGCGACCGAGCTCGGTGTTGCCGTCATCAACGCGCCGGCCGGCAATACTGTCGACGTCGCCGAGCTGCTGTTCGGATCCCTGATCGCACTCTTCCGGCACATCGTGCGCGCCGACTCCTCGATGCATGCGGGCCGCTGGGATCGTTCAGCGCTGCTAGGGAATGAGCTCAAGGGTCGCACCCTTGGCATCGTCGGCGTCGGGCGCATCGGCTCGGAAGTCTCGATGCGCGCGATCGCGTTCGGCATGGATGTGATCGGCTACGATCCATACGTCGGTGACGAGCGTTTCCGTGCGTTGCGGATCCGGCGCGCGCCGTCGCTCGAAGCGCTGCTTCCCGACGCAGACATCCTGACGATCCACACGCCGTTGACGTCGGAGACGACGGGGCTCATCGGACGTCGCGAACTGTCACGTATGCCCTCCGGTGCCGTGGTCTGCAATCTCGCGCGCGGCGGCATCGTGGACGACGTCGCCCTTGCACAGGCGTTGCAGAGCGGCCTGCTGCGAGGTGCGTGCATCGATGCCTTCGCGCAGGAGCCGCTGCCCGCCGAGCATCTCTTGCGCACCTTGCCCAATGTGCTGCTCACGCCGCACCTCGGCGCCTCCACCGCAGAAGCCCAGCGCAACGTTGCAGTGGATGTCTGCGAAGCGGTGCGCGACGCGCTGCTGCACGGCGAGTTGACGCGCTCACTCAACGTCGCGTCGGTCACGGGCACCGAGTGGCGCGATCTGCAACCCGCCTTGCTGGTGGCGCAGCGTGCGTCGGCGATCGCCCGCGCACTGCTGCTCGATCAGGGTATCAGCATCATTCAGCGCGTACGCCTGCGTGTCAGCCCGGACCTGGTCGGCGCCGGGGCTGCGCTGCTCTCGGCCACCTGCGCCGGGATTCTCGAGGGTGTGATCGACGACGGGCGACTGAACCTGATCAACGCACGCGCGATGGCGGAAGCACGCGGAATCGAACTCTCGATCGGTGAACTGACAGACAAGGATCGCACCGCAACCGTGGACGTGTCGCTCGGTGGCGGCGTGCGCGAGATCGGCGTCGTCGCGATGGCGCCACCCGGTGGTGTGGCGCGAGTCACGCGTATCGGCGCGTTTCATGTCGACGTCACGCCGCGACAGACGATGATCGTGCTCACCAACAATGACGTGCCCGGTGTCATCGGTCGCGTCGGGACCGCGCTCGGTGACGCGCACGTGAACATCGCCGAGTATCATCAGGCGCGACTGGCACAGGGCGGCGAAGCGCTGGCCGCGATTTCCGTCGACGGTGTCGTCGCTCCGGCGCTGCGTGAACGCCTGCTCGCGCTGCCGGATGTGCGAACCGCCACCATCGTACGATTCGGGAGCAGCACGGAACCGGCTGCGGTGGCATGACCAGCGCGCTCATCACGACTGACGCCGATGTGCGGCAGAGCGTCAGCCGTGATGCATCCGGACTCGAGCTGATCCCGGATGCGGTGGCGCGGCCGACGGCACGTGTCGAAGTGCTGGAGCTTCTCCGCGAGGCGCAGCGCGATCGCACGCCAGTGACGACGGCGGGTGGACAGACGAGTACCACCGCCGCGTCGCTCACCGATAGCGGGTTGCTGCTCTCGCTACGGAACGTCGGCGGCATTCACGACATCGATCACACCGCGCGCAGCGTGCGCGTCGGTCCGGGAGAGTTGCTCGGTCCGCTCAAACGCTCGCTCGCTGCCGAGGGCTGGCTGCTGGCGCCGGATCCGACCAGCGAGGAGGACTGCACGGTCGGCGGTGCCGTCGCCTGCAACGCCTCCGGCGCCAGGTCGCTGCGGTACGGTGCGATCCGTTCGCATGTGCGTGGGCTGACGGTCGCGCTGATGAACGGCGACATACTCGAATTGCGTCGGCCATCGATCGAAAAAAATACGGTCGGGTATGCGCCGGTTCATGATCTGGTCGATTGGTTTGTCGGCAGCGAAGGCACACTCGGTGTGATTCTCGAAGCAGAGCTCGGGCTGCTGCCGCTGCCGGCCTGGGTGATCGGCCTCAGCATCCCCTTCCCGACCGAATCGGATGCACTCGCCTTCGTGATCGCCGCGCGTGAGTCGAACGCACTGGCGCCGCGGTGCCTCGAATTTCTCGACGGCGGCGCGCTCGCCATCGCGCGCACTGCGGCGCAGGATCCGTCATGGGCGACCGGCGCCGAAGCGCTCATCTATACCGAGCTGTCTGGCGGTGAGGCGGAAGAGCCGCCGCTGGATGCGTGGCTCGAACTGGCGGCGGCGCATCACGCCGCGGACGATGACATTCGTGTGTACGAAGGCGAGGCTGCGCTGCGAGATGCACGGCGCCTCCGGCACGCCGTGCCGGCGACGATGCATGAACGCGCCGCGCCGCATCGCGCCAACGGTGGTCGTCGCATCTCGACGGACTGGGCAGTGCCGTACGCTCGGCTTGGCGAGGCGCTGCATGTGTCACGACAGGCGGTAGCATCGCGTGGACTCGCGCAGCCGGTCACCTTCGGACACGCCGGCAACGGGCATCCGCACCAGAACTTCATCGCGCGCGACACCTCGGAACTGGAACGCATCACGGATGCCGTGAGTGACACGCTGCGCACAGTGATCGCGCTCGGTGGAACGGTGGCGGCGGAGCACGGAATCGGAAAGATCAAGGCTCGCTGGCTGCCGCTGCAGATGTCGGGAACGCAGCGTGCAATGATGCGCGCGATCAAGCACGAGCTGGACCCGCACAACCTGCTGGCTCGAGGCAACATCCTGTGACGGCGTTCAAGTCGGTCGTACTCGATGTGGACTCGACCGTCTCGGCGCTCGAAGGCATCGACTGGCTGGCGGAGCGACGGGACGCGACGGTCGCGGCAACGGTCGCGGCGTTGACAGCGGATGCGATGGAATCACGCGTGCCACTGGACGAAGTGTACGGCCGTCGGCTGCGCATCATTCGCCCGACGCGTTCCGAGATCGCCGAGTTGGGAGCGATATACATCGCCTCGGCGCTGCCGGGTGTACGCGACGCGGTGCGGTCATGGATCGCGGCCGACGTGCGCGTCGTACTGGTGAGTGGCGGATTGCGTGATGCAATCCTGCCGCTGGCCGCGTGGCTCGGCATCGTTGCCGATGACGTGTTCGCCGTCGAGGTCGAATTCGATGATGCCGACGTTGCATCGGATGTGCGCGCCGATTCACCGCTCGCCCGACGCGGTGGCAAGCCGGAGGTGGTGTCGTCTCTCGCACTTGCGCGACCGACCCTGGCGGTCGGCGACGGTGCGACCGATGCCGAGCTCGTGTCGGTCGTCGACCGTTTTCTCGCATTCACTGGTGTGGCACGGCGCGCGAGCGTCGTGGCGCGCGCGGCCGGCGAAGTGGACAGCTTCGCGGCGCTCACTCCAATCGTGCTCGGACTCTGATGCTCACCAACGGCACGTTCTTCCTGCCCGGACCGACCGAAGTCCGACCGGAGATTCTGCAGGAGCTCACGCGACCGATGCTGCCGCATCGCGGCGCGGCGTTCGAGGCGATCTATGCGCGCTGCGATGCGGGGTTGCGTGCGATCTTTCGCACGTCACGTCCGGTATACATCGCGTCGGCGTCTGCCACCGGCCTGATGGAAGGCGCGATTCGATGTTCGCCAGCGGGAACGGTGTTGTCCTTGGTGAATGGCGCGTTCTCAGAGCGATTCGCCGATGTCGCGGTCAGCTGTGGTCGCGTCGTCGTACGCGATGTCGTCGAACTCGGGATGCATCACACCGCCCAAAAGGTCGCCGCGTTGCTCGAGTCGAGTGGTGCGCGCGTCGTGACGCTGACACACTCGGAGACGTCGACCGGTGCGATGAACGACATCGAGCGCATCGCCCGTGTGGTGCACGCTGCGGGCGCGGTGATTCTGGTGGACAGTGTCACGGGCCTCGCCGGCGCGCGCCTGGAGACTGATGAATGGGAGCTGGACTTCGTGTTCACCGGGTCGCAGAAGGCGTTGGCCCTGCCACCAGGACTTGCTCTCGGCGTCGCGAGCGCATCGTTCATCGCCGCCGCGGCGAAGAACATCGATCGCGGGACGTATTTCGACCTCGTCGAATTCGAGAAGTACGCGGCGAAGAACCAGACGCCGAACACACCGGCGATTTCACTGTTCCATGCGCTGGCTGCCCAGGTCGAGGCGATCGTGGCCGAGGGGCTTGAGGAACGATGGGCGCGACATCTCGCGATGCAGGCAACGACCGTGACGTGGGCGGAGCGCTACCTGCGCGACATGCATCCGGCATTCGGCGTGCTGGCACCGCCGTCGGGTCGTTCGCCCACGGTCAGTTGCATCACACTGCCGACGACGATATCAGGGAGCGCCGTCGCTGCTGCGGTCAGCGAGCTCGGTTACGTGATTGGCGCGGGCTACGGCCCGCTGCGCGACCGCACGATTCGCATCGGCCACATGGGGGACCATACCCTGACTGGACTCTCCAGCTGCCTGACACACGTTGCAGGTGTGCTGCAGATGATGCTGAGGTGACGTTCGTCCGCTGAATCAGGAGCCGTACAGTGGACGCAGCACCGCCATCGCATCGTCCCACGCGCGCGCCATGTCATCCACCGTGTGACCTACATCCGGCATGCGCCCCGACTGCGACACGCGAACGAGGCGTTGATGCAAGGCACGCGCAGCGTGGGAAATGAGCCGCAGTGGCGCCACCGCGGCCGTCACCGGTTCACCGTGATACGCGAGCCACGAGCAGACGTCGGCGCCGACTTCGAATGACGCACCGCACTGCTGCAGCGTGGCGAACGCCCAGCGCTGGTAGTGATCGGAGTCACCGCCAGCGAGCCATGCACCGTGTGATCGCAGGGCATCGGCGAAGCCCCGCACCGGATTGCGAGCCGGCAGTCGCGTACCGTGGAATCGCGCCAGTGCCACGCCGATGACCGCGCGTTCCGCAGCCGTGCGCGTGACGACACGATCGAGCTTGACGATCTGCGCATGCGGCGGAATCTGTGCACTGCCGACGCCGACGTTGAGCAGCGCGTCGAGTTCCTCACCGTCGACTTCCGCACCGACGCTGCCGTGCAGGTAGCGAAGACGATGCGCGTGACGATCATAGCCCGTCACGGCGATGAGTGATTTCAGGTGTTCGCGCTGGTAGCTGCTGCCCGTCATGTCAGGCAGATGAAAGGCATCGACTTCGACGAGGACGGCGTTCCCGCGATCGAGCTGCTCGACCAGGTGTGCGAGTAACGGGCGCCAGACGAGAAGCTCCTCGACAACGATGCCGTAGCAGGCCCAGAGATCAGCTGGCGCCACACTCGTCATGGTCCACTGATCGCCCTCGAAATCAGCGCAGATCGTCGGCAGCAGAAGCGGCGCCGGATCGAGATCGAGGGTGTGCAGCAGTTCGATCCACACATCGAGGTGGCTATTGGTCGTACTCCAGACGCGCTCTCCCTGATGCCAAGGGTGCGGACCACGCCACTTGAGCCGACCCGATCCCACGAAGCCGGTGTGTTGTGCGAAATCGGGACGCGCAGCCATTCAGAAAGATCCACCCATGCGCCCGCTTCGTCGCGGGTACGGTGTGTTACAAAGGAGAACGGCAGGCAGCAAGGATCAGCGAACGCATGCAGGCTGCCAGAGGGTCATGCAGCTGATGACGGGACGAACGAGCGGTACGAAACGTCTTAGAATCTTCTAATCTACAGGCACTAAAATATCAGGATGCAGGGTCGGGGTGATACCCCGCCATATCGCGCGACATGAGCTGCACGATTGATAACCCTTTTCCGTTCCTGAACGCCACTTTTACCGCGAGAGCAAAGGCGAGCTGATCCATAGTTCAGCCAGTCGAATGGCGCACCCGCGAAGCGGGCTGTCATCCTGATGTACCTGACAGACGTGCTTGATCTCGTGCGTTCAAAACGTCCGGTTCGCTGAAAGGCAACCACGCGCGACGCGCTAGGGCGTTTGCAAGGGAAGCGGAGGTGGAGAGGTCAGGCCGTGGCGCAGGTCTCGAGTGCCGTCAGCCCCGCCGCCCGATCCTGCGGTGCATAGAGATGCAAACCACACGGGACGAATCCCGCGTTTCCGAATCGCTCGCGATACCACGCCGCTGTCCGCGGCCTGAGCGCGGCGACGTCACCTTCGATCTCGTCATGTTTCGTGAAGAGTTCCAGCCAAGCGACGCCACTCGTATGCAGCACGAGTTGTTCGAGCGCGTTGCCGAGTGAACGCGTGGGGACGTAGTTCAACACGCCGCAGCAGACGACGAGGTCGAAGCCCTCCGGATGTTCGGCGTGCAGCTCCAGCTGTTCGAGTGTCTCGACGGAACCGCGTCGCAGTCCGCGCCGTGTGCCGAATCGCGCGACCGCGTACTCGCTCGGCTCGACGCCCACGTAGCGCAGATTGGGCCGCATCGCGGAGAGGATCGGCTGCCAGTGCCCCTCCCCTGCACCGACATCGAGCACGCTGCGGATCGGTCGATCGAGCACGTACTCGGCGGCGGCGACCGTGAAGGTGACGATGCGCCGGATCTGCGCCGGCGTGCGCACTTGATGCTGTCGATTGCGATACCACTTGTCGAAATACGCCTTGTCGTACGCCATGGGATGTGAGCGAGTGACCATTGTGGCGGTATCGTCGGCCGCGCAGATTCGCGCATCGTGACTTCCGCGTTGACTGAAGGTGATCGGCTGGCACTCGGTGCGCGACTGGCAACGGCACTGCCGACGCGATGGCGGACGCGCTTCGCCCCCGCGCCGACCGGTCTGTTGCACATGGGCCATGCCGTCAACGCGGTGTATGTGTGGAGCATCGCACGCGCATTCGGTGGCTCGGTGCTGCTGCGGATCGAGGATCATGATGGGCGGCGCGCACGTGACGTGTTCGATGCCGCGATCCGGACCGATCTGGCGTGGCTTGGCCTGCACGCGGACAATGCAGCGCTGGGCTATCCGGAGACTCTCAGACAGCGCGGAGAGGAGTCTGCGTATGAGGCAGCCGAGGCTGAACTGACTGCACGCGCGCAGCTCTACGCCTGTCGGTGCAGCCGCCGCGAGATTGCGGCGCAGCAGACGTCCGGAGCCGACGTCGAGGCGCGGTATGCCGGCACGTGTCGAGACCTTGGCGTGCCGTTCGCAGAGACGCCGGCCCGTCGCGTGCGACTGGACGAGCTGACCGTGACCTTCGACGACCTGCGACATGGCGTGCAGTCGCAGGTTCCGCAGCAGCAGTGCGGTGACCTGCTGGTGCGCGATCGGCACGGGCAGTGGACGTACCAGTTCGCAGTCGTCGTGGACGACCTGCGACACGAGATCGATCTGGTCATTCGCGGGGACGACCTGCTGGCGTCCACCGGTCGCCAGTGGCAACTCGCGACGCTGCTGCATCGCACGTCGCTTCCGACCACGCTGCATCATCCCCTGGTGACGCACGCCGACGGGAGAAAGCTCAGCAAATCACAGGGCGATACCGGGCTGGCCGAGCTGCGTCACGCTGGGTGGTCTGGCGCACGGATGCTCGGGCACGCCGCATGGCTGGGCGGACTGCAGGAATCGCCGGAAGATCTGCCAGCCGAAGAACTGGCGCGCCTGTGGCGGTAGCGCGCCAAGGCGGTGCTCGCCCCCGCGCCAGCGCTACGTTCCTCGCATGAGGACTGACGTCGCGTGAGAATGACCGGCAATTCAGCCCTGCAGGAGCTGTTCGATTCCTGTGGCACGGCGGAGCTGGTGTCGCACGCGGGCCGTCTGTCGGCGACGCAATTGCATCACGGCGCAAACGACTGGTCGCGCGCGCTGCGACGTTCGGGCATCACGCGGGGCGATCGCGTGATCTGTGCGCTGCCGAATGGCGCCGCGTTCGCACAACTGCTGGTCGCGGCCTTGGCCGACGGCGTGACACTCGCACCAGTGCCGCCGACCGAGGATGTCGCACCGCTGCTCGATGCACTCGACGCACGCATCGCCATCGCGGTCGGCACCGAGCACCCGCACGTCGCGGCGCCATCCCGCACGGGTGGACCACCCGGATCACCGATGGTGCCGCGCAAGTCGTCGGAACGCACCGACACGATTGCGTTCCTGCTGCGCAGCTCGGGTACGTCCGGAGACGCACGCTGGATTGCACTGTCCGAGACGGGGGTGCTCGCCGTACTCGAGAGCCACCTGCCGATGCTCGCTCTCGACGGTGCTCGTGCGTTGTGTGTGCTCCCGTGGTCACATTCCTTCGGGCTCGTCCTTGGCCTGCTGCCGGCGATGCTGCGCGCACGGCGCATCGTGACGCTGACGGGCAATGCGCGCGACGCTGAAGCCATCGTGGCGATGTCGCGCGAATTCGAGGTGACGCATCTGAGCATGGTGCCGCTGCTTGCGACGCGACTCGCCGCTCTGCCAGCTGGCGTGCCATTGCTGCAGACGTTGACCGGGGGACTCGTCGGCGGCGCCCCGATCGACGCACGACTGGCGGAGCTGCTTCGAACGACGCGATTACGCGTCGGCTACGGGCAGACCGAAGCGAGTCCGGGCATCATGCTCGGCAATCCTGGCGAATTTCGCGAGGCGTTTCTCGGTCGTCCCGTCGGCTGCGACGTGCGCATCGAGAGTGATGGCGTCCTGGCGTTTCACGGGCCGAATGTCTGCGGCGGCTATTGGAATGATCGCACGCTCCATTCGCTCGATGCCGATCGCTGGCAGCGGACGGACGATCTGGTCTCGATGGACGACGGCGCGTACACCTTTCGCGGGCGCGCGACGTCGACCTTCAAGCTGTCGAACGGTCGCGTTGTGCTCGCACCGCAGCTCGAAGCGCGACTGCAGCAGCAGTTCCCGCGCATCACCGATGTGATCGTGACGACCGAGACCGGACGCGCCATCGATGTGCTGTACTCCACGCATGACTCACTCCCGCTGGCGGCTGACGACATCCGTCGGTCGCTCGGGGGCCTGGGGGCGTATCTGCGTGCCACCACGTGTGTGAGTGTGGACGCGTGGGTGCGTACGCCGAAAGGCGAAATTGATCGACGCCGGCTTCCGGCGGCACACTGACCGTGACGCAACGGCTCGCCGTTCACATTCTCCCGCACAACTCCGTCATGCCTGCTGCACCGCTGCCGATCGATCTCTACGACTGGTTCGACACGCTCACGTCCGGTGAAAACGATCGGCGCCTGGCGCTGCGGGCCGTGCTCGAGCGGGATATCGCGCCGGTTGCGGACCATGCCTGGGATCGTGGACAATTCTACTTCGACGCACTGCAGGGTTTCCACGCGCTTGATCCACTTGCGCACTACTTCGACGGTACCGCGACGAATCGTGCACTGATCGACGGCTTGTACTCGCTGGAGCTGGCACGTGTCGACCCGTCGATGGCGAGCTACTTCGGCGTGCACGGCGGATTGTGTCTCGGCTCGATTCTGCTGCTTGGGTCCGACGCACAGAAGGCGGAGTGGCTTCCACAATTGCGCAGCTTTGCGAAAATCGGCTGCTTCGGTCTCACGGAGCCGGATGTCGGCAGCGGTGTCGCGCGCGGGCTGACCACGCGCTGTCGTCGTGACGGAGACAGCTGGATTCTGAACGGTGAGAAGAAGTGGATCGGCAATGCGACGTTCGCTGACATCGTGGTGATCTGGGCGCGTGATGAGGCGGACGACAAGGTCAAGGGTTTTGTCGTGCGCACCTCGCTCCCCGGCTACTCAGCGCGCCTGATGACCGGCAAGATTTCTCAGCGCGCGCTCGCGTCGGGCTGGATCACGATGGAAAATCTGCGCGTGCCCGAGAGCGATCGCCTCTCGCATGCGAACAGTTTTGCCGACACCGCTCGCGTGCTGAGCGCCGCACGCATCGGTGTCGCGTTCCAGGCTGTCGGCTGCGCGATGGGCGCCTACGAACACGCGTTGCGCTACGCCGGCGAGCGCCAGCAATTCGGACGGCCGATCGCCGGTTTCCAGCTCGTGCAGATGATGCTTGTCCGCATGCTTGGGAATGTCACCGCAATGCTCGGCATGGCACTGCGGGCGGCTCGACTGCAGGACGAGGGTCGTGCAACTGATGCGCACACGTCTCTCGCGAAACAGTTCTGCGCATTTCACTGTCGCGAGACGGTGCAGCTGGCGCGCGAGATGATGGGTGGGAATGGCGTGCTGCTCGAACATGGCGCGGCACGACTCTTCACGGATGCCGAGGCGATCTATTCGTACGAAGGAACGAACGAGATGACGGCGTTGGTGGTCGGACGGGCGATCACTGGCATCGGTGCGTTTGTGTAGCCGCCAGATCAGCGCACCGCGCCCATGATCTGAGGCACGAGGGATTCGCGGATTCGCTTCCACACATCGTACTGACCGTAGTTGCCAGCGGTGGTCGCGACGACGAGATCAAGGTCCGGAATCACCACGACGAACTGTCCGCCGTTGCCGCCAGCTTCGTACGTTTGATAGGATCGCGAGCCCACAGATAGTTTGTGACGATGCCATCCGAATCCATCGTCGGAACCATCCTGCCGATCGATCTGATGCGAAGTTGACAGTCTGGCCCAGGCTGTGCTGACGATTCGCGTGCCGTTCCATGTGCCGCCGTTGAGGTATAGCTGGCCGAACTTGAGCAGATCACGCGGCAGCAGTTGCATCCCGCCGGCGGAGTATGCCTCGCCATTCGGCATCAGGTTGATCGCGTAATGCGTCATCTGCAGCGGACGTGCGATGCGTTCGTCGAAGAACGCCGGCAACCACTGATGTGTGGCATCACGAATGACACTGCCGACCATGTTGATGCCAGCGGAACAGTAGGCGTAGGTCGAGCCACTAGGGTGCACACGCGGCAACGCCATGAAGAAGTCGTACCAGTCTTCTTTGGAATGTGCCGACTGCATCGTGTCTTCGTTCCCGGGCGAGTCATCGTTGTCGTCATCGCAGGCGAGGCCGGACGAGTGCGTGAGCAACTGGCCGACGGTGATTTGTGAGCCGCGCACTTTCGTATCCATCGTGAACGTGGCGCCACGCAGCATCGCAACGCCGTCCATCACCGATGTCATCGTCTTGGACGCAGAGCGGAGATCGTGCAGCTGATCGGCGCTGTAGCCGTTGAAATACTCCTCGAGTATCAGAGCGCCGTGTCGCACGACCAGCAGCGCGTGCACGCGTGGCAGCGTATCACTGAGTGGATCGGCACCGGCGATCGATCTGACAATCGAGCGCAGCGCGACATCGTCGACACCCACTGCGCGAGCGGACGCAGTGCGCCAACCGTCGGCGCGGGCAATCGGAGCGCGGTATTCGTACGGCGGCACGCCGGGAGAGCGCGGATAGAAACCGACCGCTTGCTCAGCTGTGCGCGGCGTGATCGCGAACACATTGCCGAAGTCGAACGTGATCCGGCGTTGTGCGGAGTCGTACGCCTGGCGCCACTGGAGTTTGCCGGTGCGTTGCACGATGAACGCGAGGTTGTCGCCGTCCCGCTCGATGCGATACACACCCGCGCGACCCGGCCAGTTGGCGGCCGGATTGCGGAATCGCCCGCGGAGCACGCCGCTCGTGTCGCGCGTGACCATCAGGTACATCGGGAACGATTCGACCAGCGGATCGACCTTCGCCAGCCACATGCCGGCGCCGGCGGCTTCGAACCGCACCGGTGTCGCGTACTGCGGGCCCTGGCCCTCGGGCTGAATCCAGAAGGCCGAGAGGTGTGCGCCACGAATCCATGCGCGCAGCGTTCCCTGCCCTCCGGGGAGCGCGAGCACGATGCTATCACCCGACTGCGCCCCGACGACCTCGAAGCCGCCGATTCGGGCCGTCCAGCGATGTCCGCGTCGCTCGAGCAGCAGCTCGCCGCGGACCTGCGGCCCCATGATGGGCTCGGCGCCCCAGAGCCCGAGCAGGTCATCGCCAGGCTTGGTGGCGGTTGGTTGAGCCAGCATACGCGACGCCAGCGCGCAACCGACCAGCACATTGGCAGCGAGCGCCCTGTGAAACCGCATCTTGTATCCTCACGTCGTGACGGGGCGCGCCGTGTGCGCGCGAAGGGCTGAGGGAACAAGTTCTCACACGGCACAGCCGCCGTCTTGTACGAATGCAACCCGAGTCAAGGTTTCGAATCGCATGACCAGTGTTGCCGACAGCCGAGGCCATCTCGCACTGCCATTCGGCGCATTCTACGGGCAGCTCGATGTACGTCGTCACGCGCCCGGGCTCGATGTGGCCGTCCTCGACGTCGACCCACATCGTGTCGTTGAGCGTCACTCGCACGATGACGCGCATTTCGTGCTTGTGTTGAGCGGACTGTATGTCTCGTCGGCCGCAGGCGCACCACCGCTGAGCAACGGTCCAGCGCTGATCTTCAATCCTGCTGGCACCACACATCGCGATCGATTCGAGACGCGCGAGCGTCGATTCGAAGGGCGGTTTCTGACGCTGTCGGTGGCGCGGGTGCTGGCCGATTCGCGATTGAGTGGCGCGCGGCTTCCGGACTCCTCGCGGTCAATCACATCTCCCACCGCGCTCGCGCTGGCTAACCAGCTTGCGCAGGAATGCGCCTCGGCATTCGATGATGCGACGGCGATGCAGGAATCTCTTGCGCATGCGATGATCGCTACAGTTGCGCAGCCATCCGATGGCTTCGACGCGACGGACGCACCGGCATGGCTTGGCATCGCGCGCGAGTGTCTCGATGATCAATGCAATCGTGATGTGCGCGTGAGCGATGTGGCGCGCATCGTCGGCGTGCATCCCGTGCATCTGGCGCGGGTGTTTCAGCGGTATGTCGGGTGTGCACCGGGTGAATACCTTCGGCGGCGGCGTGTGGTATTGGCGTGCGCGCTATTGCGTCAGACTGTGCGGCCGCTCTCCGATATTGCCGAGGCGTGCGGGTTCGTCGACCAGAGCCACTTCGCGAACGTGTTCCGGCGGCGGATGGGCGTGACGCCGAGCGGGTATCGCGCACAGACGCGACGTTGACGGTGTGGCAGTGCCCCCGGGGCGACTCGAACGCCCGGGCAACAGTTTAGGAAACTGCTGCTCTATCCACCTGAGCTACGGGGGCCGACTTACAGACGCACAATCAATACACCCCTGAGACTGCTCGGGCATGCAATACGCTGCAGGTTCAAAGCGCTTTCGTGTGTTTACAAAGGCACCATCTCACTCTTCGCTGCGCTCTGTCTCGCGCGTGACGCGCGAGGTTCCCAGCTCTCGTAGCAGAGCCTTGTGGTTCACAAGTACCGGGCGAAGATAGTCGCATCAGTTCCACAGAGCATGGAGGTCGGGGATTGCTCGCTGTAATCTGCAGGGGTCCTCCGTTGTGCACCTTCGCGACGCTCTTGGTGAGGAAGGTATGCAACAATGATTCGACTTGCGATGTCCGCCGTGACGCCGTGGCCGCTGATTGTCATGCGCACGTGACGACGATCGCCATGAGGAATTTCGCGGCGCGCGCCGCGCGCGAGCGCGGTTACCGCGAGAATGACCGGTACGACCGAGAGTGGCTGCAATTTTGGCTGATTGACATCGCGCGTCGCCAGAGAACCTAACGCGGGCCGCTGACCGCTTGGCACTCGGCCCTGCTCACGAGTGAGAAGCCGACGCCACAACTGACGTTCATGGCCGGCTTCCACCGGAACATTCGAAGGTCATGCGTCCGCGCCGTCTCGAGCACGCGGCTCAAAGACTGCGCGTTCTAAGATCGGACCTTCGCCTTGTCTTCTTTCCCGAGCACGCACTGCGAAAGCTAGTGGGAGAGGGCGCGGACGAAACGACGTATCTCGCCTTAGAATTCCCAATCGTTTTCGGTTCCTATGACGACTTCTCCGCCTGAGGATGGCCTCAGGGGACGAGGGCGCCTGAAATCGCGAAGCGCTCCGCTCGCAACGCAAATCTGCGGCGCGAGGTGGCGCCGGCAGCAGACCGCTCTGCGTCGCGATACGGCAGTCAGTGAGCGTGACGCTGCGACACGTCGTCGGCGCGTTTGAAGGCCGCGTCGAGACGAGCCAATTGCCGAAATCCCACACGAAGAAGGGCGAGCGGTGTGTGGAGGTCACGATTCAGCCGATGGGGGAGTGATGACGAAGCGCGAACGTGGCTTCTATGCGACCTGCGCGCTGTTCATCGCGCTGAACGCGTTTCACCCAACAAGCCTGCCTGCAAAGGTGCTCGGTGTGCTGCTCGCGGCGGTCTTGGTGTGGGACTACGTGAACGTATGCAAGGCTATCGACGGACGGCCACAGTGACCCGCCTCCGCTGCTGGCTCTGGTGCCAGGTCTCGCGGTTCCGCATCTGGGCGATCCGACGCACGCTGCGGAAAACCATCACGGCCCCGATCGTGACGAGGAACGCGTCCTACTTCGTCTCAGTGCAGGAGCTGCACGATGCGAGGGAGCAACGCGTCGGCGATCTTCGCATGATGCTGGCCGACCACCGCGAAGCGCTGCTGCGAACCCGCTCACGCTGCCGAGCGTGGTGAACGCCCCGCTCACGACAACAGTCAGATCAAGAACGCCGCTCCGCAGTCGCAGGAATTACGAGTTCGATTCATCCGCGCCGTGCGCGCGATACACATAGTCGCACTCGTTCGCGACCGCGTCCGTTTGCAGTTGGATGACGGTAGTGAAATCGGCGGGGGCCGCATCAATCGGCAGCATCGCATACGACCCCCCCGCTGAAACAACTCCGCGATTTCCGCTACCATCCAGAGAAAACGAGGCCGTCCCTAGGGCGTTGGTCGGCGTGCCGTAACTCCCTTCTTCAGGAGTGTAGCTCGTGACCGCTGTGGCTAGGGTGCCCGTGTGCTCCGCGCGCAGGATCGCCACAGCACGCCCTTACTTGTAGAACAACTGGCGACCGTCACCAAGATCAACCGTGCAATCCCGTGTGGCGTTGATGCACTGCCGGGTGAACGTGGTGAGAATCGCCTGATCCCACCCATTCATCCAATCGGCGTGTGCGGAACGCCCCCCGCGCATCGACGACGCGTACATGTCGCTGCTCAAGCGCCATTGCAGCGGGCGTGACGTGGCCGTGACCGGGAACGAGAAGATCTCTTCGATACGCGGCAGCGGCACGGGATGCGACGCCGGGCACACGCTCGGCCCCGGATTGCGGTGAAGGTTGTAGGCCATGTGCGATTGATGGTCCGGCGAGTCCAAGTCGCGCCCGTTCCAGCATTCCGGGAACGCGATCGACAGCATGACATTTTCCCCGGCCGGGCAGTTCGGAATGAACCCCTCGGTGTTCGGGATATAGCTGCGCGAGCAGTACCATTCCGCATGGTCCTGCCGTCCGGACATGTTGTTCTTGTCGCCCGCGATCATGCGCAGCCCTGCCGGGATGACCTGCAGGATTCTCGCGTCGAGGTACGCCGACTTGTAGTACACGCTCACCCGCTCGGGGAGTTGCAGTTGCCCCGTTCCTGCATCACGCACCGTGGGCATCCAGTAGCCCGTGCGATTGGCCGTGCCGCCCCAGCAGGTCGAGTTGCCGGACAGCCGCAGCGACTCCGACGTTGAGTTTTCGTTGATCCCGAGGTTGCCAAAGAACACATGCTCATGTCCGGCGACCCGCTGCCCCGGGTACACGATCGGGTCGAACGTGCCAACCTTCCCGGCGAAGCAGAGTGTTCGAAAGTTCCCCTCGTAATTGATGGTGTTGGGAATCGTCGGATTGTTGCGGATCATCGCAATGTTCACCCCCGCGTCGAGCGGGATACCGTTCGTGCCGCCTGCCGGTGGTGTCACAACAGGCGGCGTCACCACCGGAGGCACGACGACAGGTGGTACAACGACGGGAGGCGGAACCACCACAGGCGGCGGGGTGACCACAGGCGGTGGGGTGACCACAGGTGGTGGCGTCACCGAATCCGGCGCTGACGGAACGACGGACGGTGCGGTGATTGTGACTTGTGCTGTTGCGGAATTGTAACCGTAGCGAGCCATGATCTGGACCGTGCCCGATGCCACGCCGGTCACGACACCGCTCTGGCTGATGGTCGCGATGTCTCGACGGGGAGATGACCATGAGAATACAGCTCCGGAAAGGACTCGGCCCTTTCGATCCTTTATCGATGCGGTCAGTTGCCTTGAGGCGCCGGCTGCAACGCTTAGCGACGTCGGCGCCACCACAATGCTTGACCTGGAGACGTAAAGTGTTGGGGACGCTGGATCGCGTGTCGCATTGTCCGTGCAGCCGACAGCGAGCACGGACAGCGCAATCAGCGCTGCCGCGAGAGAGTATGAATTGCTCCGCATGCCGTTCTCCGATCGAGTGGACTAATCACCGTGTGCTCCACTGTAACGGCGACATGCAGTCGATCGGCATGACCGTCACCATCAGAACTTGGCGTCGCCGGCATTGACCGGTTCGGCTCACCACGGCCTCTGGACGGGAGGCGTGCGTATTGCGACGTGTTGACGACGAAACAGCGTATGAGGTTACTGTCGGCGCCGCGCAATCCACGTCGATTACGCGAGGGTGCCCGCCGTGTGGCAGAGCAAGTCGCGTACCAGCGCGAAAATATTGACGCTCGCACACTTGCTGTTGCTGAGTCGAACCTCATCGCAGCGTGTTGCGGTAATGGCACCGCGGAAAACATGGTGGCGATGCTTCGTGACTGATCACTCGACGCGCATTATACGTCGATGTGCTTGCTGATCGAGTGGTCAGCGAATGCGCGCGTGGCGGTGCGCGCGTTACAAAGATCTTCGCTCGCGCGTCTGAGGACGTCAGTGCAATCGTCGCGCCGATGACACGCGCAGGCGCAGGAAAGACGCGCACCGTTCTGGTCGTGTTCGCGCGCTGCGCTCGCGTATCGTCTTGGCACACGCAGCGCGCGCGGGCTCCGCGCTCGATGTAAAAAAAAGAGGCCGGCGCCGTAGTGCGCGCTGACGAGATGGTGGTGAGCCTCATCGAATCCGGCGGCCACTTGCGTCGCCCCTTCCTGAATTGCGGCGGGCGTTTCCGGTGACGTCAAAGGCCCGACATCTTGCTGCGAAGCATCTGCAACGATGTGCCATCGGTGGCACAAGAGTCCGTGGAATAGGCGGATCCGCTGAACCTTTCTGCGTGCCGAAAAGACCACGCGCTGGTTTCAAATCGACCCCACATGGGCCCACGCGTCACGTCCGTGCTGCGGAGCACGCCCCAGCCCTCAAGTCGATCGACGACGCCTTGTATTCCTCCCCACCGGCGTCGCGCTGGTATCACTCGGCGAAAAAATGCGGGTGCTCGTTCTTCTCAACTTGCGTCCGTGATGCGCCGCCAGTGGTGCGCCGGTTGCCGTAAATGCCTCCCGACTGCTGAGCCGTCCAGAGAGACGTTCTGCACGTTGTCGTCGCGGACCCGGTGATGCTGAACGTGATCGATCCGGTGCCGTTGCCCGGCGACGGGCGCGTAAGCGACGTATCGCGCATCGTCGGTGGGCATGTGGCGCGCGTGTGTCAGCGCTATGTCAGGTGCGTGCCTGATGGATATCTGAGGCAGCGGCGCATCGCGCTGGCGTCGGTTGATTCGCGAAACCCGGCGTCTGCTCTGCGACATCGCGACGACCTGCGGTTTCGTTGACCAGAGCCACCGCGCGAGCGTGTTCCGGCGGCGGTTGCGCGTGACGCCGAGCGCGCATCGAGCGCAGACTCGAAGCTGACGAGTATGGCAGTGCCCCCGGGGCGACTCGAACGCCCGGCCAACAGTTTAGGAAACTGCTGCTCTATCCACCTGAGCTACGGGGGCCGATCAATGACGCAAAATCAATCGACAACTTAACCTGCCCGGGCCTGCAACACACTGACGATCTGTGTGCGCGTGCGTGTTGCTTAAGCCAATCATGCGACGCTCCGCCGCGAGCTGTCTCCCCGTGTCGCACGCGGTCGCCGGCTCTTGACACGCAGCAATACGGTTCGCCTTCACCAGGCCAATGTAGTCGCAACACTTCCTCAATGCGGTACAGATGGGAGATTGATCACGGTAGTCTGCAAAGATTTTCGCAATGGACTTGACACTCACAGACGCCAGAGTGGTTCGACCTGCTCGCGCCGGACGATCGGGCAGCGTCTTGTGAGATGGCCATGCGAGGCTGGTGACCGAGAGAACGCCGAGGTGCTGTAGAACGCCGAACGGCTGCCGCGATGCTGCACCGAAGGGCTACACGGTCATTTCCTGATCGAGGTCGGCTCTGGTCAGTTGGCGGGTGTCTTTGAGCTTCGTCTGATCGGGAAAGATTCCGGCGACCCATGCGCCCAGCGGTGTCCGGCTCGCGAGGATGCGCGGCCTATCGAGATGCTCTGGATCGTGACGAATTCCATCTCGAACGGTTTGCCGACGAGGATGTCGTTGGGTTGTAAAGAAGCGGAGCAACGATTCGACTCGCGATGTCGGCCGCGATACCGTGGGAGGTGCCAGTCACGCGCACGTCCAGAATGCTTACCATGAGGCGTTTCGCGCCGCGCACCGCATGCGTCGCTGCCACCAGTCTTTCCGCAGGCGAGCCGACGTTCATGTGTTGGCACCCGGCGTGGTGCGGAGTCGGGGCCACGCCGCCGCGCGGGGCAATCAACCAGCAGATCGTGGCATACGGCCGACCGAGCGCTTTCGCAATCACCCCGATCGCCTCCCCCCGATTCCACGCCCACATCTCGTCCAACGCTGCGACCGCCATTCCCGGCCGCCCAATTGGTATGCCAGTAGTCCAAGTCCGATGAGTGAGAGCGATCAAGACCTGAGTGCACTCACCGGCTGAATCCGCCCATGCAGGCGCCAGGGGTGTGAGCGCAGAGTTGCACTCGCATTCTTAATATTCTAGAATGAATCCCATCGTGCTCATCCACCACTGAGGAAATCTGTGATCGAGTCCTCCGGTGCAGCCGTGCCACACCCGCCTCGGTATCCGTCGTGGGCACTCATCTTCGTGCTTGCGCTTGGTGCGGGCCTCTTCATGGTCTTCGTTGGCTTCCGAGCGCAGCATCTCGTCGACCAGCGCTTCGACCCGTATTTTTTCGGGAAGATGGGGGCGAGTATTGCGCGCGGCGACGGCTTCCTGCCGTTCGGCACGCTGATCTCGCGCCGCGCGCCTCTGTATCCGCTCGCCATCGGAGGCGTGTACTGGGTGTTCGGCGAGCGTCCGATGCTGGTGCTGCTGCTTCAGTGCCTGCTGCACGCTGGCACCTGCACGCTCATATACAACCTGACCCGACGTCTCTTCGGTCAGCGAGCGGCAGTGATCGCCGGCGCCGCGTGCGCAGTGCATCCCATGCTGCTCCGGTACGTGCCTGATCTGCATCTGGAAACACTTTTCACGTTTCTGTTCACGCTGACCGTCTGGCTGACCGAGCGATTCTCTCGCACGCGTGACGTGCGGTCTGGCGCGATGCTTGGCGTCGTGTTCGGTCTCGCGACACTCACGAAGTCCGTGATTCTGCTGTACCCGGGCCTCTTTGCCGTTGCTGTCTTCATCGGCTCCGCTCGCGCGAAGAGTCGGCTGCCGATCGCAGGGCTCGCGACCATGTTCGTGACGATGGCGCTCGTGATTGCGCCGTGGACCGCGCGCAACTACGCCGCGACGGGTCATTTCGTGCCCGTGTCGAGTGGATTGTCAGATGCCTTCCTCCGCGGATTGATCTTCAGCCGCACGGAATTCATCACATTGCAGAAGCCGCCATATATCGATGCCGAGAACGAAAGCAATGCGTACTTCCGTGACCTCTGCCGCGCCGCAGGTACGGAGTGGCAGCGGGACGACTGGGAGACCGACCAAATCCTGAACAAGGAAATGAAGCGCCGCTTCGTCGCCGAGCCGTGGCTGAACGTGCGGAGGTTTTTCGTCGGCCTGTTCACGTTCTGGTACCAGATGACCAGCCTCGCCACGTCGACGGTCGCCGGCGGCTTCGCACTGGTCGCGTGGGTTTTCGCAGTGCTCGGGCTGCGACGAGCGATCCGGGAACGGCGACCCGCGTGGCTCCTGCTCCTACCGATCATCTACCTCAATCTTCTGCTTGCCGCACTGCTTGCGCTCGGACGCTATTCGGCGCCGATCCTGCCATGCCTGATCGCACTGGCTGCGTTCGGGCTTGATGGGCTGCTGCCAAAACGATCCGCGCCACGTGCCTGACGCGACGCTTCCCCGCGTGCTGCGAGCGGTCGTGTTCGACGTCGATGGCACGCTCTACCGGCAGCCCCCGCTTCGGCGTGCGATGGCACTGCGGCTCATGGGTGCACACCTTGCCCACCCATTCCGCGGACTGACGACGCTACGCATCCTGTCGGCCTATCGACGCGGGCAGGAAGCGCTTCGGGAGGAGCCAGGTACCGGTAGCCTTGGCGCTGCGCAGTTGCAGTTCGCGTGTCGCGAAACCGGCGCCCGGCCGGACGAAGTGCAGGCCACCGTGACACGGTGGATGGAGACGGCGCCGCTCGACCTGCTCCCGCGACACGCGCAACCTGGCATGCAGGAGTGCATTCGCGAGTTGCATCGCCGTGGCTTGAAACTGGGTGTGCTCTCGGACTATCCCGCCGACTCGAAGCTCGTCGCGTTGGGAGTCGGCGCGCAATTTCACTCCGTGCTCTGTGCGCAGTCCGACGACGTGGGCGTGTTCAAGCCGAACCCACGCGGCATCCTCGTTTCGCTGGAACGCCTTGGCGCGCAGCCAGCTGATGCGCTGTATGTGGGCGACCGTGTGGACGTGGACGCGGCCGCGGCGCGCGCGGCGAACGTTGCCTGTGTGATTCTCTCGCGTCGTACGCCGCGGCGAGACGACGGCTTTCTCTCGGTGCGCACTTTTGACGAGTTGGCCCGCTTGCTCGCGGATCAGCACCAATCCTCCGGCCTTTCCAGTGGAGCACAGCGACATGAGTGAAGCACCCTTCGCCACCACGGTGTCGCGTCCGACCGTGCGCGGCCACATTGCGATCGCGCGCATCGACCACTGGGTGAAGAACGTCTTCATCCTCCCTGGCATCGTGGCGGCGCTCGGCAGCGATGCGGGGCATGTCGCGCCCGGCTTCGTGATGCGCGTGGTGCTCGGCTTTCTGTCGATCTGTCTCGTCGCATCGAGCAACTACGTCATCAACGAAGTCCTCGATGCGCCGTCCGACCTCGCGCACCCACTGAAGCGAAGCCGACCGGTGCCGTCGGGTAAGGTCAGCATTCCGCTCGCGTACGTCGAGTGGCTGGTGCTGATGGTGATCGGCGTGGGGCTTGGCTTTCTCGTCAGCACGCCATTCGGGTTCACCGCGTTGACGTTGTGGGTGATGGGATGCGTGTACAACATCCCGCCGCTGCGATCGAAGGACGTGCCGTACATCGATGTGCTGTCCGAGTCGGTCAACAATCCGCTGCGGATGCTGGCCGGCTGGTACATGGTTGGCACGGTCGCCGTGGCGCCAGCGTCACTGCTGCTCAGCTACTGGATGGTGGGCTGTTACTTCATGGCCATCAAGCGCTATGCTGAGTTCCGCGACATCGCAGATCCGGTCCGGGCCGCCGCGTATCGGAAATCGTTCGCGTACTACACGCTCGAGCGCCTGATGGTGTCGATCCTGTTCTATGGCTCGGCCGCGATGCTCTTCCTCGGTGCATTCATCATGCGCTATCGCATCGAGTTGATTCTATCCTTCCCGCTGGTGGCGCTCGTGATGGCGATCTACCTCGACATCGCATTCAAACCGGACAGCGCTGCACAGCGACCTGAGGGGCTGTATCGCGAGCGCACGTTGATGGCCGCGGTGGTATCGTGCACGTTGGTCATGGCCATCCTGCTGGTCGTCGACGTACCGGCGCTGCAGACGATCTTCGCGCCGACTGCGCCAACTAACATGGATCGTCGCTGAGCCGCGCACCCGCGCCCTCCATTACGGTTCGATGTAGAGCCACAGCCCTGCGCCGTAGTTGCCGGTGACGATGTGATAGCGCGCGCCATCGAAGCCGATGGCCGCAGTGGTCGCGCCTTGACGCATCGCTGCTGGCGTGCTCGGTGAGCTCCACGCGCCCGTTCCGGGCTGCGAGGCCATCTGAAACGACGGACCATTCGTCGCGCCGAGGCCGGTCGGATAACTGTACGAACTGTACATGTACCGTGGTGTTCCGTAGACGACGCGCTGATTGCCCGTCGAACCAACATGCTGCCACGTGACGCCGTAGTCGGCGCTTCGCAGGACCCCCCAGCCGAGCTGCGAATACGCGCCGGCCATGTAGATCAAACCGCTCGCATCTGGCTGGTACGCCTGGGCGTAGCCGTGCGGATGTTCGTTGCGGTCGACTCGCGTCCATGACGCGCCGCCATTGGTCGTGCGCCACGTGCCATAGATGCCGCCGGACTGCTGCGCCATCCAGAGGAACGTGCCGCGCGTGGCGCCCGCATTGCCCATGTCGATGAAGGAGATCGAGTTGGTGCCGTTGCCCACCGACATGGCACCGTTCACCGGGATGCGCGTCCAGGTCTGGCCGCCGTCCACGCTCTCGACCAGCACGTCCTGTTCGTGGCCGGCCATGATCAGGTGGCGAGCATCGTACGGATCGACGGACGGGGGATAGACGTCCTGCCGGTTGCTGGCGGCCGGCGCAATGTTGTACCGCGTCCAGTTCACCCCGCCGTCGAGCGAGCGCCAGAAACCCGTGGCGCCGCCGCGGATGCAGGCGAGATACACAATCGGCGGATTGCCCGCCCCGTTCGAGGCGA
>JACMLX010000194.1 GCA_014379355.1 Gemmatimonadaceae bacterium
AGCGCATCGACCCGCGGTGTCAGGGCGGCGACTGCGGCGGAGTCGCGCTGCACGCCGACCAGGCTTTCGACATGCGTGAGCATCGCGATCGACGTACTCGCATCCATGCGCGGGATCGCGCGCGTCGCCTGCTCGGCGCGTTCGAACTTCTGCTCGCCGAAGAAGACCATCGCATCCCACGCGCGCGCGGATGGCGACGACGGTTCGAGCGTTCGCGCACGCAGGATGCGCGCATGCGCGGTGGCATAGTCGCCGACGTGCGCGGCGAGCACACCGTACCACCCCCACGACGTCGCCACCGACGAATCGCGGTCGAGCGCCTTCCGGAAGAGGTGCTCCGCCTCGCGATTCGCGCCCTGAATCGCGCGCACATACGCCAGCGCGGTCCAGGCATCGGCGAGGCTCGAGTCGAGCGCGATGGCACGGGAAGCTTCGGCCGTGATCGAGGCGAGGCGCGCTGGCGATGCGGACAGTTCGAGCGCAGACACGAGCGCGGTGCTGAGCGCCAGCGACGCGTGCGCTCTCGCGTACGCCGAGTCGCGTGTGATTGCTGCCTTGTATCGATCGATCGCCTCGATGAGCAACTCGACACTGCCACCTGATGCAAAGCCATTTGCCTGCAGCACCAGCAGATGTGCGCCGGGCTGCGACGTTTCACGCGCCGTGACCGCGGATGCGGCGGGCTCGGGGCGACCTTCGATGATTCCCGCGATGGCCCGCGTGATCGAATCCTCGATCGAATACAGTTCGACGACCGGCCGATGGAATGTCGCGCCCCAGAGTCTGGCGCCATTCGACGGCGACAGGAGCGCCAGGTCGAGATGAATCGTGTCCCCACTTCTCTGCATCGATCCCGCCAGAATCGATGCGACGCCGAGCCGGCGGGCGACGGCGCGCGGCGCGAGTCGCTCTGCGGTCAGTGACGCAGCACTCGCGCTACCCATCACCGTGATGCCATGATGCGCGAGGCGTTGCGTGAGCTCGATGGCCAGTCCGGCACCGAGCTGGATTTCAGCGGAATCCGTGCTCACGACGGCGAACGGCAGCACGACCGTTGACCGTGCAACCGCGGCCGCGGCCGGCATGGGAAGCGGCGGCTCCTCCGGCGGTGGAGGCGTGTACATCACGGCGCCGACGGCAGCGGCCACGACCACGAACAATCCGGCGGCGATGCCAGCCAGCGTGCGACGCGACAGCTTTAGCTTCTGCTCGATCGTTGCGACGACGCGGGTTTCCTTGACGGTCGTGGCAACCGGTGACGCGATCGCGGGCACATAGGCGGGCGTGAGTGCGCGCTCGGCTTGCGCGCGTTCGGAGACATCGATCGTCTGCAGCACCTGCGCGATATTGTCGGCGCTCGCTGGACGGTCGGCTGGATCGCGCGACAGCGTGCGCGTGATCAGCCGGATCAATGTCGCCGGCACATCGCGGCGCACGAGTGTGATCGGCGCCGGCTCTTCATACGGTGCCTCGACCACGCGACCTTCGCGGACCGTGCGTGGCGCCGGGGCCATTCCCGTCAGCATCTCGTACGCGATGCAGCCCCACGCGTAAAGATCCGCGCGCTGATCCGGCGTGGCATCGCCGGTCAGCTGCTCCGGCGCGAGATACGATGGATCGCCGACGAAGGTGCTGCCGGTCGGGCGGGCTGCATTCAGGGCGCGCACAGTACCGAGGTCGGTCAACAGGGCGGCGCGTTGCGACAACAGAATCGTCCCCGGATTCACATCGAGATGCAGCTGCTGCCCGGCGTGTGCGACCTGCAGCGACTCGGCGACGCTGCGCAGGATGCCGACGATCTCTTCGAGGGTCAGTGGCGGTTGTTCGACGAGCCGCTCACGCAGCGTGACACCGGGCACATACGGTGTGATGATGTACGGCAGGCCAGCGGCCACGCCGAGCATCAGCGGCGGCACGATGCCCGGGTGATCGATCGCAGCGACCGCTTCGACGTCGGACGCGAAGCGGTCGAACGCGAGGTCGACCGTGTGCTCCGGTGACAGCACCTTGATCAGGATTGCGCGATTGAAAATCCGCTCACGCGCGATGAAGAGGCGTGACGGACCATTCGCTGGCAATTCCCGTTCGAGGGCATACTCGTCGCCGAGTGATGCCTGAAGTTGAGCGAAGAGGTCGCTCATCGTGCGGTAGTCTGTGGGGAGGGTCGGGCGCGGAACGACTCCCTCAGGACGACGCAGTGGCGGAAAGTATACGCCTCACAATGCCGCGAATTCAGGTGCGTACGCGGCCGGTGCCCTAGAATCAGTAACCTTGCGCGAGGCCCCGACCGCGTGGCTCCGTGACGCCCGTCCAGCGGCCATTCTCACGATGGATGCTCTGCACGTTCGCGAGAAAACCCCATGGCGAGCGTTTCACCGCATGCCCAAGCGGACTCATGAGTATTGCTGCGTCGTTACCCCATGCGGTGTTTTCGACGATCAGCGAGTCGGGCACGTCCTGATGGTGGAACTGCGGTGCCGCCATTGCCTCGGCGAGTGTGCGATGCAGATCCAGCAGACTCACGATCTGGTGCGCCACTGCAGTGATGATGTAGGCGCCGCCGGCTGCTCCGGTGATCAGAATCGGCGCGTTCTCGGAATCGAGCACGAGCGTCGGGGTCATGCTGGACAACATTCGCTTGCCGGGCGCGATCTCGTTCGTCGCACCCTGCACCAACCCCATCGCGTTGACTGCACCGACCTTCGCGGTGAAGTCGTCCATCTCGTCGTTGAGCAGGAACTGCCCGCCGGGCACCGTGAACGCCGCACCGTACGACTCGTTGAGTGTCGTGGTGATCGCGACGGCATTGCCCATCGCGTCGACGATCGAGAAGTGCGTGGTATGCCGAGGCTCCTTGGACGCCGGGACATCGGGACTTCCGGAAGAGCTCTGTCCGATTTCGGCACGCAGCATGGCCGCGGTGTCCTTCGACAGGAACGATTCCACGGGAATTCGCACGAACGCTGGATCGCCCAGCAATGCGTTGCGTCTTGCGAAGGCGCGTCGTTCGGCCTCGGCCAGCACGTGAATGGCCTGCGGTGTGCGCCAGCCGAGCATCGAGAGATCACGGCCTTCGAGAATTCCCAGGATCAATGCGAGTGTGAGACCACCGGACGACACCGGCGGCATGGAGACGACATGGTGCCCGCGGTAGTCGAACGTGATCGGCTCACGCCAGATCGGTTGAAAGTCGCGTAAATCCGCGGCCGAGATGATGCCGCCTGATCGCTTCATGGCCGCGACGATCAGATCTGCTGTCTTCCCGGTGTAGAAGCCGTCCCGCCCGCGTGCTGCGATGCGCTCGAGGACAGCCGCCAGTTCCGGTGCGCGCCAGGTCGCACCGACGGGAAGGAAACGGCCGTTGCGAAGAAAGAGCGCGGCACTCGCCGAGTCATTCGCGAGACGCCGCGCGCCATCCTCGTCATCGTCGGTGAAGGCGGAATCGATCGTGAAGCCACGCTCCGCCAGCGCAATCGCCGGCTGTATCAGTTCCGCCCATGGCTTGAGTCCGTACTTGCGATGCGCTTCGTACAGCCCGGCGACCGAGCCGGGTACGCCTGCTGCGAGCGCGCCCGTCAGACTGCGGTCGGACACCTGGCCGTCAGCGCCGAGATACATGTCACGCGACGAACGCGCTGGTGCGGTTTCGCGGAAGTCGAGGGCGACGTTCGTGCCACCGATCCGCGCGACCATGAATCCACCTCCGCCGATATTGCCCGCGGCCGGATACGTGACGGCGAGAGTCATGGCCACTACAACGGCGGCGTCAACCGCATTTCCACCGTCGCGCAACACCGCGAGTCCGGCGCGGGTGGCATACGGTGACGCGCTGACGACCATGGCAGAGTCGCCGGTCGCTGCGCGTGCAACGGCGGGGTTTTCTATGGTCACCAGGTCACGGGCGTCCTTCGACAGGCTGTCCGGCTGCTGACACGCGCCGGTCAGCAGAAGCGCGAGGAGGCGAAGAGCGCGAACGGAAGTGCGCATGTTCCGAACCGGGAAAGAATTGATCTCACGTTGCTGACGCGACGAGAGTGTCCAGCATCGGAAACACGCGCTGCACTGCGTCGCGCTCACGGCGATGTCTGTCGCAGGTGTTGATCGTACCACGCGAGATAACGACCAAGGCGATCCCGCACGAACGACGGCCGCGCGATGCCATGGAATTCATCGGGGTATATGACGAGCTGCGTTTCCACGCCGAGTGACTTGAGTGCCTGGAACATCTGCTCGCTGCCGCCGATTGGCACGTTGAAATCCTTCTGTCCGCCCATGAACAATGTCGGCGTCGTGATACGGTCCGCGTGCCAGAATGCGTACGACACTTTGTCCCACAGTGCACGATTCTTCCATGGCGCGCCCAGTTCGTGCTCGTACTGATACACGTATTCGTCGGCGCCGTACATGGATGACTGCAGCGCACTACCCGCGCCGCTGATGGCAGCCTTGAATCGCGTCGTGGTGGCGATCGTGTAATCGGTGAGAATGCCGCCGTAGCTCCAGCCGCCGATTGCGAGACGATCAGGATCGGCAATGCCCAGTGCGATGACGTGATCCACGCCGGCGAGCAGGTCCTGTACCTCCTTGTTTCCCCAATCGGCGAAAATCGCCGTCTTCCACGCCTGACCGCGACCCGAGCTGCCCCGATAGTTCACGGACAGCACGGCATACCCTGCCGACGCGAACAGTTGACGTTCGAAGGTCGGCAGCCAGATGCCGCTGTCGAACAGATGTTCGTCCTGTCCGTTCGGTCCACCGTGTATGCGCAGTACGAGCGGATACTTCCGCCCTGCGACGAAGCCCACGGGCTTGACGAGCAACGCATTGACCGTGAGTCCATCCGCGTTGCGGAACGAGAGATCCTCGGTGGCACCGAGCTGCAGCGACGCAAAGACGCTGTCATTGACGTGCGTGAGCGCCCGCTGCCGCGAGCCTTCGAGTGCGTGCAGCTCGGCACCGTCGCTTGCCGTACCGTCACGCGTCACCATGCGTCCGCTGGCCGTGGCGTCATGATCCGTGACGACGCGTCGGCCAGCGAGGAGTCGTGTGACGGTGCCATCGACGACATTGACGGCGGCGAGATGGACTGCGCGGTCATCGGCGAGGAGGAACCGAATCGTGCTGCCGTCCGCGCTCCATGCGATGTCACTTGCGTCGCGGTCGAGCGACGTCGCGAGATGACGCGTCGGGCCCCCACGACTCGGAATCACGGAGATGACATTCTGCGAATAGGCGAAATATTTCGGCTCACTGCCCTGCAGGTATGCGATCCGGCTGCCGTCCGGACTCCAGTGCGGGTCCGAGTCGGGACCGGGCCAGGTGGTGAGTTGCGTGGGTGGCGCGCCGTGCGCCGCATCGACGACGTAGATGTCGCTGTTGTTCGAGCGATCGGGGTCGGGTCCGGTGCGATTGCTGACGAATGCGATGCGGGTGCCGTCCGGCGACCAGCGCGGCTCCGAATCGTCGAACGCACCCGTCGTCAGCTGCGTGGCCTTCCTGGTCGCGACGTCGAGAATCCAGATGTGATCGCGGCGATGCGTGAGGTAGCCATCGTAGTCGCGCTTGAAGGTGTAGCGATCGAGCACGATCGGCTTCGGCGACTTCGCGCGCACGGAATCGGGGAGCGCGTCGTCGGGATCGGCGTCGTGGGACACGAAGGCGATGCGCGTGCCGTCCGGCGACCAGACGTAGTCGGCGACGCCACCCTTGAGGTCGGACAGGCGCAGCGCTTCACCACCGCTTCGATCGAGCAGCCAGAGTTGACCACCTTTCGACTCGAATCGGCCCGACACGAACGAGAGATATCGGTTGTCCGGGCTCCACCGCGGATTGTCCTCGTCCTCCGGCGAGCTGGTGACACGGATCGTGCGATCACCCGCCCAGTTCACCATCCACACATCGGAATCGCGGGAATCCTTCACCGAGTCGATCGTGGAGAGGGTGTACGCCACCCACGCGCCGTCCGGCGATATTCGCGGCGCGCCGACCTCGCGAAGCCGATAGAAGTCGGCGGCCTGCACCGGACGTTTCGACTGCGCTGACAGCAGCAGTGGCACCGTCCCGAGCGCGAACACGGCGAGACTCACGCGAAAGCACGTCATGCGACGTGGCCTCCGCAGAGGACCACTACGCTCCGCCGCTCAAGGTCAGCCGCCCCGGATTGCGTCGCGCCAAGCGTGTTGGTGCGCGATCTGCTGGCGGGATACACAAGTGCCGTGCGTGTCAGAAGAATGCGGCGTGGCATGTGCCTGATGCAGCGGGTGAAGGGTCCGGCACGCTCAGTCAGCCAGGGACGGTAGTGGTGGGCCCGAACGCAACGGACGCGTGGCGGTAGCCGCCCAGATGACTGACGCGCCAAGCGACCCTGCCAGAATCGATGCGATCACGATGCCAAACTTGGCCTGCTCGAGGAGCACTGACGATGGAAATGCCAGTCCCGAGACGAACAGTGACATCGTGAATCCGATGCCCGCCAGACAGGAGACCCCGGCCATCGTCGTCCACGAAGTGGCAGCGGGCAACTCGGCCCCGAGTCGCGTCGCGATCCAGGAGCCGAGCAGGATGCCGAGGGGCTTGCCGATGACGAGGCCGAGAATGATCCCGATGCTCACTGTCCCGACGAGGGGTAGCGGCGCCGGACCGCGATGCGTGAAACTCACTCCGGCATTCGCGAGCGCGAAGCACGGCATGATGTAGAAGTTCACTGGGACGTGCAGTTGATGGCGCAAGTGCGCGAGCGGCGGTTGTGCATCTTCGCACGCCTCCTCGATGGCCGCGAGAGCACGTTGCTGCCCGCCATTCGACAGCACCGGACGAGCGTCATCGCCCGTTGCCCGTGCGAAGTCGTCAAGTCGTCGCTCCACCGTCTCCTCGAATCGCGTCGCCTCGATTCGCGATCGCGCCGGAACCATTGCGGCGAGCAGCACGCCGGCGACCGTGGAATGCACCCCCGAGCGCAATACGAAGTACCACAAGCACAGGCCGAGCAGCGCGTACACGCTGCGCCACGCAACACCCGAGAGGTTGGAGACCAGCAGGAGCACCATCACGAGGCCGGCATAACTCAGGTATGCGATGTCCGGCGCATGCCCGTAAAACAGACTGATGATAAGAACCGCACCAAGATCATCGGCGATCGCGAGGGCGGAGAGAAATACCAGCACGGCTGACGGAACGCGTGAACCGAGCATGGCCAGAATTCCAAGGGCAAACGCGATATCGGTCGCCGTGGGAATCCCCCAACCATGGATGCTGGGAGCGCCGCGATTGACGAAGGCATAGATCGCCGCAGGCACGAGCATGCCCCCGAGCGCACCCGCCAGCGGCAACGCGGCGGTTCGAACGGTCGAGAGCGAGCCAACGAGCAATTCTCCCTTGATCTCGAGACCAACGAGGAGAAAGAACACCGCCATCAATCCGTCGCTGATCACCGTGCGCAGCGGCATCACGAAGGTCGACGCGCCAATGCCGAGTGACAGCGGCGTCTGCCAGAACGACTCGACCGCTCCGTGCCACGCCGTGTTCGCGAGAACAATCGCAACGACGGCGCTCACGAGCAGAACGATCCCGCCGCCAGCGTTCCATGCCGAAAATCGCTGGAACGGCCGGCTCAGGCGGGCGGCCAGGACGGGTCGGGTTTTGGCGGGCATGCGTGAAAATAGTCGGCCGGTGCGACCATCGTGGCCGTGCCGCTCGACTGCACGCTCGATTCTGTCCCTTATGCGTCCGGTGGATCTCCAGACGAACGCGCGCTGTCGGCCCGTAGCTGAATACGACGGCGCAGTTGCTCCATCATGGCGATGTAGCGCGCACGCTGCTCCGGCGTGAGAAACTCGCTCAGCGCGGTCTGCTCCTTCTGCTGCAGGTCGAGTCGCTGCCGTTGTGCATCGAGCAACTCGTCGAGCAGGCGTGCGGTTTCGGGTGAGCGCGAGGAGTCTCGGCCATTGATGGACTGGCGCAGTTCGCGACGGATCCGGATTTCGTCGCGTGCGATACGAATGCGGTCCTCGCTGAACCTGCGATTCACGTCCATCAGGCGGGACGCCTGCTGATCGTTCAAGTTGAGACGCTGCTTGACCGCCTGTGCGAGCGCCTCGCGCAGCGCATTCTCGACACGCTGGCGTTCGGCGAGCGCCCTGTTGCGTTCATCCGGTGACTGCGCGGCGTTCGCGTCACGACGCGCCTCGCGTCGGGCGCGAATCCTCTCGCGCGCCGTCGTTGCATCCTGCGCCATGATCACCGACGGCACGACGGCCGCCAGCAGCATCGTCCACAGCCACCGCTGTGAGCCACGGAACGTCATGCACCCTCCACGGACATGAGATCAGGCGCTGCATCCGGCTCCGCCGATGGCACGCCGTCGAGTGCGCGAATGTCGGCTTCGAGCGCGCGCAACTGCTCCACGGACAGTTCATCGGTCAACGTCCCCAGACCGAGCTGCATGGTGTTTCGAGCCACGGCCGCGGATTCGGCGACGACGATCGGTGAGTCAGGCGCCGATGTGGTGCCACGTCCTCCCCACACCGACACCATCGTTCCACCACCCACGACGACCAGCAGCGCCGCAGCACGTGCGAATGCGCGCGACATGATGGGTCGCTTCGCCTCGCGGCGTGTGGCCAGTTCATCGATCGGAGGTGCGACGCGCGTGGCCGGCGGCGCCGGCAACGCCGAGACGATGCGCGCGATATCCAGTACCGGTGCCGGTCGCTGCGCGGCGCGCACGGCGCGCAGCACTGCCAGTTCAGCCGCCAGTTCGGGATCGGCCGCAATGGCCTGCTCCAACGCCGCCGCATCGATCGCCGCGAGGCGTCCGTGCAGCAGCTCCGGCAACAGGTCCTGCAACTCATCCCTGGTTCTGTCACGCATCGAGAAACTCCTTCACGGCCCGCATGGCATTGTGGTAGTGCACTCTCGCCGCTCCCTCAGTGGTGGAGGCGACGACAGCAATGTCCTTGTACGACAACCCTTCGACCACGCGCAGCGTGAACACTTCACGTTGCAGCGGCGACAACCGCGCCACCGCCTGGCGTACGCGTCCTTCCGATTCATCGGCGACGACGCCGTCGAGCACATCATCCGCCGACACGAGCTGGTCCAGCGCATCCTCGATCGCGACGTGGTTGCGCTCGCGTCGCGCCGCCCGACGCTGGTCCAGCACCAGCCGCCGCGCAATCGTGAACAGCCACGAACGAAGCGACGACTCCCCGCGAAACGCATCGAGCGACCCGAAGGCGCGCACGAACGTGTCCTGCACGATCTCCTCGGTCGCGACCATCGCGCCCAGACTGCCCACGAACCTCGCCAGCGACGTGGCATGGCGCTCCACCAGCGCAGTGGCGGCCCGCTCATCGCCGCTTGTCCAGCGGGCGATAAGCGCGCGATCCACCTCTGCGTCGTCGCCAGCTCGGATCAGTTCAGGCATGTCAGTCTGGTAGGCAGACGCGACGTCGGCGGCGATGTTAAGGAAGTTCTGCACGAGTGGGATCGGCCCATCCGACTTATGCAGAGCTTCCCTATGCACGTGGTGCCGGTCGCTGAGACGATCGTCCGCATGCTCCACCACTGACCCTCCCGGATCGTGCCTGCGCGCCCTCGTCCCGAGCTGATCGCCCACCGCGGCATGCCACGCCGCCATCGCGAGAATACCCTGCCCGGGTTCCTCGCCGCCATCGAGGCCGGCGCGACGGGATGGGAGCTCGATGTCCACGCAACCCGGGATGGTGTGGTGATCGTGCATCATGATCCGGTCCTGCCGAGCTGGGCTGAAATACTGGCTGGGCGCGCGATCGTATCTCTGGACTGGTCAGACCTCGCCGCGGCAACCGTCGGCCCGGCCGGCGAAGTGATCCCGACGCTCGATGCCGTGCTCGACGCCGCTGGTCCGGAGCTCACCGTGTATGTCGAGGTCAAGGCACGCGGCATCGAGACGCCGGTGGTCGAGTGCCTGGCCCGACACCCGGATCGGCGCGCAGCGGTGCACAGTTTCGATCATCGAGTCGCAAAGTCGATACATGCGCGATCGGCGAGGCCCGCCGGCGTGCTGACGGATTCGTACCTGATCGATGCAGCGCACGCCTTGCGTATGGCCGACGCGCGGGACTTCTGGCCTCATCGCGAGATCGTCGATCAGGCGCTGGTCGACGCCATTCACGCCGCCGGTGGCCGCGTCATCGCCTGGACGGTGAACGACCTGGCCGAGGCGCGCCGCCTCTGTCGACTCGGCGTGGACGGCCTGTGCTCCGACGTCGTCGACGAGCTGCGGGACGTCGTCGGCGAATGAGCGCGACCGCACCGGGTCAAGGCGCGCGAGAACCGTTCCACAGGCCCCGTGTCGCATGGCGGAGTCGGCTGCGCGAGCGCACATTCGGCTCCGCCACCACCCGTCCCGCTGTTTCCTCCCGGAGGTCGAGCTCGTGCGACATTTTCTTGTGCTCCTGTGCGCGGCAACTACCGCCGTCCAGGCGCAATCCACCAGCCCTGCCGCCGCTCCGGCGCGCTCGACGCTCGCGCCCGGGCCTGGCGCGCTGTCAGTGCCCAACGCCGATCCGTTTCCGAGTACGTACCGCGCACCGACATCGCGCGCCGTGCTCATCACCAACGCCACGATACTGACGGCCGCCGGTCCACAGATCGATCGTGGATTCGTGCTGATGCGTGACGGAAAGATCGTGAGCGTCGGCAGCGGCGCAGCGCCGGCGGCCGGTGACGCGGAAGTGATCGATGCCAACGGTCGTTATGTCACACCGGGGTTGATCGACACGCACTCACACATGGGTGCCGGTGCAGCTCCCGGCGGACAGGCACTCAGTGACATCAATGAAGCCACGAATCCGAGCACGGCACGCGTGTGGGTCGAACACAGTGTCTGGCCGCAGGATGCGCAATTCCCGCGCGTGCTTGCCGGCGGCGTCACGACACTGCAGATCCTGCCCGGGTCGGCGAATCTCGTCGGCGGCCGCAGTGTGGTGCTGAAGGTCGTGCCGAGCGTCAGCGTGCAGGGCATGAAGTTCCCGGGGGCCAGGTACGGCCTCAAGATGGCTTGCGGCGAAAATCCCAAGCGTGTGTATGCCGCACGCAGTCCATCGACGCGAATGGGCAACGTTGCCGGCTATCGCGCGGTCTGGATCGGGGCCGAGGCGTATCGTCGGCGGTGGGACAAGTGGCTGGCGGACAAGTCGGGTGATCCACCGACGCGCGATCTCGAGAACGAGACACTGGCGGAAGTGCTGCGCGGCAACATCCTGGTGCAGAATCACTGTTATCGCGCCGACGAGATGCTGCAGATGATCGACATCGCGAAGGAGTTCGGCTATCGCATCCGGTCGTTCCACCATGGCGTCGAGGCGTACAAGCTCGCCGACGTCATGGCGCGTGACAGCATCTCGGGGTCGCTGTGGAGTGACTGGGGCGGCTTCAAGATGGAGGCGATCGACGGCATACGTGCCAATCTCGCATTGGTGCACAACGCCGGTGCGCGCGCCATCGTGCACAGTGATGATGCCAGTGGCGCGCAACGACTGAATCAGGATGCCTCGAAGGCGCGCGCCGCCGGTGCCGCCGTCGGCATTGCCATCGACGACGCGACGCTCATCAAATGGGTGACGTACAATCCCGCCTGGGCACTCGATCTGCACGATCGCATCGGATCCCTGGAAGCCGGCAAGAATGCCGACGTCGTGCTGTGGTCGGCCAATCCGTTCAGTGTGTACGCCCGACCGGACCGCGTGTGGATCGACGGCACACTACGCCTGGACCGCGCCGATCCTCGTCAGGCATGGCGCACGGACTTCGAACTCGGCTACGTGCCGGCGGCATCCACCCAGACCGGAGGGCGCCGCTGATGCGCAAACTTTCGCTCGTCGCGCTGGCAGCGCTCACGTTCGCCGGTACCTCCGCTGTTGTCGCGCAGGAGACGGTCGCGATCACGGGAGGAACGATCTATCCGGTGAGTGGTCCGCGCATCGAGAACGGTACAATCATCCTCACCAACGGCATCATCACGGCAGTCGGTGCGAATGTAGCCATTCCGGCCGGCGCTCGACGCGTGGACGCCAGCGGCAAATGGATCACACCCGGCCTCGTCGCTCCAGTCACGTCGCTGGGGGTCGTCGAAGTCGGTGCCGTGACCGACACGCGTGATGTGGGCGCCCGCGGCCTGAATGGTATTGCGGCAGCCTTTCGTGTCTGGGATGCGCTGAACCCGAACGCGATGAGCATTCCTGTCGCACGACAGGACGGTGGTATCACGACGGTGGGTGTGATGCCGGCTGGTGGCATGGTGGCCGGAATGGGCGCAGTGATCGAGCTGCGTTCCGGCGTGACGGCCGATGCAATGCTGCGGAAGTCGCCGGCGGCGATGGTCGCAACGCTCGACAACGCATCCGCAAGTCAGTCAGGCTCACGCGCCGAGGCGCTGGCGAAGTTCCGTACGCTGCTGCGCGATGCGCGGGAATTCAATCTGGGTCGCGCGCGCTACGATGCCGGATCGATGCGCGACCTGAGCGCGTCACGCGCCGACCTCGAGGCAATGCAGCTCGTGCTGCGCGGCACGATCCCGTTGATCGTGAACGTCGATCGCGCGAGCGAAATCCTGAACGCGATCGCACTCGGGAAGGAGTTCGGCATTCGCATCGTGATCAACAGCGGCGCCGAGGCGTGGCAGGTCGCCGCGCAGCTGGCAGCGGCCAGGGTGCCGGTGATGACGGGCGCGATGAACAACATTCCCGATGGCTTTTCGGCGCTCGGACAGCGCCAGGAGAATCTCGGGTTGCTGCGCCTGGCCGGCGTGCAGGTGGCCATCGTCGGGAACGGCGCTGGTGGCGAGGACAACTTCAATGTCCGGAACCTGCGGTATGAAGCCGGCAATGCCGTGGCGTACGGAATGACGTGGGACGATGCCCTTCGCGCCATCACGCTGTCGCCTGCCGAGATCCTCGGTGTCAGCGATCGCGTCGGGTCGTTGGCCGTCGGCAAGGCGGCCAATCTCGTCGTGTGGACCGGTGATCCCTTCGAGTACGCGACACAACCCGAGATCGTCTTCGTCGCCGGCAACGATACACGCGTCTTCACTCGCCAGGACCAGCTCACCGCCCGCTATCGCAACCTGCCCGTCAAATACTGAGCGCTGTCGACCTGCTTCTCTCGCACAGCGCCATACACACTTTTCACGCGGGGATCGCGGGGAACGCGGGGAAGGGTAACGGAAAATGCTGTGGGAACTGCGCTCGCGAGACGCTGTTCCCACAGCATTTGTTTTTCCCCGCGTTCCCCGCGGGCTCCGCGTGAAAAGTGTTTCTCCGGATGCGTAGAACTCGCCATGCCGATGTGCGATTCCCACAGCATAAGTTGTTCCCCGCGTTCCCCGCGTGAAAAGTGTTTCTCCAGATACGTAGAACTCGCCATGGCGATGTGCGAGTCAAGCAGGGTTATCGAGCCACGCCGATGTCGAGGCCGAGATACCAGTTGCGGAGTGGCGCAGGCTCGAGGACGCGACCGAAGGCGCCATTGACGGTCACGGCTCCGACGTAGGCAGTGTTCTGCGCATTGAGCACGCCGGCAAAGGGTTCGACGCGATAGCCGTTGCGCGACACTGTCCAGCTGGCGCGGATGTTGGTCACGCCGGTGCCCCAACCGGCAACGCGGGTCGTGTTGAAGTCGTCGGCGAACAGTGCGCTCGTCCACGTCTGATCCGCATCGAGCGTGAAGCCCCGCACGGACACGGAGCGAAATCCGAGTCGAAGCTGTTGTGGCGGGACACCGGGCAGTTGTTTGCCATCGAGTGTATCGACGCGGGTTCCGTTCGTCTGGCGGTAGTCGGCGAAGCGCAGAACCGACCAGGTATATGCAGCATTGATCGAGGCGATCCGCCCGGCCCGCACGCTGCCGCCGAATTCGAGGCCGGAGTTTCGCGTGCGACCGGCGTTCTCGAAATACGCCGTGCCGTCGACGACGCGTGATTGCACGATCGCGTTCTTCACGTTTGCGCGATACACGGCGACGTTCCAGCTCGCGAGGCTGCTGATCGCTCCGCGCGCACCGATCTCCGTGCTCACCGTGCGTTGCGGTCCGAGCGCGGTGTTAAAGCCACCCGCGCGGTCGGGGCGCGCCTGCAACTCGGTCGTCGTCGGCGTCTCGAAACTGGTCGACACGTTCGCATACGGCGCAAACATCGTCCAGCCGGTCACCGTCACGCCACCGTGTCCGCTCACCGCTGACAAGGTGCGGCCGCCACTGTTGTCACCGTTGTTCACGCCGCCGTCCCTCGTGAACAGGTCGCGCACGGAGAATCGGAGGCGATCGTAGCGCGATCCGGCGCCGAACAGCAGACGCGGTGTCGGCGACCACTGCGCCTGCACGAAGGGCGCCGCGCTGCGCACGGTCTCGAACTGATCGAGAATCAGTGTGTCCGTTGCGGCGGTCGGGCGACCGCCGGTTGCCCGCAGGTTGATCCGACGGTCGCGCATCTGCTGCAGATCGACACCGGCCGAAAGCATCGGCGCCGATGGCGTCTCGCCAAGTGTGTAGCGCGCGCTGAGCCGGGTGCCGGCGAATACGCGGTCGAGCGTTGAATAAATGCCGGTCGTTGCCGTCACGGTGCCGGGCGGCGCGGTGGACAACGCATTGCGCACGCCGCGTGAACTGATCCAGGTCGTCGACACATACTCCGCGCGACTTCCCGCCGAACCGTGGTGATACGACACCGAGACCTGGTCCTGCTTCACACGCCGATCGGCGCCGCGACGGATGTTCGTCGCACTCGCCGAATCACGATTCGCCGCGTACTCCGCGAACGTCAACGCGCCCGGATTCACGGCCCGGGGCACCTCGGCCAGCTGCGCACGAATCTCGACCCGACTGTCCGCGCCGAGCGAGTAGTCGAGCGCACCGTTCAACTGACGCGACTCGGCCGCGCTGTAGACCCTGAATCCGTCGTACGTGGTGCGGGACAGCGACAATGATCCGATCGCGTTGCCGTTGCGCGCGACGGTGCGCAACTGCGCCTTGCGCTCGCCGAACGAGCCGGCCAGCAGGCGCACGCTCTGCGCGAACGGGGTCGGTGCGCGCAGGTCGTTGGAGAACGACAGCACGCCCGCCGAGCCGTTGCCGTACAGCGACGCCGTGCTGCCGCGCAGTACTTCGATGCGATCGATGTTCCCCAGCTCCACGTTGGTGAGTTGTGACTGCCCGTCGGGCAATGTCTGCGGCACGCCGTCGAGAAACACCTTCACGCCGCGGAGGCCGAAGTTCGCTCGCGCACCGGCACCACGGACGGAGATGCGCGAGTCCGTCGCGAAGTTGTAGCGGCTGGCCACAAACACGCCGGGGACCGAGCCCAGCGCCTCATCGAGCGTGACGGTGGGTTGTGCACGACGCAATTCGCGCACGCCGACGACACCGACGGCCCACGGCACCTTGTCGAGCGCGCGCTGGTCGGACATGACGCGCACGTTCACCGTCGGCAGCGGCTGGATGCGTGTCGAGGAATCTGCGCGCGTCGAGTCGCGCCGCGTGGGGCGCTGCGCATCGGCACGAAGTGACGACAGCAACAGTGCCGACGCGGCGAGCAATGTCGGGAATTTCAGCACGACGAAGGGCAACGGGATCTCGAGTCGTGTGCAGTCAGGTGCACGCGCGATGCAGGCGCATTCAGCGCGGCGTTGCCGCAACCGTGGGCGCGAAAGTGGGACGCACGCGATGTGACGTGGCCTGCTCGAAAGCAAACCCGGCCCGGAAGAGCACCGGCTCGCTCCACGCCGCGCCGAAGAACGAGAGGCCGACGGGCAGTCCCGCAACCCGTCCGGCGGGAACGGTCAGGTGCGGATATCCCGCGACGGCAGGTGCCGATGACACACCGCCGCCGAAATGGTCGCCGGCAATCAGGTCGATGGTCCACGCCGGACCGCCGGTCGGCCCGATCAGCACGTCACAACGCGTGCGCCGCAGCGCCACGTCGAGTCCTTCACGACGCGACAGGCGCACGCAGGTTTCGCGCGCACGTCGATATGCCGGGCTGCTCAACGGCCCGCGCTTCTGTGACGCCGTGAGAATCTCCTGGCCGAACCACTGCAGCTCCCGATCGTGATTCTTCTCGTTCCAGAGAATGAGCTCGGCGAGCGAATGCACGGGAGCCGTGGCCGGCAACGCACCCAGGTAGGCATTCAGCCCCGCCTTGAACTCGTACTGCAGCACCTCGGTTTCCTCGGCACCGTACTTGTCGGCGTTCGGCACGTTCACGTTGTCGATGATCACGGCTCCGCGTTCACGCATCAGGCGGATCGCGTCCTCCATGACCGCATCGACGCGCGTGTCGAAGCCGAAGTAGTTCCGCGCGACGCCGATTCGAAGTCCCTTGAGGCCATCGAAATCGAGGGTGCGGGTGTAATCCGTCGGCAGCGAGGCGGGCGCACCACGCATGGCGCTGTCGCTTGCATCGCGGCCGATCATGCCATTCAGCAACAGCGCCGCGTCGCGCACCGTGCGCGCCATCGGTCCGGCGGTATCCTGGCTGGCTGAAATCGGGATGATGCCGGTGCGACTGACGAGACCGACGGTTGGCTTCAGGCCCACGATGCCGTTCAGCGATGCGGGACAGATGACCGAGCCATCCGTTTCCGTGCCGACCGCGGCGATGCAGAAATCCGCCGCGACGGCGGCACCACTTCCCGAACTCGAACCGCAGGGTGAGCGATCGAGCACGTGCGGGTTCTTCGTCTGGCCGCCGCGTCCGCTCCAGCCGCTGCTCGAGTGTGTCGAGCGAAAGTTCGCCCACTCGCTGAGGTTCGTCTTGCCGATAATCACCGCACCGGCCGTGCGCAGGCGCGCCGCGACACCGGCGTCGCGACGTGCACGATTCTCCGCCAGCGCGAGCGATCCCGCGCTCGTGCTCATGCGATCACCGGTATCGATGTTGTCCTTGAGCAGGATCGGCATGCCATGCAGCGGACCGAACGTGCGTCCCGATGCGCGCTCCGCGTCGGCCGCATCGGCGAGTGCGAGTGCGTCCGGATTGATCTCGATCACACTGTTCACACGCGGCCCATCGGCATCGAGCGTGCGGATGCGCATGAGATAGTGCTCCGTCAGCGCGCGCGACGTGAGTCGGCCAGCTGCAATTTCGCCTTGCGCCACGGCGATCGTGAGATCGTCCAGTGCGTCGAGCGCGAGGCGCGGGGGCGGAGGCGTGCCAATCGTCGTCGGGTGGGCCGAGAAGCGCCGGAGCTGGGCGGATGCCGTGAGCGCGACTCCGAGGCCGACAAAATCCCGGCGATCCATGCAGTGCATCCCGTGAAGTGAGTGAGCGGTCCGGCGGCGCGCGAGGTGATTGTGCGCACCCGAGCATGCTGGCGCCAGTACCTCACCGATCTGTCGTCATCAGGACGGTCCGGAAAAACAAAACGCCCCCGCGATGCGGAGGCGTTCGACGGACCGGCGGCGGAACTCAGTCGGCAGCGATCGCGTCGGCGACGACGGCCAGCGGTGTCACGCTGACCTTGGTGCGACGCTTGTCCTTCGGGGAGAACTCGACAACTCCATCAACCAGCGAGAAGATGGTGTAGTCGCGGCCGAGGCCGACGTTCTTGCCCGGGTGCACCTTGGTGCCGCACTGGCGAATGATGATGCCACCGGCGCGCACGAATTCGCCACCGAACTTCTTGACGCCGCGGTACTGCGGATTCGAATCGCGCCCGTTGCGGGATGAGCCTACGCCTTTCTTGTGTGCCATTGAAGTCTCAGCCCAGCGTGATGTCGGTGATACGGACTTCGGTGAAGCCCTGACGATGGCCCTGCTTGCGGGCGTAGTTCTTCCGGCGGCGGAACTTGAAGACGATGATCTTCTCGCCGCGGCCGTGCTTCACGATCTCACCGGACACCTTGGCGCCAGTCAGCGTGGGCACACCAGTGCTCACCGACTTGCCGTCCGAGGCGAGCAGCACTTCGTTGAATTCCACGGCTCCGCCGGCGTCGCCGAGGAGGGAGGGAATCCGATAGGTCTGGCCAGCACTGACGCGAAACTGCTTGCCGCCGGTGCGAATGATCGCGTAGCTCATAGGTGTACGACGTGTAAGGGTAACGAGCCCACGAAGTTAGCCGACCCGGACCGGTGGTGCAAGGGGCGTGTGGGCGGCGTGATCTCAGGCCAGGGCATACTGCGCCGTGACGTCCCGCTGGGCGCCCTTGACGACCAGCTTGTACTCGTCTGGCCGGAGCAGTGGATCGTCGCGCAATTCGAGCGGGAATGACACCACCTTTTCGAGCCGGGACAGGATATCCGGCTCCTGCTCGAGCACATACATCGCCACGTCCGGGTGCAGCTTCACGACCATCGGATCGCGGCGCCCCTCCACCCCGATTCGCTTCACCGAGCGCTCGACGCGTCGGACGATCGTCTCTGGCGTGAAAATGCGGCCGGTCCCGTTGCAGGTCGGGCACGGTTCCGTGGTTGCCTGCAGATGGCTCGCACGGACGCGCTGGCGGGTCATCTCGATGAGCCCGAGATCACTGACCTGGAACGCCTTCGTCCGCGCCCGGTCCCGGCCCAGGTGGGTGCGCAGCTCCTGCAGCACCTTGTCGCGGTTGGCGCGCGTCTCCATGTCGATGAAGTCGCACACGATGATGCCGCCGACATCACGCAACCGAAGCTGGCGCGCCACTTCGCGCGCCGCTTCAATGTTCGTCTTCATGATCGTCTTCTCGGGATCCTTCTTGCCGGTGTAGCGGCCCGAGTTGATGTCGATGGACACGAGCGCTTCGGTCGGCTCGATGATCAGGTAGCCGCCCGACGGCAGATCGCAGCGACGCTTGAAGATGTCGCGGATCTCGCCTTCCACGTCGTGCTTGTCGAACAACGGCTGTGACTCCTCGTACAGCTGCACACGCTCGACGAGCTCCGGACCCACGCCCTTCAGGTATTCCACGATCTCGTTGTACAGCTGCCGACTGTCGACGACGAGCTTGTCGACCTTGGCGCTGAACAAGTCGCGGATGATGCCGCGCGCGAGGTTCGTCTCACGATGCACCAGCGCCGGGGCGCGCATGAACTGCCGCTTCCGGTTGATGCGCTTCCAGTTGTTGATCAGGCCTGTCAGTTCGCGCTCGAACGTTTCGGCCGTGACATCCTCGCCGACCGTCCGCACGATCACTCCGCCGGCATCCTTCGGCAGGAAGGCGTTGACCTGCTCCTTCAACCGCTTTCGCTCCTCGCGCTCGCCGATCTTCCGGCTGACACCGACGCGTGAGGCGAATGGCATGTAGACGAGGAAACGTCCCGCCATCGAGACCTGCGCAGTGACGCGCGGGCCCTTCGTGGAGATGGGCTCCTTGCTGACCTGCACCAGCACCGTGTCGCCGCGCTTGAGCACGTCCTGAATCAGTGGCGCTTCCTTCTTCGGCGGGCGGCCGGATCGCGGCGCGTCGCTGCCGCGGGCATCCGCGTCCTGCGCTCCGTCGGCTACCTCGTCACCGTCGGACTCGTCGTCGTCGTCATCATCGTCATCGTCCTTGTCGTACACGAGATCCGAGGCATGCAGGAATGCGCTCTTCTCGGTGCCGATGTCGACGAAGGCGGCTTCCAGCCCGGGTTGGACCGCCTCGACACGTCCGAGGTAGATGTCGCCGACCATGCGGCGAGCCTCGGGACGCTCGACGAGCAGCTCGACGAGCTGGTCGTCTTCGATGATTGCCACGCGCACTTCCCGTGCGCCGGCATTGATCAGGATCTCACGCTTCATGCACGCCTCGCGGCACCGCGTGAGGCGACCCCTGCACACGCAGCCCGTGGGCTGACCTACGTGAAAGTCGACCGACGCGCGGACGCGCATCAGCCACCAGCGTCTGCCGCACTACACGAATCACCCGGTCGATACAGGATCGCTCGCCCGCAATTGGTTGCGGTCCCGCGAGCTCCTCTGCGACCGGCGGCCACGACAGTGGCCGGTGACACGAGTACGGCCCGATCCGCATGACGCCGCAACACCAGCGCCGGTCGTGAACCGGGGTCCAACACACCGTTGCGGGGGTCGCTCCGCGCCAGCGACACAATCGGCACACCGAAGCGCGCCGCATGAGAATCGGAAGGCTATATCAGCGCAAGGCGTTGCGGCACCCCACTTTGGGAGTTTGACGCGCATCGAGCGGCGTTCCCGCCGCACCGGTGATTGGCAGCACGAGGTCGGGATGTCGCTCACCATCGCCGAGCTCGTCAGGCGGTCAGCGCCACGGACTGAAACGCAACCAGCCCAGCGCGACCAGAAACCCCAGCCCCGCCTGCCACTCGCGGTGGCGCAAGTACAGCGGGAAGCTGAAGCCCCCTGACCGCTCGACGCCCGCAGGACCCTTCCACGCTGTCAGGCGAGGCAGGAACGCCGGGACGTTGGTTTCGAACTCGGTGTACGCGTCCCCGTAGACGCCGCGCAGCAGATTCCGTTCACGCGTGATCGTCGGGCCGTAGACCGTGATCCAGAATACGACGACGAGCAGCACCGCCAGCCAGTGTGTGGCGCACGCGATGCCCACTGCCAGCAAAAAACTGCCGAGGTACAACGGGTTGCGTGTATGCGCATACGGGCCGGTGGTCGTGAGCGTCGCATTCTTGACGATGTGACCGGTGGCCCACGCACGAATCAGCACGCCGACGAGCGAGATCGTTCCGCCGATGGCAATGCGCTGGGGCGTGGCATATCGCGGCGCGAACCAGAGAAACGCCGTGCCGAAGAGGAACCCGAGCAGCACACGATTCCGCTGCACGAGCGACCCCGCACCCCCGCTCACCCAGTGATCTCCTTCACGAGGTGTCGCGCGATCACGAGGCGCTGGATTTCGGAGGTACCCTCGCCGATCTCACAGATCTTCGCGTCGCGCATGAAGCGCTCGACCGGATAGTCCTTCGTATATCCGTATCCGCCGTGAATCTGGATCGCCTTCAGCGTCGCGCGCATGGCGAGTTCGGAGCAGAACAGCTTGGCCATGGCCGCTTCCTTTCCGTACGGCCGACCCTGCTGGGCGAGCATGGCCGCGTGATACGTGAGGTGCTTGCCCGCTTCGATCTCGGTGGCCATGTCCGACAACTGGAACGACACGCCCTGGAAGTTCACGATCGACTGTCCGAACTGCTTCCGTTCGATCGAATACTTGCGTGCCTCCTCGAACGCCCCTTCGGCAATGCCCAGGGACAGTGCCGCGATCCCGATGCGACCGGCGTCCAGCGTCTTCATGAAATTGATGAAGCCCATGCCCTCCTCACCGAGGCGGTTCTCCACCGGCACCTCGACGTTCTCGAAGATCAGTTCGCGGGTGTCACTCGCGCGCCATCCGAGCTTGTCCTCCTTCTTCCCGGCGCGGAACCCGGCCATCGGCACGAGTGAATCATCATGCCCGACACCGACCGCGCGCGCTGCGGCGAGGTCCGTCGTTTCCTTGGTCAGGATGAACGAGCTGATGCCCTTCGTTCCTGCCGACGGATCGGTCACCGCCGTGACGATGAAGATTTCGCCGACGCCGGCATGCGTGATGAACCTTTTCGTACCATTCAGGACGTAATGTCCATTGCGGCGCACGGCGGTCGTCTGCGTACCGCCGGCATCGCTGCCCGCATTCGGTTCGGTGAGGCCGAACCCACCCAGCACCTTGCCCGACGCCAGCAGCGGGACGTAGCGCTGACGCTGCGCGTCATTGCCGAAGTAGACGATGGGTGACGTGCCAAGCGTGGTGTGGGCCGAGATCGTGATCGAATGACTGGCGCAGACTTTCCCCAGTTCATGAATCGCGATGATGAACGCCGTCGTATCGAAGCCGGTGCCGCCGAGGTCCTCCGACCAGGGGATGCCGAGAAGGCCGAGATCCGCCATCTTCGCGATGTTGTCCCACGGGAAACTGGAGTCGGCATCGTGCCGGCTGGCAACAGGCCGGATGTGATCGTTCGCGAAGGAGCGAACCATTTCCCGGACCTGCAGATGCTGTTCGTTGAAGTAGAGCGAATCGTCCATTTGACTGGTGTTGGGGGCTGCCACGCGTGGGCGCCCGTAGAACGGGAAAAGTAGCGGCCGGGCACGCGTCAGGGCGCAGGTCCTGACCGCGGGTCGCACAGACCCACCGCGTCGCGAAGGAGACGCCCGCAGCCGCCGGACGTATCAACGCCCGTGGGCGCGGATCACATCGAGGAAAGGCTCGGCATATCGTTCCAGTTTCACCGGTCCGACGCCCGGCACCGCTGACATGGCGGCCGGGGTGAGTGGACGGCGTGTCGCGAACGCAGCCAGCGTTGCATCCGGAAAGACGACGTAGTGCGGCACCTTCTGCTTCACGGCCAGCTGGGCGCGACAGGCCTTGAGCGCGTTGAACAGGTCGGCGTCGGATTCCGTGACCGCGCCGGTGCGTTCCTTCGACTTGCGCTGCGTGTCGCGACTCGCGTTCGGATCCTTCGGTGTGCGGGTGCGGGCGGCGCCATCCGACGCCCACGCCGAGCGAATCGCTGGCGCGCTTCGACGCTCGCCGAGGCAATTGTCGCACGCGCCGCATTCCGCGCGCGCGGCCGGATCACCGAACCAGAGCAGCAGCGCCTGACGTCGGCACGTCGTTGCGTATGCATACCGTTGCATCGCTTCCAGCTTGTCGAACTCGCGCTGACGGCGACGATCGAGGGCGCGCCAGTCGATCGAGACGCGATCCAGTGACATCGACGGATCCACCAGCCGCAGCCCGCCACCCACGCGTTCGACCTGTACGAACTGGCGAGACTCGAGTGTCTCGAGCATCGGAAAGGCGCCGACGAATCCGCCGAAGCCAGGCGGCAGTCCGTCGAGGTCGATGATTGCGCCACGCGACAGCTGATCCCTGGCGACGCGCCAGCAGGCGCGCAGCAGTTCCCGCTCCATCTGATACGCGTCACCGAGCTCCTCGCGGATGCGCTCCGGCGTCGCGAGCAATCGCAGTCGCACGAGGCCCGCCGATTCGGGATCCCAGCGCAGCACGCCGGCATCGGCCAGCACGCGCAGCGCTGACTCGACCGCCTTCGATGAGGTCTTGCCGCCGATGCCGCCGGCCAATTCGTCGGCGGTCGCGGACACCACGCCGCCGCGATCCGCCTCGCGCTGGCAGCGACGGTGCACGGACTCGATCAACGCACGATCCGGCAGCGCCGTCTTGATGAAGAATTCGTGCGTGAACCGATCCGGAAAGGCATGCAGCAGGAGGCAGCGACTCTGGCTGCCATCCCGTCCGGCGCGGCCTGCTTCCTGATAGTACGCCTCGAGCGTGCCGGGCATCGCGTAGTGGATGACCAGGCGCACATTCGACTTGTCCACACCCATGCCGAAGCTGTTCGTCGCGACGATCACGCGGGTGCGTTCGGACATGAAGGCGTCCTGCACGCGACGGCGACGTTCGTCATCGAGACCGGCGTGATACGCGCTGGCCGGGATGCCGTTGTCATCGAGGAACTGCGCCATGCGTTCGACCGTCTTGCGCGTGGACGCGTACACGATGCCCGTGCCGTCTTCGAGATTGCGCAGCTGATCGAGGACGACCGCGTCCTTCTCACGATCGCTCTTCGCCGCAATCACGCCGTAGGACAGGTTCGGCCGGTCGAAGCCCGTGACGATGATCTCCGGATCCTGCAAGTCGAGAATCCGTGCGATGTCCTCGCGCACGACCGGTGTCGCCGTGGCCGTGAGCGCGATCGTCGGCGGATTGCCCAGTCGCTGGCGCACCTCCCCGACGCGACGATAACTCGGGCGGAAGTCGTGGCCCCACTCGCTGATGCAATGCGCTTCGTCGACCGCGAGCAGCGCAACGCCGATCGCCTTCAATCGTTCGGCCGCCGATCCGACGTCGAACCGTTCCGGCGCCACATACAACATCTGCAGTTCACCGCGCTGTGCGCGCACCAGCCGATCACCCACCTCGGCGCTGCTCAGCGTGCTGTTGATGAACGCTGCGGGTATGCCGCGCCGTTCGAGCGCGTCGACCTGGTCCTTCATCAGCGAGATCAGTGGTGACACGACCACCGTCAGGCCGTGCGTGACGAGTGCCGGCACCTGATAACAGAGCGACTTGCCACCACCGGTCGGCAACACCACGAGGGTATCGCGCTTCGCGAGCACGCTGACGATCGCGCGCTCCTGACCGGGTCGGAACGCGCCGTACCCGAAACGCGCCTGCAACACGGCGCGTGCATCTTCAATGGTGGGAGCGATCAGCATGCTGGGCGACGTGAGGTCACGGCGACATCATCGGGACGCGCGCCGTCCAGCATCAGCAGGAACGTCATCGCGGCGTCATCGCTGCGTGACTGTGCGTGGCTCAATCCACTCAGCTGAGGAAGCCGGCCTTCGGCGCCTGCTTCGCTTCCCAGTTCGTCTTCAGGCGAACGCGGCGTCGCTCCAACTCAGCGTCCGCGTCCGGCATCGCCATCACGACATCTTCGATGTGCTTCAGCGACTTCGGGCCGAGGCGACCGCGCACCTCCGTGATGAATGGCTGCACCTTGCAGAATGTCCCGATGATCTCGCTGTGCGCGGCCATGAACATGTCGCGGTCGATCGCACCGTGCGTGACCATCGACGCCGCCATGTCCCAGTAGCCGAGCACCATGCGCATCCACGAGTTCTTGTCGCCGCCGTAGGCGGTGATGTACTCCTCGAACGTGGACGGATGAAACTCCAGGATGAACCAGGAGCGTGCCTTGCGCAGCTCCGACTCGCGGCGCATGTCGAAGAGCTGCAGGTTGAGCTGGGCGGATTCGAACGGAGTCGGCATGTCGGGAATGGTGTGTAGAAGCGAGGTCGAACGATGGGATCAGACAGCGCGTGCGAAATGGCCACGCGTGAAGGCCTGTCCAAACAAGGCGCGTACGCGATCCGTCCCGACGCGATCGCCGGCCGAGAGCTCGTCGAGCATCGCGCGATACCCGCGCACGACCTCGGCCAGCGGATCACCGGGCACATTGAAGAGCAGGCGGAAATGTCGCACACCGCCACGCCAGAGCCGCGGCAGGTACTCCCCTGCCTCGATCGGACGAGAGTGCAGCAACCGGTTGCGACAGGCGCTGTCGGTCGCCACCGGGAAGGTGTATCCGGCGGGATCGGTGATCGACACGTTCGGGTGTTTCTGCACGCAGAGATCGCGACAGGTCGTCACCTCGCGATCGAACGCCGCGGAGAGCACGCAATGCTCGATGGTCATGCCTTCCGGGCGGCCGAAAATCACGGCATCGAAGGTGGTGCCTTCCCATGGTGCGCTGGTGGCGAGCATCTCCTCGACCGTCTGTTCGACGGACAGCGTCAGGCGTCGCGCACCGAGCGCGAAATACTCGGCGGCCGTGTGCTGGTTGAACACATTCAGCGCGTAGTCACCGATCACGTCCCGACCCTCGGACGCGAGCTCGGACAGTAATCCGAGGTGCCCCGTCTGGATCGGCGTCATCAGCGAGAGCCACTTGCTGACCGACTTCCGCTCCTCCGGGCGTACGACGGTGGGTGTGCGGAGACGAAGCGTGACACCAAGCGCGGCGAGCTGCTCCTGCAACCCCTTCACCTTCGACAGGGACGGCGCGGGGTGACGCAGGAACGGATCGAACACGATCTCGTGTGCGCCTGCCACCGCTGCAGTCATCGCATCCTCGATCGTGAAGACTTCTGCGAGCAGCGCGGCGGTGGACGCGAACACCGGCGGCTCCGGCGACGCGATCGCGTGAGAGATGCGCTCGGCACGTTCGGCGAGCCGGGATTGTTCGGCCCAGTCGCGCTGTACGAGCAATTGCTCGACGACGTCCTGCCGCAGGCGATTGATCGCGCTCACCGGCAGGAAGAGATCCGCCGACAATCCGCCGCAGTCGAGCGTACCGAGCACGAAGGGCGTTTCACCGAGTCGTCCGAGCTGCTCACGCAGCATCACGTCGTCGAGTGCGCGCTTCGTGGCGGGAGCGAGCATCGTTTCACTGCGCGCACTGACGTCGTCGTCGCCGCAGCTCGCCACGATCTTGAGCGGCCCGCCGGCACTGCCGAAGAGCCGCAGATCCAGCCGGTGCTTGCGCTGCTGGACCGTCGTCGGCAGCGCGGCGAACGACGCGCGAGCGGTGGCGAGCAGCGCTGCGTGCGAGGAGCGCACGACGGTCCACCCGGCAGGAATGTGGTGCCGTGCAGCGATCACCTGCTTCACGAGCCCGTCGCGCTGCGAGACGGTGCGCACGCCGATGACGGTGAATCCGATCGCCTTCGTGCCGCCGAGATCGGGCGGCTCGAAGCCGACACCATCGCCGACCTCGATGGCGTGCGTGACTTCCACCGTCACGTCGTACCCGGAACTCTCCAGCACACGTCCGAGGATCAGGCCGTGATTGTCGGGCTGTGCGCGTGTGATGTAGTCGCGACCCGCACGACCGCCGTACATGCCGCCGGTGTTGCCACGGCTGTAGATCTGCACCAGCGGCTCCGTGTCGGCGATCGACGGCGGCCTGCGATCGCCCGCGCCCAGTCGCGTCAGAAACTCGCGGTACCCATGCGTCACCGTGGCGACATATTCGGGCTTCTTCTTGCGACCCTCGATCTTGAGGCATCCGATGCCCGCATCGGCAATGTCCGCGAGATGATCGTGCGCTGCGAGATCCTTTGCGCTGATCAGGTAGCCGCGATCCAGTTCTGCGCCATTGGCCTCATCGGTGAGGATGTAGTCCTTGCGACAGCTCTGCGCACACGATCCCCGATTCGCGGAGCGCTCGGAGATCATGCCGGACATGTAGCACTGACCGCTGTACGAAATGCAGAGCGCGCCGTGGATGAACGACTCGAGGCCGAGTTCCGGCACGGCGGCGCGAATGGCGCGGATGTCGTCGAGAGTGTTCTCGCGCGCGAGCACGACGCGATCGACGCCGAGCTTCTGCATCACGAGTGCGCCCGATTCATCGTGCACGGTCATCTGCGTCGAGCCATGAATCTCGAGCGTCGGATAGATCTCGCGAATCAATCGTACGACGCCGATGTCCTGCACGATGGCAGCATCGATCCCGCGATCGATGCACTCGCCAAGGTAGCTCAGCGCCACGTGCAGCTCGGCGGGCTTCACCAGCACGTTGAACGTCAGGTAGATGCGTGCGCCGTGCTGATGGGCGAGGCGGCAGGCGGCTTCCAGCTCGTCGAGTGTGAGCTGGGCCCCTTCATCGCGGGCGTTGAATTGCTCGGCACCGAGGTAGACGGCATTGGCGCCATTGGCCACGGCCGCCCTGACCGCATCGAAGGAACCGGCCGGGGCGAGGAGTTCGGGGACTGAACCTGGAGCGCGCAACATCCATACAAGATAGCGACCCCGGGTGGTTGCTGGGTCGCAGGCGACGCTCAGCCGGGTGGCACGTCGTGCTTTTGCGTGCGTTTGCGGACGAAGCGGAGTACCAGGGCGACCGCGAGCGTACCGATCGCCGCGAGACGGAAGGCGTCGTTGTCCTCCAGGACGCCGTATCCGAACATCCCGGCACCGATCAGTGTCAGGGCGATCTGAACGGTGATGATGGTCATGCCGGAAGACTGCGGTCGAGGAATCGTCGCACACCGGAGCGGAAGTCGTCAGTCGCGCGCGACTCGACGTTCGTGGCGACGCCCGTCGCGATGCTCTGCGCGAAGTCGAGATCGTCCATGCGATACAGCAGTCGCTTGGTGAGTCTCATCGCCGTGCGCGGCGAATTGACGAGCGCCTCGATGGTCCTCGCCACTTCGGCCGGAAACGCTGCCGTCGGCACGCATCGACTGATCAATCCGATGCGCTCGGCTTCCGATGCGCTGATGAGCCGGCCGGTCAGCACCAGCTCGGCCGCCCGCTTTTCACCGACGGCGCGGCGCAGCATCGTCATCACCATCGCGGGAACGAACCCGATGCGGACTTCGGGATAGCCGAACTGCGCCGTCTCTTCAGCGAGGACGATGTCGCACGCGGTGGCGAGTCCGGCGCCGCCGGCGAGCGCGCGCCCGCGCACGATGGCCACGATCGGCTTCGACATCTCGCGCATGATGCGGAAGACGCGACCGAGCGCACGGGCATCCTCGATGTGTGTGTCCACGCCCGCATCGAGTGTCGCATCGAGTGCCGCGAGGTCGGCCCCCGCGCAGAAATCGTCGCCGTCACCTTCGACGATGACGACGCGCACATCGTCCGCAGCCTCCAGCGTGTGCAGCGCCTGCGCCAGCTCGATCGCGGTCTCACGATCCAGCGCATTCCTCTTCTCGGGCCGCGCAAGCGTGATGACGCCCAGGCCGTCAGCGCGCACCGTGCGGATGCGCGACATCACTGCGGACAACGACGCCGGCGTTGGCTGGCTCATCACTCACTCCTTGTGGGTCAGGACCGGCAAGTCGAGTTCTGCCGCTTCCTTCGCCGGCACGGTCAGGATCATCCGCAGCATCGCGGTCGACACCACCTTGCCCTGCGCGTCGGTCTTGAGAGACAGTGTACCACCGCCGTCCAGCGCCCCATGCAACAGGAAGTTGAGCGCGATGAGATTCGGCAGCTCGAACCGATCGACCGGCCCGGCGATGAGCGCACCGTAGTGCGCGCGCACACGCTCAGCGGTCAGTTCGCGCACGAGCAGCGGATACCATTCGGCGCGCAATGCGATCACGCCGCAGTTCGCCATGTCACCCTTGTCGCCGGAGCGCGTGTGCGCGAGGTCCAGCAGGCGAACCTGCACTGTGCCGGCACTCATGACATCACCTCCACCTGCGTCGTGACGACCTGCTTGTCGATCAGGGCGGGCCAGTACGCGATCACTTCCTCCACCTTCGGTCGGCCGCCGGCAAAGCCCGTCACGCTCGGCGGACCATTCAGCACCAGCGGGGCAATCTCACGGGTGAACCGTTCGACGCTGGCGCGATCCTCGCCGCGGACTCCGATGCGGAACTGCACTTCGGGCGCGTCGCGACCATCGCCCGACAGATGTCCATGTGTTGCGTTCGCGCCGACGAACTCCGACAGGATCTGGTCGAACTTCAGGCCGAGTCGATCCAGACGTTCGCGCAGGATGCGATTGGCGGCTTCGGCCTTCTCCATCGCATCGGGCCACGAATACACGAGTGAGCCGACGGCCTTGAAGCCCGCGCGATACGCGATCGACACCTTCAGGAACGGTGTTGCCGGGCCACCTGTGATGCCGTGCACGCGCACACGATTCGCTCCGTCCTGTGCGACATGAATCGACGTGAAATCGGCGACGACATCGGGCGTGATGTACGAATGCGGATCGCCCATTTCGTACACCAGTTGTTCGCTGACGCTCGGCACACTCACGCGTCCACCGGTGTTCGGATGTTTCGTGATGACGAAGCTGCCATCCGACTGACATTCCGCGATCGGATACCCGATGTTCGCAAGATCGGGTATCGTCCACCAGTCGTGCAGGCAGTTGCCGCCTGACGACTGGGCACCACACTCGAGGATGTGTCCCGCGACGATGCCGGCCGCGAGCTGGTTCCAGTTGTCGGCAGCCCATCCGAACTCGTGACGCAATGGTGCCATGGTCAGCGCAGTGTCCGTCGATCGACCCGTGACCACGATCTGCGCGCCCTGCTCCAGTGCCTCAACGATGGGCTTCGAGCCGATGTAGGCATTCGCCGACAGCACACGATTGCGCACCGAGGAAAGCGGCGCGCCGGTTTCCATGTGCTTCAACGCATGGCCGGCAGCAATCAGTTCGTCGATGCGTGGCAGCAGATCGTCACCGGTGACGACGCCGACCTTGACCCGGCCCGCGTGACCCGCTTTCGCGATCGCGGCGATCAGCGCGTGCGCACACGCCACCGGATTCACGCCGCCCGCATTCGCGATGACTTTCACGCCGCGCTCGACGATGCCGGGCAGCACACTCTCGATGGCACCGATGAAGTCGCGCGCATACCCCATCGCCGGATCACGCTCCTTCTGCTTCTGCAGAATGGACATCGTGACTTCGGCGAGATAGTCGAGCATCAGGTAATCGATCGGGCCGCCCTCCACCTGCTGTCGCGGCGCATCGAGTGAGTCGCCCCAGAAGCCCTGGCCGCTGGCCACGCGTACGATCTTCGTCATCGGATCTCCAGGCGCGAGTGACTCACGCCATTTCCGTGGGTTGCGGCGGAAGCACGAAGGCTCCCAGGTGTGGACCCGGATTCCGTCGCACGGCACGCAGTGCCAGCGCCAGCAACGGGCGTGTGTCTTCGGGATAGACGATCGCGTCCGCGAAGCCGCGTGCGGCTGCATAACGGGCGTCGAGCTGTTGTTCGTAGTCGTCACGCATCGTGGCGATGGACAGCTGCAGTGCGTCGGACGGCGTTGCACCGACCTTCTTCAGTGCATCGAGTGTCGGTCCGTGCACCGCGGCGATCGCACTCTCGCCTTCCATCACCGCCATGCGGCCCGTAGGCCAGCTGAGGATCAGGTCGGGATCGAACCCCTGTGCGGCCATCGCGTAGTAGCCAGCACCGGAGGCGTGATTCACCGTCAGCACCAATTTCGGCACACGCGCCGTCGCCATCGCCTCCACCCAGCGTGCACCAGCGCGAATGATGCCCTCGTGCTCCGCTTCGGGCCCGACCATGAATCCCGACACATCCTGCACGAACAACAGCGGAATGCCCTGCCGATCACAGCGATCGATGAAGAACGCGACCTTCTCCGCACTCTCGGCGTAGATGATTCCCCCGAAGCGCGGCTTTTCGCCGGGACGTCCCTTGATCAGGCCGCGCTGATTCGTGATCACGCCGACGGCAATGCCATCGACACGCGCATCGGCACAGATCACTTCCCTGGCCAGGTCCTTCTGGAATTCGACCAGTGATCCCGCATCGACGACGGCGTCGAGCACGTGATGCATGTCGTACGACATGCGGTGATCAGCGGGCAGCACGTCGTAGAGTGAATCAGGAGGGCGCGAGGGAGCGATGCTGGCCACGTCGGCGGTGTTGGCGATGTGATGCGCGCCCGGCAGTCGCGCGATCATCTCGCGCAGCATCGACAGGCAGTGCGTATCATCGTCGGCGGTATAATGTGCGACCCCGCTGACGGCGGTGTGCGTGCTGGCGCCGCCGAGTGTCTCACCGTCGATGGTCTGACCCGTCGCACCCTTCACGAGATTCGGACCGCCGAGTCCCATGAAGGACGTCCCCTTCACCATGACGATCACGTCGCTCAGCGCGGGCAGGTACGCGCCACCGGCTATGCACGGCCCCATCACGGCCGACAGCTGCGGAATGCGCAGGTAGCGGCGCATCACCGAGTTGTAGTAGAAGATGCGAGCGGCCCCGTACTGACCGGGAAACACGCCGCCCTGATACGGCAGGTTCACGCCGGCGCTGTCCACCAGATATACGATCGGGATCCGACACCGCATCGCGAGTTCCTGCGCGCGGAGAATCTTGCGGATGGTCTCGGGCCACCACGATCCGGCCTTCACGGTGGCGTCATTGGCGACGATGACCACTTCGCGGCCGTGGATCATGCCAAGACCTGTGATCACGCCCGCGGCCGGCGCCTGTCCATCGTATTGATCGTATGCGACGAGCAGCCCGAGCTCGAGAAACGGCGTGCCGGGATCGATGAGGCGCGTCACGCGTTCGCGCGCCGTCAGCTTCCCGCGTGCGTGCTCCTTCGCCGATCGCTCGGCACCACCACCTTCGCGAATCCGTGCCTCGACCGCGCGCACCGCCTCACTGAGTTGCCGCAGGCGCGAGCTCACGTCGGCTGCGACTCCTTCTCCGCGAACCACGTGCGGATGAAGTCCACGAGATCGGCAGTGCTGGTGCCCGGACCGAAGAGCTGGCCGACACCCTGCGCCTTGAGTGCCTCCATGTCTTCCTTTGGAATGATGCCGCCGCCGGTGAGCAGGACATCGTCCCGCCCCTGCTCCCTCAGCAGCGCCAGCACACGCGGGAACAGCGTCATGTGCGCACCGCTCAGGATCGAGAGCCCGACGACGTCCACATCCTCCTGGACCGCCGCGGTGGCGATCATTTCGGGCGTCTGATGGAGGCCTGTATAGATCACTTCCATGCCGGCGTCGCGCAGGGCGGCAGCGACGACCTTGGCACCGCGATCGTGGCCATCGAGCCCCGGTTTCGCCACCAGCACGCGAATCGGTCGAGTCATGACAAAGTGGACGTGAGGACTGAAGGCAACAGCGCGAATCTAACGGCGGGTTCTCACGCGAGACAGGAACGGCTTCCGGGCCACGAGCAGCATTTCGGGCGACGTCCGGCGCAGCGGGCGATCCTCGAACCCATCGTAAACCGACTCGACCTCGAGGCCGGCGTCCGCGCACAGTTGGGCCAGACGAGTCGCGGTATAGAGCCGAATCCGGTGCAGACGCTGGCCGGCGCCGCTCGGACCGCGCCAGGTGGTCTGGATGGTGATCTCCCCGCTCACGGGATCGAAGGCACGGTCGTGGCTGACCGCGGTCCCGTCCTTGGTGTGCCAGCTGTCGCGTCCGATCCAGCGCGACACGACGCCGTCCCGGCTGCCGCCGTACCACACCAGCCGCCCGCCGGGTGCCAGCACGCGCGCGAATTCCCGAATGACTTTCGCGTCGTCGGCCGCATCGTCGAAGAATCCGAACGAGGTGAATAGGTTGAGCACTGCGTCGAACCTGGCCGTCCACGGCGCGGGCAACGTGCGCATGTCGCCCTTGCGGTACCGCAGTCGTTTCCCGGTGCCACGGGCCTTCGCGATTGCGAGCAGCTGCGCCGAGTAGTCGATACCAGTGACGTCAAACCCCGCTTCGGCCAGGAGGTGTGCGTGTCGCCCCTGACCGCACGGGCAATCGAGCAACCTTGCGCCGTCCGGCAATTCGAGCAGCTCGATGAGTCGCGTGACTTCAGCGCGATTGCCCGTCTCCTCGAACAACGGTTCGAACTCGAGGAGATAGCTGGCATCGAAGTACGTCTTCCACCACGCGCCATCGACCGTGCTCACGAAAGTGCTCAGAAGAACACCGGCTCCCGATAGGCGCCGAAGACATCTTCGAGCGCGGCACGGATCTCGTACAAGGTGGCGTAACTGCGTGCGCAGTCGAGCATCAGCGGCATGAGATTGTCCGATCCGCGCGCCGCGGTGCGCAAGGCGTCGAGATTGCGCTGCACCGCCGCGTTGTCGCGCGTGGCGCGCATCTGCGCCATCCGTTCACGCTGCTCGCGCTCGGCATCCATGCCAACCTTCAGCAGCGGAATCGTGATCTCCTCGTTCTCGTTCGTGAACTCGTTGACGCCAACGACGAGGCGGCGCCGTTGTTCGATTTCCCACTGATGCCGCGAGGCCGCTTCAGCGATCTTGCGCTGAAACCATCCCTCCTCGAGCCCTTTCACGACACCGCCCTGCTCCTCGATCTGCGCGAACAGCGACTCGGCGTCACGCTCGAGGGCGTCGGTGAGCGCCTCGACGTAGTACGAACCGCCGAGCGGGTCCATCACGTTCGGCACGCCGGTCTCGTAGGCGAGGATCTGCTGCGTGCGGAGGGCCACCTGCACCGCTTCTTCGGTCGGCAGCGCGAGGGTCTCGTCCATCGAATTCGTGTGCAGCGACTGCGTGCCACCGAGCACTGCTGCCATCGCCTGGTAGGCGACACGCGCGACGTTGTTCATCGGCTGCTGCGCCGTCAGTGTCACTCCGGCCGTCTGCGAGTGGAATCGCAGCATCCACGACTTCGGGTCACGGGCACCATACTTGTCGCGCATCGTGCGGGCCCAGATGCGACGGGCCGCGCGCAACTTCGCGATCTCCTCGAAGAAGTCGTTGTGGATGTCGAAGAAGAACGACAGGCGCGGCGCGAAGGAATCGACATCCAGACCACGCGCGATGCCGCGTTCCACATACGTGAAGCCGTCGGCCAGCGTGAAGGCGAGCTCCTGCGCCGCCGTCGATCCCGCCTCGCGAATGTGGTAGCCGGAGATCGAGATGGTGTTGAACAGTGGCGCATGCTCCGCACTCCACTGGAATCCATCGACGATCAGTCGCAGCGCCGGCTCGATCGGGAAGCACCAGGCATGCTGCGCCATGTACTCCTTCAGGATGTCGTTCTGCACGGTGCCACGAATCTTCGACGCGG